>JAXIPJ010000200.1:0-4233 GCA_045402985.1 Anaerolineales bacterium
ACAGGGTTCGGCGATGATGCTCGCCGAGTGGATCGGAGCGCCGTATAACGAAATTGATTACCTGTGTGCAGGCATCAATCATCAGGCGTGGTATCTCGAATACAAGTGGAACGGCGTGGACGCCTATCCGCTGATTCATAAAGCTATTACCGAGCGACCCAAGATTTACAATCACGAACAAGTCCGCAACGAAATGTATCTCGCGCTTGGAAAGTATGTCACCGAGTCGAGCGGACATAACTCCGAATACAATCCGTGGTTCCGCAAGCGCCCCGACCTCATCGAAAAATATTGTACGCATGGCACGGGCTGGAATCCCGGCGAGTACGCCTACATCCTCAAGGAATATCAACACAGGGATGCCACGTGGCAAGACCAGGTCAAGGAAAGACTTGAACAACCTCTCACTGAAGAAAATTTGCAACGCGAACATGAGTACGCCGCTTACATCGTTAATGCCCTCAGAGGCGGCGAGATGTTCAAGTTCAATGGCAACGTTCGTAATACGGATCTCATCACCAATCTTCCGCAAGGCGCATGTGTGGAAGTGCCAGTCGTCGTGGACAAGGCTGGCTTCCATCCCATTTACGTTGGCGCGCTCCCTGCTGAATGTGCGTTGCTCACGAATCTTTCGAGCGGCATTGAAGAGATGGCAATTACTGGCTCCATCGAAGGTGACCCGATGATGATTTATCGTGCCATCTGCCACGACCCGCTCACATCTGCAGTCTTGTCGCTCGCCGAAATTCGCCAGATGACCAACGAACTCTTTGCACAACACAAAGAGTATCTACCGCAGTTCAAAGCGCATACGGTTTGATATTGCTCTGAGTGAAAGGAGGTGTTTGGAAAAAATCATCTGTTGGCTGAGCGCGTGGCGGGGTGCGTTCGCCGAAGGTATCCATGTCCCTGTCAGGCACACCGTGAGGCGGTGTCGTGGATATCGCATTCAGCAAAGGAGATAGAGCATGATTCACAAAAGGTTTTTCTCAAGTGTGCTGTTGATGTTGGCTGTCGCTTTAATTGCGAGTCTGTGGATGGTTAATTTGATCGATGTACAAGCCTCACCACTCTACGCGCCCAAAACCAAGACGCCGACACCCACGGCCACTCCTAGCGGTCCGACCGCGACGCCTCTGCCTGCTGGCAATTACTATGTCTCGGTTACTGGAAGCGACTCCAATAATGGTAGTCAGGCTTCGCCTTGGCGACACATCCAATATGCAATGGATCACGTGGTTGCGGGCAGCACCGTCCACGTGATGAACGGCGTGTACAACGAAACGGTCACGTTCCGTAATTCAGGCTCGGCGAGTGGTGGATATATCACCCTGCAGAATTTCTCAACCCACACACCTGTCATTGATGGAACAGGACTGCCCATCGTTGACGAGACGGGCCTGGTTGTGATCGAGAACAAGGCCTACGTCAAGCTAATCGGTTTCGAGATCCGCAACCTGCAAGCGGGGGGTAGCACATCGGTCTTCCCTGCGGGTATCTGGGTTCGAGGGAACGGCGACCATTTAGAAATCCGCAACAACAATGTGCATAACGTCGAGAACAGCTGTAGCCACTGCGGCGCGCATGGAATTGCTGTATATGGCCGCGATCCCAATGCCTCCATTCACGATCTCATCATAGACGGCAATGAGGTCTACGCCCTGCAGACTGGTTGGAGCGAGTCGATGGTGCTCAATGGCAATGTGGAACAGTTCGTCGTGTCCAATAATATCGTGCACGACAACGACAATATCGGGATCGACTTTATCGGCTTCGAAGGCGAGAACCCGAATCCTGCAGTGGATCGTGCCCGCGATGGTACGGTGGTCGGGAACCTGGTCTACAACATTAATTCCTTTGGGAACCCGGCGTACGGAAACGAGCGTAGTGCTGGCGGCATTTACGTCGACGGTGGCACGAACATCCTCATTGAGCGCAATATCGTTCACCATTCCAACATTGGAATTGAGCTGGCCAGCGAACATGGCGGCACAGCCACCAGCTTTATCACGCTCCGCAATAACTTCTTCTACAGCAATACACAGGCTGGCATTGCCATCGGAGGATACGACAAGCGCCGCGGCAGCACCGAGAATTGTGTGATCGTCAACAACACGCTATACAACAATTTCACACAGGGTGATTGGGGCGCAGAGTTATATATCCAATTTGACACGCGCAACAACATCATCAAAAACAACATTATCTCTGCCAACGCGTTCAAGCGCTACATCGAAAGTTGGAGCGCGGTGATGACCAACAACGTTGTAGACTACAACCTGTACTTCGCCTCTGGCGGCGGGACGGCTGGTACGTGGATCTGGAAGGGGGTCACCTACTCGACCTTTGCCGCGTATCAATCGGGTTCAGGCAATGACACGAACGGATTGGTCGGCACAGACCCGTTGTTGGTCAATCCTGGCGCTGGCGATTTGCACCTGCAATCTACATCGCCAGCGATCGACCGCGGACAGAACCTTACTGAGTCTGGCACGCTTGATATTGATGGTCAAACCCGCATTCAAGGCCCGGCGATTGACCTTGGAGCGGATGAAGTCCGCTAATGGATAAATGAAAAGAGGATAGGGTCCATACCCTATCCTCTTTTCACAAAGACTTGGCGCTTGGAACCTGACACATGAGACCCATCTCCATCGGCAAACTGCGTGGGCTTCAACAAATCAGCTCTGAACGCGGCACGTTCACTGCTCTGGCGCTCGACCATCGCCAAAACCTGCGCAAAGCAAATCCTGCCTTTGTCAACGATGAAGAACTCTCGCGCTTCAAACTGGCTGTGACCTCCACGCTCGCTTCAAAAGCGACGGCTGTTTTGCTTGACCCTGAAGTTTCCGCAGCCCAAGCCATTGCCCAACGCGCAATTCCAAATAATATAGGATTGGTCGTCGCAGTTGAGTCCACTGGTTACACTGGCGATGCAACTGCACGTCAGGCACAAATCATCCCCGGTTGGTCAGTGGAAAAGGCCAAACGCATGGGCGCGAGTGCCATCAAGCTACTCGTCTATTACCATCCGGATTCATCCGCTGCCAAAGAGATCGAAGACTTTATATCCATAGTTGTGGAAGATTGCAGGAAATATGATCTGGTTCTCATGCTCGAGCCGCTATCATATTCACTGGATGAAAACAGAAAATCAACCTCAGAAGAAAAACGTTATGTCGTTGTTGAATCAGCAAAGCGACTTACTTCGCTCAACATTGATATTCTCAAAGCCGAATTCCCGCTCGTCGCAAATGACATGGATGAATCAAAATGGTTGGAAGCCTGCAAGGAAATTTCATCTGCATCTATCACCCCGTGGATCCTGCTCTCCGCCGCAGTGGATTACGAAACCTTTGTGAGTCAAGTGACGGTGGCGTGCAATGCTGGTGCAAGCGGAATCGCTGTCGGCCGCGCGGTATGGAAGGAGGCTGTCACAATGAATGACGATGAACGCATAAAGTTCCTGAGCACCACCGCGCAGCAACGTATCGCGCGCCTCACATCTTTATGTCATGCGCTTGCGAAACCTTATACTGACTTCTATGCTGCAGAAACTCCATTTGATTGGTATAAGACCTATTGATGTTTGATATTCTGGTAGCTGGCGAAATCAATCCCGATCTGATCCTTTCAGGGAATGTCGTTCCTGAGTTTGGTCAGGTCGAAAAAATCGTTGATAAAGCAACGCTTGCCATTGGTTCATCGTCCGCTATATTTGCGTGCGGCGCTGCACGGCTTGGTTTGAAAGTTGCATTTATCGGTGTGTGTGGTGAGGATGTCTTCGGTCGTTTCATGCTCGACGAAATGCAAAAGCGTAATGTGAATGTAAGCAATGTCATCGTCCGCACAGATGGGCAAACTGGACTCAGCGTGATCCTTAGTCAGCCCTTCGACTACGCTCAGGGAGATCGTGCGATCCTGACTCACCTTGGGCTGATCCCCACGCTGCAAGCCTCGGACATCCCTGACGCATTGCTCCAACAAGCACGGCATCTGCATGTTGCATCCTACTTCCTGCAAACGAATCTTCAACCTGACTTGTCGAAACTCTTTCTGATGGCGCGTTCACTTGGATTGACGACATCCCTCGATACGAACTACGACCCGTCTGAACGATGGCTTGGCTTTGACGAACTACTTTCTGTTACAGATGTCTTTCTCCCCAATAAAACCGAGGCTCTTTCGATCACGCAATTAAAGGATATTGAGTTAGCAGCAATGCAACTTGCA
>JAXIPJ010000362.1:0-5944 GCA_045402985.1 Anaerolineales bacterium
ATCAATTTCTGCTCTATAAAGTTCCTTTTCTTTGGCTTGTGATCTTCGCGATCAACGGCTTATACATCAAGGGAAATTTGCTTGGCGGTACTCGTGAATATTCAAAAGTTTTTAGTTCTGCGACAGCGGGCTTTTTGTTGATCATCATAGTAAGTTTCCTCGATCCGACTTTGATTATTGCACGCGGCTGGTTATTATTAACATGGGGTAGCACGTTTCTTTTTGTAGCGGTGGCCCGCTTAATTTTGAGAAGGACTGTGTATAAGCTTCGTGGATATGGATTCTTTGTGACGCCCGCAGTCATTGTTGGGGCCAATCAGGAAGGGCGCTCGCTCGCAGAACAACTACGGCGTTGGAAGTCGTCTGGTCTACATCTCGTGGGTTTTGTAGATAAGAAGACGCCGGCAACATCTCCGGTATTTCACCATCTTGCCTGTTTGGGCTCCGTTGACCAGTTGGGCGAGATTATTGAGCGGTATCAGATCGGTGAAGTGATACTGGCTTCTAGTGCCTTCTCTACTCGTGATCATTTGCTAGATATTTTCAGAAAGTACAGCTTAACGGACAAGGTTAATATTCGTATGTCTTCCGGATTGTATGAAATCCTGACAACCAGCTTGACCGTTAGTGAGTATGCCTACGTTCCGTTGGTTTACGTTAACAAAGTTCGCTTGACGGGCTCCGATGCCCTTCTGAAATTGATCTTTGATTATGTGCTTACTGTAGTGGGTCTAATAATTCTCTCCCCCCTCCTTCTGCTTATTGCAATTTGGATAAAAATCAGTTCCCCTGGTCCTGTTTTTCATAGGAGATTAGTAATGGGACTCAATGGTAAACGATTTTATGCTTTGAAATTTCGAACAATGGTAATTAATGGTGATGAGATTTTGGGCAAATTTCCTGTATTAAGGGAGGAATTGGCAAGAAATCATAAACTGAAAAATGATCCTCGGATTACCCGAATCGGTGTTCTCTTACGCAAATTCAGCCTGGATGAACTCCCTCAATTATTTAATGTTCTCAAACGTGACATGACGTTGGTTGGACCTCGAATGATCTCGCCGGAAGAGGTATCGATGTATAAGCAATTTGATATGAACCTTCTGACAGTTTTGCCCGGAATCACCGGACTATGGCAGGTCAGCGGACGATCGGACATTTCCTATGAAGAACGGGTCCGCCTGGATATGTATTATGTCCGTAACTGGAGCCTATGGCTTGACTTTCAGCTCTTATTCCAAACAATCCCTGCTGTACTCAGAGCAAAAGGCGCTTATTAGCCTTGAACACTAATCTTCTATTGCGAGCTTTGGAGAGAGCCAGTTGATTATCGTTCAGACACCATTACGGATCAGTTTCTTCGGTGGAGGGACAGATTTTCGCGCATTCATTGCGCAGGAGGGGGGTTGTGTCTTAAGTTCTGCTATTGATAAATATATTTTCGTGACCATTAAAAAACGTTTTGATAGCAAATTACGCATTGGTTATACACAAACCGAGATGGTTGATGAAATTGATCAGATCCATCACGAGTTAATTCGGGAGTCTCTGCGCCTCACAAGAATTGACCGTGGGGTGGAAATTACAACCATGGGAGATATTCCTTCTGAAGGCTCTGGCTTGGGCTCGTCCAGCACAGTCACGGTCGGCGCGTTACACGCCATGTATGCCTATTTGGGAGAGATGGTCCCTGCTGAAAGACTGGCGCGTGAAGCTTGTGCTATAGAAATCGAAACACTAAAACGGCCGATAGGGATTCAGGATCAGTATATTGCTGCATACGGAGGTCTCCGATTTTTTGAGTTCCTGCCGGATGGACAAGTCACAGTGGAAAGGATCAAACTCTCATCTGAAGCACAACGGGCCCTAAACAATAACTTTATGTTGTTCTTTACCGGCGTGAGTCGTAGTTCTTCCTCCATTTTGAAGGAACAGGTCGACAATTTGAAAGACCGCCTTAGTGAATTGCGGGAGATCAAACACATGGTTTATGAAGCTCGCTGCGCTATCGAAACAGAGAATATTGACGCGCTGGGCGCCTTGCTCCATCAATCTTGGGAGTTGAAAAAACGTCTGGCAGGAACGATTAGCAATGGACGGATTAATGAAATGTATGAGACGGCGCGGAGGGCGGGTGCGATTGGTGGCAAGATCGCAGGAGCGGGCGGCGGGGGATTTCTCCTGCTGTACGTGCCCTTCGAGCACCAAAACAAAGTTCGAATGGCATTACATGGCTTGCAGGAGCTTCCCTTTCGACTGGAAGCCGATGGGACCAAAGTAATCTTCAATTATCGACGTTCCTAGACCGGATCAAGGACGAACTACGATGGAATTCATTCAAGAGTACATATCAACATTGCAGCTCACCATGGATCAACTTCCCCGCCAGTTAATTGCTGATGTAATTGACCTATTGCAGCAAGCTCGGAGGAAGGGTAGCCAGGTGTTCATTCTGGGGAACGGCGGCTCGGCCTCGACAGCCTCACATTTTGCCTGTGACTTGGCAAAGAGTACGCGTCAAGAGGGTCTGCCGCATTTTCGTGTGATCGGGCTCACAGACAATATGGCAATGTTCTCAGCACTTGCCAATGATGAAGGCTATGAGAATGTGTTTTCAGAGCAGTTGGTTAGTTTAGTCAGACCTGGAGATATCGTCATTGCGATTTCAGCCAGTGGAAATTCTAAAAATGTGATTAAGGCCGTGGAAGCGGCCCATAGATATGAGGCAACAGTTATCGGATTTACCGGCTTCGATGGGGGCCGTTTGGGTCAATTGGCGAACATCAATATTCACGTCAACAGCGATATTATTGAACATGTAGAGGATATTCACCTGATGCTGGAACATCTAATTGTCAAAACGATCAAAGAGCAGGTCCAGTCATCAGTAAATGTCACAACATCGCTTGCCTCGATATCAGCTGAAAATTTCGGTGACTAAGATTGTGATCCTATTGCCGGATCGTTATCGATGGAATAGATTGCCTCGAAGGCTAAAGGTAAATTGTCAAAAACCAGATTGCCAGTCACCTTTTCCAGACGAGCTTGTAGCAATTGCTCAGTGCCGCGTCCGGTTTTTAAAAGAATTGTGCCTCGCATGCCTGCCGCTTTTCCAGCTTGCACATCGCTCCATGCATCGCCAATCATCCATGAGCGCCGGAGATCTAACGACAGATCTTTGGCGGCTTGCAGCAATAAACCGGGCAGTGGCTTGCGGCAGGAACAGCCATCCTCTGGCTTATGCGGGCACATGTAAACACCATCGATTTGCCCGCCCTGATCACGGATAAAATTGATAAGCCGTTGGTTGATCTTCTGGGCAGTCTTAAGCAAGATAAGTCCCCGCCCTACTACCGATTGGTTTGTGACGATGACGACTTTATATTTTTTTATCGGTGCAAGAGATAAGGCACGGATAGCTTCGGGAATAATTTTGACCTGTGACCAATCTCGAACATAATCCGACCGGTTCTCAATTAGTACACCGTCACGATCAAGAAAAATTGATGGATACATACGGCCATTATACTTTCGAGCCTGATATACTAAGAGAGACAAAATCGATTGTCCGGAATATATGTGATGGAATGAGTTGGAGGATAAGTTGTCCCATTCCTTTACGGTTCTGGACCTGTTTTGTAAAATGGGTGGTAGCTTCAGATCTTCTTATATCGCACTCGACTCGACGCAAATCAATTGATGTGTCGGAATGGCGGAGCTTGCAGATTTTACAAAGTTATGCTGAAAAACATACGTTTATATCTTGATCGCCAGGCCTCCTCTCTTCTTCGGTATCTTTATGAGCAGACCTTTCTAGTCTTTTTGGGCTGGATTCCAACAGTTGTTGGAATCGGATTGCGGGGGGTGCTCTATCGGTTCATACTGCAGATGGATGGGCTCGCCGCTATCGAAAACAATGTCCGCCTGCGTTTTACTGACCACATCAAGCTGGGCCACGGTGTCTATATAGATCAGGGCGCTTACTTACATGCCTGTCCACGAGGCATTGACATTGGAGCTGGAACCATTGTCATGCACGGTGCCATTCTGCACGTTTACAATTTTCGCAACCTGCCTCGTTCAGGTATCAAGATTGGTCGTGATAGTCTGATCGGCGAGTATTCGGTCATCCGAGGACAGGGCGGAGTCCAGATTGGGGACCGTGTATACACCTCACCGTTTACTCAAATCATTGCAGTTAACCATGTCTTCGACGATCCGAACCGTCCATTTGTGGAACAGGGCATTACAGCCGAAGGGATTGTGATTGAGGATGATGTTTGGTTGGGAGCCGGTGCTATTGTTACTGACGGGGTCACTGTCGGAAAGGGCGCCGTTATTGCAGCGGGCGCAGTGGTCACAAAAGATGTTGCGCCGCATACCGTTGTCGGTGGTGTTCCGGCGAAACCAATTAAAGTTATTGACGGCCAGATCAATCAATCGGGTCGTCAAATTTTCCAATCAGTTGAGGATTAAAGTTTATGACTCTCTTATCTATTGTGATTCCTGCCTATAATGAAGAAAATGGCATTGCCGAAATAGCCTGCCGCGTGCTTGCCGTGGAACATGACCTGAAGAATGCTGGTGTAGATCAGCTTGAGCTGCTCATTGTGGATGATGGCTCAAAGGATCGAACAGCTGAGGTGGCATCGAAAATTGCAGGTGTGAATCTAATTTGCCATCCGCGAAATAAGGGATATGGCGCGGCACTTAAGACTGGCTTTTCTAAAGCAAGAGGCGAACTCATTGGCTTTTTAGATGCAGATGGAACGTATCCACCGGAGTATTTTCCGCATCTTTGCCGCGCAGCGTTGAATGGTGTGGACCTAGTTATCGGATCACGCATGGCCGGTGCAGAAAGTAAGATGCCGCTTACACGGCGGGTAGGCAACTTCTTTTTTGCAACCCTGCTGACGGTATTGAGTCACCAGAAGGTGACCGACAGTGCCAGTGGAATGCGGGTCTTTAAACGTGAGATCCTCGAGCAAATGTACCCTCTGCCTGATGGATTGAACCTGACTCCGGTGATGAGCACACGTGCCTTGCACGAAGGGATTAGTATCGGCGAGGTGCCGATTCCCTACAGCGAGCGTGTCGGTCGCTCGAAGCTCAGTGTCATCCGCGACGGCCGTATTTTCCTGCAAAGCATGGTTTGGACGGTGCTATATTATAATCCCGTCCGGATTTTGGGCATGATCGGTGCGACTGGAGTCGGGATCGCCACTTTGGTGTTCCTGGGTATCGTGCTTGCCAGACTGCAGGGCATTACCACTCTCGGGCCATGGGGTGTGGTTGCTTTGTTCCTGGCATTAATTTCTTCGGTTGCAGGCATCAACATATTTGCTCTGGGTGTCACATTCAATTATCTGGTGTCGCTCTTCTATAAGAAACCGATCCGGCAGGGACTGTTTGGCAAGCCAATCTTCAAAGCCCCATTGGATCTGCACTTTGGGTGGATGGGAATGGTTGCAGTAGTCCTTGGACTCGCGATCGCTTTGGTCGCCTTGGCTTTGGGTGTACAAGGTTGGGAAATCGGGCGCCTGTGGTTTTATTTGTTAAGTAGTGCCTTATTGTTTTTGGCTGGTATCCAACTGGTCATTTACTGGTTATTACTTCGAATTTTGGAAGAATTAAGTCAAAGGGACCTCCTGACGAAACAAGACATGGGTTTACGCTAATCGTTATTCTTAATTTTTGTATAGAGAAAGGTAACAAAAATGACGTCAAATCAATCATCATCTGATAATGTTGGAAGTCGATTAAAACTGAAGCTGAATCCGGCCAATTTTCCCAACGCGGACACCATTGTGCGAGAGGGCCTTCTTTTGGCTCCTCGCTCGGAGGACGCAGTGGATATTATGCTTGTCAATCCACCCACCCCCGACGGCGAACTTTGGATCCGCACCCAGCACCGGGTTGGTCGCAGGACGCGTGAGAATATGGT
>JAXIPJ010000064.1:0-5941 GCA_045402985.1 Anaerolineales bacterium
GAATATCGCCGTGGCGCTTGCACAAAGCGGCGCGCGAGTCGGACTCATGGACGCGGACATTTACGGACCCAACACGCCCACCATGCTTGGCGTGGAAAAACTCCCGCCGCCGCAGGGACAACGACTCATCCCCGCCATTGCGTATGGCATCAAAATGATCTCGATGGGTTTGCTCGTCAAGCCGGGGCAACCACTCATCTGGCGTGGGCCAATGCTCAACTCTGCCATCCGTCAATTTTTAGGTGATGTGGAATGGGGCGAACTCGATTACCTGATTGTGGACCTGCCTCCGGGCACTGGCGACGCCTCTCTCTCCCTCGCCCAGGCCCTGCCCCTCAGCGGCGCGGTGATCGTGACCCTGCCGCAACTCGTCTCACTGGAAGATGCGAGCCGCGGCTTGAACATGTTCAAAACCTTGGAAGTGCCTATTCTTGGAATCGTCGAGAACATGTCCTATCTTGATCTGCCTGATGGCACACGCATGGACATTTTCGGCTCAGGTGGCGGCGAACAGCTTGCTCAAGCAACTGGAACGAATTTCCTGGGTAAAATTCCCATTGACCAGAACGTGCGCATCGGCGGCGATAGTGGAAGACCAATTGTGGCCTCCCATCCCGATTCGGCTGCTGCAAGGTCACTACGCGAAATTACCGAAATGATCGCTGCAAAAGTTAGTGTAGCCGCCTTAAGCGCGAAAAATGAGCTGCCAATAAATATTATTGAGTAAAAACTAAAACTATTATTTGAAGACCTGACCAGTCAAGTACTGGTCAGGTCTTTTGGGTTGGCTGCAAATTACGGGGAAAGTGATAAATTGCATACTATAATATTGATTCCCCTCGAGGCGGGTAGGGTAAGCCCTTATTGACGGTCGTCCAGGCAATCGACATAATGATATTAAGTTCAACCTGTGAAAGATTCCTGCTTGAACATGTCGAAGACACAGCAAGGCAAGATCAGCGGTGTCGCTTTCAAACAAACTACTACGGAGGTAGAAATGAATATCATCCTATGGATCGTATTTGGTGCAATCGCTGGGTGGATTGCAAGCATGATTATGGGAAAGGATGCCCAGATGGGCGCCCTCGCTAACATTATCGTGGGCATCGTCGGCGCCGTGGTAGGTGGCTTCCTTATGAATGCATTTGGCGCACAGGGCGTGACTGGCTTCAATCTTCCAAGCATGCTCGTCGCCATAGTGGGTGCTGTGGTTCTGCTCTTCCTGGCAGGCATGGTGCGCCGGGTGTAACCGGGTCTCACCCTCAAACGAAATATGTAAGGTAATCGAGTTACCGATGTTTATCACACCGGTAACTCGAATCATATCTTGGGAGAACAGCATGATCACCCGGCAGATCCCTATCAAACGCGACGTTAGAGTCGAAGCGGTAAACATTACTGATAACCATGAAATTCCAGGGGCTCTTCGACAGCTTAATATACCCAACCCGACACCCGTGATCGTATTGGTAGGCGGCGCAGGTGGCATTTCATGGCTCGATAAGTTCGCCATGCGTAAAGCCATCGGAATCGTAGTCAGACTCGCCGAGGAAACCCAGGCTGTAGTTGTGGATGGGGGCACGCAGGCAGGCATCATGACCGAAATTGGAAAACAGAGGAAACAAAATAAGTTTTCCTTCCCACTGATCGGCGTGGTTTTTGACAGCCTGCTGATGAAGGAAAAACCACGCTCCATTTTGGACCCGAATCATACTCACTTCTTTTTGATCCCTGGCGATGACTGGGGGGACGAATCCGCCTGGATCTCGAAGATCGCCACCGCGATTGCAGGCGATAAAAAATCAATTACGATTCTTGTTAATGGCGGAAACATATCCAGAACCGACGTGGAATACAGCCTTTTGGAGAACCGTCCCACGTTCGTCATGCGCGGCACTGGCCGTATGGCAGATGAAATTACACAGACGGGGAAAATCTACGCGATCGACATTTCACAAAAACCCGAAGAGATACTGGAAGTTTTGAAGGCAAAACTTTCGTAACAGCCAAGCCAGCCTTGAGGTGGGAATCTACACCAGCTAGATGGAGCGCATCATCCATACCGCCGCTCACAAGTTGAGAGTATTTTTACAATGTGAGAGATCTGCAAAAGCGAACGACTAGAACTGGTCACCCAAAAAGTTACAACCTACTTGACTTGCCTCATTGAAAATCCTATAATTTATATGCGGAATGGGGAAATAAATGAATCGCACAGAACGTACGCCAAAATGCAAGAGGAGGCATTAGGTATGAGCAATAAAAAATTTTGGAACCCGCTTTTGATCTTGACCCTGGTCGCGTTGATGTTGGGAGGCTTTGTTAGTCCCGCGTCTGCGGATACGGAGGTGCTTTTTGATGAAGCCTCCGCTCACGCAGCCTGCCTCACCTCCTACCCAGGAACTACCGGGCCCGATCCCCTTTCGGTCTGTCAGTGGGATATGGAAGTGATTAATGCTGAAGCTGCCCATGCCACTGCCACGGGTGCAGGCGTGAAGGTCGGCATCATCGATAGCGGTGTCGACTTTACACATCCCGACCTGGCTGGCGGCATTGATATGGCGGGCTCGTGCTCGTTTATTTTCAGCGACACGCCCACTGCCGACCCCCAGGAAGTTGCCAACGGGGATTGCTCGAACAAAGCCGCTGTCCAGGATCTTAATGGTCACGGTACCCACGTGTCCACAATCATCGCGGCCCGTGAAAACGGGATTGGCATTGTCGGTGTGGCGCCTGAAGCCACGATCGTGGCACTAAAAGCGTGCACCATCGCTGGCTACTGCTTCGCCGATTCGGTGGCAGCTGCGCTTCGCTACGCCGGTGACCAGCGCCTGGACGTGGTGAACCTAAGCCTTTTTGCCGACCCCTATTTGTATTACTGCGCCAACGATGCCGGGCAGCGTGCCATACTTAAGGAACTTATGGATGCCGCCCGCTATGCCCAACAGCGCGGTGTGGTGATCGTCGCCTCGGCTGGCAACGAAGCTCACGATCTCGGTCATCCGGTTGAGGATGATATCAGCCCAGACTGGCCGCCGGATAGCGCTATCGTACGCGACGTAGGTAACAACTGCCGCGTTGCACCTGCCGAACTGACCGGTGTTGTCACTGTTTCGGCTACCGGGGTCAACACACTAGCCAGCTACTCCAGCGTCGGCTCGCCAGTGAACGTCACCGCCCCCGGTGGTGATGCCGGACAGACACCCAACACAGTATTCGGACGCGGCCGCATTCTCGCTGGATGGTCAAGCACCGATGCAACCGGAACTTGGGAAGCTCTCATCGGAGCCAACCGCGCTGTTGTCAGCGGTGGTGGTCGCTACGTGTGGATCAGCGGAACGTCAATGTCCTCACCCCACGCCGCCGGTGTCGCGGCTCTGATTCGTGAAGTGCACCCTAATATGCCTCAAGGCGCGGTAGCCGCCCTTCTGGCTTCATCCGCCACGCCTCTTGCCTGCCCAGCAAACTGGCCTGTTACTGACCCGCGCGTGTGCAGTGGCGGCTTGGGCCAAACTTCGTTCTTCGGCGCAGGTATGGTAAACGCTGAAGCTGCGGTCAAGTAGTTCGAAAGTCAATTCAGGGTGGTCGCAAACTAAATAATCATAGGTCTATTAAAACAAAGAGACTTCCAAAAGATCTGCAATGGAGGTCTCTTTGTTCGTTCACCATACGAAGTGAAATAAGGATGGGATTTTCTAATGGCCAACAGAATTACCCCGCAAAGGAGATGATGAAAATATGAAACAACGCGAACAGGGCATTGAGTAGAATGCCCAGCATCGCCATCCAGCGACTTGCTTCTTTACGAATTACTCCTAGCACTCCAAACACGATTCCGATGACACCTGGAAAAACCAAAAGTAGCGCGCTTAATATTTTTTCTGCTGTCAGAGACATTCCGGAAAGTGAAGATTCAAATAGCGTTATCAGCAAAAGAAATAAAACAGACACCGCGAATAGCGCCAACGACCTTGCACCCAGACTCATGTTCACATAAATTCTCCTAAAAGCGAAATATCAAGTTCTGCGGACCTAGGCTCTTACTGCTTTCCACAGTTCCTCACGTCTTTTTTGCCCGGCCTCATCCAGCGGCATACCGGCTTCCAGTTTTTGTAATACAGCTTCAGGCGGATACGTGGACAGATCATTCCGCATTTCATCATCAAGCAATGCAAGCGCAGAACGATTGCCGGTGGCATAACGGGTATAACGCGCCTCCTGCGCAGCCACTTCAGGACGCATGACAAAATTCAAAAATGTATGTGCCAATTCCGGGTTCGCCGCATCCGCGGCGATAGCCCAATCATCCTCCCAGATTTGCGAGCCTTCGCTTGGAACAACATACTTGATCGGCACACTTTGCGCGATCAGCGCAGCGGCATCACCGTTCCAGCCAAGAGCCATGCAAGCTTCTCCGGAAATAAGCAGAGGTTTGTAATTAGTTTCAAAAGCCAGTAGATGAGGCTTGAGATCAAGCAAATCCTGGCGCGCGCTGGCTAAAGGGTCGGGCGAAGAGGCGTTGTATGAATGCCCGCGCAGCTTCAACGCTGCGCCGATCACTTCGCCAGGCGAATCCAACACTGTGACACGTCCAGAAAACTTCTCGGTGAGTCGCCAAAAATCCGCCCAGGATTTTGGTTCTTCATCAATCATATCGGTACGGATCATAAAACCGGTCGTACCCCAATCCTTGATAATACTGACGTGACTTCCCGCGTCATGCGGACGCCCGAGCTGGAACCGTTTTTCGAGATGCTCAAGATTTGACAATTGCGCGTGATCCAACGCGGCGAGACGACCCTCTGCGCCCAATTCACGAACAGCATAATCCGGCGGACACAACACATCCGGTGCGGGACCATCGCTCTTCATCCGTTCGGTCAATTCGACGGCGCTCGGAACAATTTCCAAGTTCACCTTGACCCCAAACTCGGATTCAAATTGCTCCAGCGTACCGGGGTTGATGTAATCGGGCCAGGTAAGAAGTGTGAGCTGTTGGGTCATACTGCCTACTGTGGATATTGCACATGCCCAAGTTGCAGGAGCATGTTTAGAAAATCGCGTTCGCTCCAGCGTTCTATGATCCTGCCATTGGAGATGTGAATGATGTCCATGCCCGTCCAGGTAGCTTGCCTGCCCGTCGGAGGAAAGCCGCGAAACGATCCCAACTGTGTGCCATGAATAGTAAGACGAACCGCCACTTTATCGTCATCCGCTAGCAGATCTTCAATGGTCACTTTAATATCGGGAAAGACGTTCGTAATCATGGCTAAATATGTCTTGAAGTTTTCCAGGCCAGGTGCGGCCGCACTATGGTCCAAATATTCGGGCGACAATATTTCATCCGCCACATCCATCTTTCTACCATTCAGAATTTCATCGTAAAATCGCCGTGCAAGAATTTTATTTTTCCCAGACATAACCACTCCGATCTGATCTCGACACCTGCACTGCCCGGCACTTGCACCCGGGGCAAGTGTACGTTCCTCTAAAACCATTCGGAACACTCGACCACCACCAGTATCTAGTCTCTAATTCTCCAGTCTCTTCTTCATTCTACTCTCCTCACCCTCTCCGCGATCAACACCAGCGTCAACGTGCCGATCATCATCAGTACAGCCAGCGCGATCATGATCGGCAAACGATTCGCGAATCGCAATTGTCCATAAAGATAAACCGGAAAGGTTGGCTGTGTGCCTGCTAAAAATAACGCCAGCGCAAACTCATCAAATGAAACCGTGAACGCAGTTAGCCACGCAGAAACCATAGCAGGCGCGATCATCGGGAGAACGATGCGGCGAAGCGTCGTGGGATAATCTGCGCCCAGATCCATGGCGGCTTCTTCAACGCTGGCATCAAAGCCTGCCAGACGCGCGCCAACGATCAGCAGAACATAAGGCAGAGCCACAACTGTATGTGCGATGCCAACTGTCAATAATGA
>JAXIPJ010000071.1:0-4704 GCA_045402985.1 Anaerolineales bacterium
TCAAGTCACCAACTCTGCGACTGCCTCCGGCGGAGGTGCGGGGACCGTCCAGCCTGCCACCGTTAACATAACAAATACCAACATCCAGACCAGCCCCGGCACACCCTCCAACCTGCCGCGCGGTTCAACGATCCAGCACAAAGTTGTTGAGGGCGAATGGATGCTTCAGATCGCGCGCTGCTACGGCGCGGATTTCACAGCCGTGCGCAATGCAAATCCACAGGTAATTGATCCGGATCTTATCTTTCCTATTGTTACAACCTTGAGTGTCCCCAACATCGGTAGCAATGGAACGATCTACGGTCCGCCCTGTGTTGTATTTCATACCGTTCAAGCAGGTGATACCTGGGAATCCCTCGCGCAAAAATACAATGCAGATCTCGCCGTCCTAAAGGAGGCAAATAAAGACGCGGTGCTTTCCGCTGGGGTCAAGCTCAAGATACCGATCAATTCGGCAGGTAGCAACATCACGCCTGTTCCCACACCTGAGCCGACCCGCATTATTATTCCTGCGGGCAGCACCACGGTCACGTTAGCAGGTACGGTGAATGCGTCTGGCAAGGTCCGTTATGTTTTGGCCGCCACTCAAGGCCAGACGTTGAGCATTAAGGTCACGGGTCCAGCAAATGAGCTTGCACTGGCAGTCTATGCTCCCGGCGGCGCAGTGCTCAAGGCGCAGGACACAACACTGACGTGGACGGGAGTCCTTCCATCCAATGGCGATTATTTCATTGACATCGTCAGCGTGCTGGTCGTCTCGAATAAGAACTACACATTGGAGGTGAGCCTCGGCACAACTGTGCCACCCACCACCCCGCCGCCGCCCGCAGCAGTGGGAGCGGAACGGGTTGCAGATATCAACACTGGAGCCGGTAATTCTGACCCCGCCTATTTGTCTGTCTTCAACGGCACTCTTTACTTCGCGGCAATAGGCAACGCCACTTCTGGCAACGAACTCTGGAAATACGATGGCACCTTGAAAGCTGCCAGCCTCGTGAAGGATATTAATCCTGGGGCGGGCGGTTCGGACCCGTCGTATCTGAAGGTCTATAACGGTGCGCTGTACTTCAAGGCGAACGGCAACGACGCGGCGGGCGCGGAACTCTGGCGTTATAACGGCACGGATGCCGGACGCCTCGGCGACATCAACAGCGGCACAGCGGATGCAAACCCTGTGCATTTGGGTGTATTCAATGATGTGCTGTACTTTGCCGCAAATGGAAATGATGGCAAGGGCGTGGAATTGTGGAAGACAGATGGAACTACCGCCAGCCTGGCCTTCGATGTCCACACTGGCAGCGGTGATTCAAACCCGGCTTATCTGACCGCTTTCAATAATGCGCTTTACTTTAGCGCTATCAGCAATGACGGCAAGGGCACCGAACTTTGGAAATATGATGGTACCACCGCCACACGCGTCACTGATATTAACCCGGAGGTAGGTAATTCAAATCCCGTCTATCTGGCAGTATTAAATAGCGTACTTTACTTTGGTGCCAACGCCAACGATGGCAAAGGCAACGAACTTTGGAAATTTGATGGCACCACCGCCAGCCTTGCAGCGGATATTAACACTGGCACTGGCGATTCTACTCCAACCTTTATGACCGAATTTAATGGTGCCTTGTACTTCGGAGCGATCGGGACCGACGGCGCGGGGTACGAGTTGTGGAAATTTGATGGCACAACGCCTACACGCGTGACCGATATCAATAAAGCTGGCAATTCCAATCCCGCTTATCTGGCTGTGTACAACAACGAACTCTACTTCCGCGCGGACGGTGGTGATGGTGTCGGAACAGAACTATGGAAGTTCAAGCCGTAAATACAATATTCATTTGCCACAGAGATAATGAGTTTTTCTCAAAGGTCTCTGTGGCAAATTGGTTTTGGTAAAAGTGGGTTATTCATATAACACAAAGCACATATTTCCTTCACAAGGACTTCATCTTCTTTTTAAAGTTTAATCATACTTTGGTTATCGGCGCGTCAAAAGGTGAAGAGCACTACAACAATTCGCTAAAATCAAATAGGTCGGGGCTTGAAATTGACAGCGAGATGTAATATAGTATTCCCACTGCACACAATTCTGCCGCAAGGAGGATATTCCCATGGACGCCCTACAGCAACTCAGCATCGGCCTGATCCAGGCATTGCAAACGTTAAGCCCATCCCTCGATGGTGTGATGAACTTCTTCAGCTTCTTTGGTCGTGTCGAATTCTATCTAATCACTGCCCCTTTCATCTATTGGACCCTCGACAAACGTCTGGGTATCCGCGCATTGCTGATCCTCATCGCCGTTGACGTTGTCTCAGCTTCGTTCAAGCTCCTCTTCCATCAGCCGCGTCCCTATTGGATCGGAGGCGTCCGGGGCCTGGCAGAAGAAGCTTCATACGGCATCCCATCTTCGCATGCCAGCGACTCACTTGCCATTGGCGGCTATCTTGCTTACCGCGCGAAACAAACCTGGTTTAGCGTGGTCATCGGCATCATACTTTTCTTCATCGGATTATCGCGCTTATATTTGGGCGTTCATTTCCTGCACGATGTATTGTTCGGTTGGCTGATTGGCGGAATCGTATTGTGGATTGCTGCCAAACGCGCCGAGCAGATCGCAATCTGGGCAAGATCAAAAACATTATCTGCCCAAATCGCCATTGGATTTGTCGTTTCCGGAGTCGTCATCGTTCTGGGGATCTTGATCCGCTCCATTATTTCAGGGACGCCGGATCCTGCCTCGTGGAGCAGTTATTCAACTGACGCGCGTTCGATCAGTCACTCCTTCACACTGGCAGGGGCATTGTTTGGTTCGATCACAGGCTATGCATTGATGCGATCCCAGGCCAATTTTCAACCCACCAAAAATTGGGGTAAACGCGTCCTTAGTTATGTGCTCGGCATCATCGGCCTACTCCTGATATATTTTGGGCTGGATATCGCTTTCAGCTTGATCGCCGCAGATGAAACCATTGCCGGGTACGCATTGCGTTATTTCCGTTATGCGTTGGCAACTTTCTGGGTAACCTTTGGCGCTCCATGGGTATTCCTAAAAGCCAGGTTAGCAGAAGCCTGATCATTCGATGCAACACAGAGAGTTGAAAAAGGGCAGTCAGACTCAAAGAATCGCATCCATTGATCTGCTGCGCGGAGTGGTAATGATCATTATGGCGCTCGATCACGTCCGCATGTATATTGGTCTCGGGACATGGTATTCAGAGCCGACAAATCTTGCCAACACCACTCCCCTGCTGTTTTTCACGCGCTGGATCACACATTTCTGCGCACCTGTATTTGTCTTCCTCACTGGCACATCTGCATTTCTATATGGATCGAATAAGACAAAGACCAGCCAGCTTGCATGGTACTTATTTACGCGTGGAGTCTGGCTTATTGTTGCAGAGCTAACGGTCATCAATTTCGCCTGGACGTTTGATACCACTTTCAGCTTCCGCATCCTTCAAGTCATTTGGGCAATTGGCGCCAGCCTGATGCTGTTATCCGTTCTGGTGTTCCTGCCCATAAAGATAATATTTGCTGTCGGAATAATTTTGGTATTTGGGCACAACCTGTTGGACCCAATTACAGTCAATGGAACATCCGTCCGCGATCTCCTATGGTATGCATTGCATCAGCCAAATGCGTTTCGCCTGGGCGACACCACCATCAGCCTTTTTTATCCGATCCTACCCTGGCTCGGACTGATGGCTATGGGCTTCGCCTTTGGAATTCTTTACACTAGGGATTTTGATGGAGAAAAGAGAAGACGCTGGTTGTTATTGAGCGGACTGGGCGCGATTTTACTCTTCCTTGCCCTGCGTGGATTCAACTTATACGGCGAGCCAGGAGCGTGGTCCGCGCAAGGCTCTTCTCTGTTTACGGTCATGTCATTTCTAAATACAACCAAATACCCTCCTTCGTTACATTTCCTGTTAATGACCATCGGGCCGGCGCTGATCTTCCTGGCTTCGAGTGAAGGAATGCAGCACAGAATTACGAATCCGATTGTGGTATTTGGCAGGGTGCCATTCTTCTTTTACATTCTCCATCTTTATTTCATCCATGCGTTTGCCACGCTTGCCCTTGTATTCGCGGGCCGCGATTGGAGGGAGTACATCCTGACAGCCAGGGCAATTTCCTCAGGGACATTGAGCAGCTTCGGGCTTCGGATCGAGGCGGTTTATCTCGTCTGGATCCTGATGATCGTGCTGTTATATCCGCTTTGCAGAGGGTATCAGAGATATAAGGGAAACAATCCAACAACATGGTGGCTACGTTATTTATAGAGCAAAATTATGATTTCACATGAAACAGATGTGCTATAATTTTTCTTAACCGGAACAAATCCATAATTATTATAGAAGGGAACTGCCACTCATGGCTGACTTAAAAACCAAAGCCGATGATGCGAGTGTTGAGGAATTTCTCGAGGGTTTCCCCGAAGAGAAGAGAAAAGATTGCTACACAATTCTGGAGATGATGAAAACCATCACGAATAACGAACCGAAAATGTGGGGCACAAGCATCATCGGCTTTGGTGATTACCATTATGAATATAAGAGTGGGCGCGAAGGTGATTTTCTTCTGACTGGCTTCTCCCCGCGCAAACAAAACCTGACGCTTTATATTAATGGCGGCTTTGACAAATATGGCGGCCTCCTGGAGAAACTGGGAAAATACAAAACAAGCAAAGCCTGCCTCTACAT
>JAXIPJ010000360.1:0-11039 GCA_045402985.1 Anaerolineales bacterium
TCTTCACCCGGAGTGATCGGTTTTCGATTTACCTCTTTCAGCGTTGCCTTACGTTCCTCTTCATATATCTGTTCGTAAGGCGGATTGACCAGATCCTTCCACTCGCTGGAGGATCGCATCGTCAAAGATTTTTTCCGCCAACAAGGCAAGGATCTGGTCAATCCGCCTTACGAACAGATATATGAAGAGGAACGTAAGGCAACGCTGAAAGAGGTAAATCGAAAACCGATCACTCCGGGTGAAGACGAGATCAAATCAAACCCGAGAGCACGCAGTGCGAAACTTCGCATTGCAGAAAAAATGTAGGGGCGGGTCTTCCCGACCCTACAAATCGACCATCGCCCAAATAAAAAGGTCGTTATGCAAGCTACTCAGATCGTACATGCTTATAAACAGGCTCCCTGGCGTGTGCAACGCCAGTGGGTTGGCGCGTTCCTGCTTTCCCTGATCGGGGTGGCAATGATCGCCGCACTATATCTCGATGTGACCGCGCGTGCAGCAGTGGCGGGACGCGAAATTCAGGAACTGCGATTTGACATAACCACTATTCAACGCACCAACGCGGACCTTGAAACACGGCTTGCGAATATGACCTCCACGGTCGAAATGCAGCGCCGCGCCCTTGAGTTGGGTTATCGCCCTGTGAAACCCGGCGAGTTGGATTATGTGGCCGTGCCCGGGTTTTCCTTGCCTGAACCCGAGATCCTGCTGGTAGCGGAAGATGCGCCTCCGCAGGTGCTATCGCTTCCACCTGAATACTCACAATCCCTGATCGAATGGTTCGATGAACGCATTAGATTCGGAGTCCTACGGTGAGACAGCAATACGCCATCCGTTCAATGATCCTGGCCGCGGGGCTCGCGCTTGTGAGTCTGGCGGTTATTGCGCAAATGTTTCGGATTCAGAGCAGCGAACAGGCCAAGGTTTTTCTCTCTCAAGGAGATCGCTACGCCGGCGAATTCCGCATGTTCTACCCGGAGCGCGGCGAGATCTATGACCGCCAGGGACATTTGCTGGCAGGCAATCGGACGGTTTACGAAGTGGGCGTGAGCCTGAATGAAATGACAAGCCCTGAATCGCTGGCACATACTTTGAACACATATCTGGGCCTCACTTATGAAGAAATCTACAATAAGCTTACTGATTCCCCCGCGGGCTGGGAATATATTGTCGTTCAGGATTTCGTCGGCGCGGAAACAGTAACTTTACTTCAAGAACTCATTCAACAACTGGAAGAAAAAGACGATTTTCATCTGGATGGTCTGGGGTTCAAACCACATTTCCAGCGAAGTTATCCTGAGACCGCACTGGCTTCGAATATACTTGGCTTTGTCACACGCGATGGTCGTGGCTATTTTGGCATTGAAGAAAAATACAATGATCTACTGGCGGGGAATCCTGTTCAAGTGTGGGTGCCGCGTGACCCAAACAAAGCTCTCGAAATTCCGCGCGTGCCCAATGGCACAACTCTGGTGCTGACAGTGCATCGTGACCTGCAGGCCAAAGTCGAGTCTATTCTGGATGATGCGCTTTCCAATTACGGCGCGCAGAATGGCACGATCATCGTCATGGACCCGCGCAATGGCGAGATCCTGGCAATGGCAGCTACCCCGCGCATGAACCTGAACGACTACGGAAATTACTTCTCGCTTTATGACAACGGCAGTCAATACAACCGTTCCATTGGCATGGCGTATGAGCCTGGTTCAGTGTTAAAAGTCCTTACCATAGCCGCTGCCCTCGACTCCGGTACAGTGCGCCCGGATACGCCCTTCCTGGACACGGGTTCCATTCAAGTAGGCGGCATCACCATCCAGAATTGGAACCGCGATGCCTGGGGGCAGCAGAATATGCTGGGTTGTCTGCAACATTCATTGAATGTTTGCCTGGCGTGGGTCTCCACACAAATGGGATCGCAATCGTTTTACGGATACATGGAGCGTTTTGGACTGGGTCATCAAACAGGCATAGATCTGGCTGGCGAAGCGGTGGGCAGGCTCAAGGTCCCGGGAGATACGGATTGGTATCCTGTTGACCTTGGTACGAATGCATTTGGTCAGGGCATCTCCGTGACTCCTTTGCAAATGTTGATGGCAGTTTCTGCAATTGCAAATGAGGGGCGCATGGTCACTCCGCATGTGTTGTATTCCATGCTGCGCGATGGTCATCAATATAACGTCCCTTCGCAATATGCAGGTTCGCCGATCACTGCCGAAACGGCGCGCACGCTGAGTGACCTGCTGGCAGTGTCGCTTGAGGGAGAATCTTCCCAGGCACTTTTAGCGGGTTATCGCCTGGCGGGCAAGACTGGCACCGCACAGATCCCCACAAATTATGGCTATGATGCCACCCATACCAACGTATCCTTCGTTGGCTGGGGCCCGGTGGATGATCCACAATTCATGGTCTATATCTGGTTGCAGCAACCGAGTGCCTCCATATGGAGTTCTGAAACCGCCGCGCCCGTTTTTTCGCAGGTGGCTGAACAAACCGTCATTATGCTTAACATTCCCCCTGATAGCGTTCGTAGTCAATTGTCATCCAAATAAATTAGCGCAACATCCATTATGTTATAGGTCTTTTAATCGAACCAACATGCTCACTCTCGCAGACGCCATCGAAGCCCTCACCAATTTTCGTCCGCTGACCGTAACGGTTATTACCGAAGCGGTAGTCGACTCACGTCAGGTGATCCCCGGCTCGTTGTTTGTCGCGATTCCCGGTGAACAAACAGATGGACATAACTTTATTGGCGAGGCTTTTAAGCGGGGAGCATCTTTTGCTTTAATCCAGCGGGATGTGGACGGCTCTTTCCCCACCCTCGACCTGCGTTCCGTTTCCTCAGCCGATTCTTTTCTGGAACATGATCTCACGAGTCCCCTGTGTCTGCGTGTTGAAAATACAGTTGCCGCGTTACAGAAGATCGCACGTTACTGGCGCCGCAAATTGGACCTGCGTGTCATTGGCATCACTGGCAGCGTGGGAAAATCCACGACCAAGGAAATGGCTACCGAAGTGCTCAGCACGCGCTATCGAACGCTGAAAAGCCCGGGCAACCTCAACAATGAGATTGGGCTGCCGCTGACACTGCTGCGATTAAGCTCCGGTCATCAACGCGCTGTATTGGAAATGGGATTCTACGTGCCCGGTGAAATTGCCTTCCTGTGTGATATTGCTTTGCCGCAAGTTGGCGTTGTGACAAATGTAGGTACCGTCCACGCGGAGCGCGCCGGTTCACAGGAAGCCATTGCACGCGGCAAAGCGGAATTGGTCCAGGCGTTGCCCCCTGCCCCTGAAGGCGTGGCAATTCTAAACTTCGACGACCCCTGGGTCCGCAGAATGGAAGAGAAAACCAAAGCGCGCGTCTTTTTTTACGGCTTGTCGCGTGAGGCGCATCTCTGGGCGGATAATGTGGTGGGGCTGGGTCTGGAAGGGATCCGGTTCCGCCTGCATTACGCGGGTGAAACGTTGCATGTAAAGATCCCAATGATCGGTCGTCATTCAGTCCACACAGCATTGCGCGCCGCCGCGGTGGGCCTGACAGAAGGAATGAACTGGCAGGAAATTTTGGAAGGACTCAACCAGGGTCATACACAACTCCGCCTTGCCGCAGTTCGCAGCGAGACTGGCGCGTTATTGCTGGACGACACTTACAACGCCTCACCTGAATCCATGCTGGCCGCGCTCAACCTACTGGATGAACTGGATGGGCGCAAGGTGGCCGTGCTCGGCGATATGCTTGAACTCGGTCCATACGAACGCGGTGGACACGAAATGGTGGGACTACGTGCCGCGCAAGTAGCAGACGTCCTGCTTACGCTGGGCGAACGCGCTCACATTTTTGCAGAAGCGGCGCGCCGTGCAGGCATGAAGAAATCCTCCATTCTTGAATTCAATGAATATGATCCACTTGTGGAATGGCTAAAAACCAATCTTACAAAGGATGATGCCGTACTGATCAAAGGATCTCATGGTTTACGCATGGACCGCATTACCAGTTTGCTGGAGGTGCGTTCATGAGCCATACCGCTTTGGTATTGGGTCTGGCAATGCTCTCCTTCCTCATGACAGTGATCTGGGGCACCCCATTACTGCGTGTGCTTCGTCACTTCAGAGTCGGTAAGGTGATACGCGTGGAGGAGCCGGATAAGCATCGTGTAAAGATGGGCACGCCCACCATGGGCGGCGTGCTCTTCATTCTGCCAGCCCTCCTTTTGACTGGTCTGCTCAACGCGGCAACACTGATCGGCCTTAGCGTTACCGGGCGCTCCGTGCTGGTGCCTCTGATAGTTATGGTTGGTTATGCAATGCTCGGTGCTCTGGATGACTGGGAGGGCATACGCGGCAAACGCCGCGGCGAAGGTATGCGCGCCCGCACGAAATTTGCGGCCCAGGTCATTTTGGCGATTGGCACGGCCATCGTCTTGAAATATATTCTTATGGTCCCTGAGATGCGTCTGCCTGGTATTCCGGACCCTATTGGCCTCGGCTTGTGGTATATCCCCATCGCGGCGTTCATTATTGTCAGCGAATCAAATGCAGTGAATTTTACAGATGGACTCGATGGACTGGCTGGTTTGATCTCTGCGACATCATTTGCCGCATTTGGTGGCATCGCCCTCCTGTATGGGTATACTTATCTGGCGCAATTTTGCTTCATCATTGTGGGTGCGCTGTTCGGTTTTCTGTGGTTCAATGTGCATCCTGCTGAATTGATCATGGGTGACACAGGCTCCCTTTCTCTGGGGTCAACGCTGGCTGTTGTCGCTTTGATGACAGGTCACTGGCCACTGCTTCTTGTAATTGCAATTATCCCGCTTTGCGAGGCATTGAGCGTCGTAATACAGGTTGCTTATTTCAGATTGACGAAAGGTAAACGTTTCTTCAAAATGGCCCCCATCCATTTGCACTTTGAATTGCTTGGCTGGAGCGAAACACAGGTCGTGCAACGCTTCTGGCTCATCGGCTTGCTGGCTGCAATGGTTGGAATAGGACTGGCTTTGGTGTAAATTCTCCCTCACTCCAGCCCCTCTCCCATTGGGAGAGGGACAAAGGGTGAGGGGATAATGATATGAAAACGAACTGGACTGGAACACGTGTTTTGATCATCGGAGCCGCAAGGCAAGGCCTGGCCTTGGCGCGCTGGCTATCACTGCACGGCGCGCGCGTCACATTGAACGATATGCGCACTGCCGATGAATTACGCGTTGCGCGCGAATCACTGGCCGAATATCAGATCGACTGGGTGCTGGGAGCGCATCCGCTTGAAGTGCTGGATTCCATCGATGTGCTTTGTCTCTCCGGCGGAGTCCCGCTCACGCTCCCAATTGTGGCTGAAGCCGTTAAACGAGGGATCCCTCTCTCGAACGATTCCCAGATCTTCATGGAAGTTGTGCCCTGCAAAACAGTTGGTATTACCGGTTCGGCAGGCAAAACAACAACAACGACGCTTGTAGGCAATATGGCAAAACTCGCAACCGCAGCGAGCCGAAAGCAGTCTGAGGATAAACCTTCATCCTTCGTTGGTGGCAACATCGGCGATCCACTCATTAATTATGTGGATAATATGCAAGCTGATGACATTGCCATCCTCGAGATCTCATCCTTTCAATTGGATCAGATGACGATCTCTCCAAATGTTGCTGCGATACTCAATATCACGCCAAACCATCTGGATCGTCACTGTACGATGGAAGCCTATACGTCTGCAAAGGCGCGTATCCTTGAGTTTCAATCCCGGGAGGATGTTGCCATACTAAGCCGCCATGACAAAGGCGCCTGGAATTTGAGAAAGAAAGTGAATGGCAAGTTATATGCATTCAGTGCGCGTGAACTTGATGAAGGCCTGGATGGAACTTATCTGCAGGATGGAATGTTGAAGTTACGCGACGGAGATATGAGCCTAACGTTGATGCCTCGTGAAAAAGTGTTATTGCGCGGTGACCATAATGTATCGAACGTACTTGCAGCGTTTGCAATTGGTCATGCTGCAGGCTTTGGCCCCGAGGCAATGCTTGAGGCTGTGAAAGATTTCCGCGGTGTGCCCCATCGTTTGGAATTTGTGCGTGAGTTGCGCGGTGTCTGCTGGTACAACGACTCGATTGCCACTGCGCCCGAACGGAGCATGGCTGCCATCCGTGCGTTTGATGAGCCCATCGTTTTACTGCTGGGCGGGCGCGATAAGGATCTTCCGTGGGAGGAGTTGCTGCAACTGACTGGCGAACGCGTCGATCATGTGGTGCTGTTCGGTGAAGCTGCGGAAAAGATTCAGAAGACTGTCGACAGCCTCGGGCTGCGCGAGAAGCGTTTTACGGTCGCACGTACAGAGCATTTGCGCGAGGCAGTCGTCAAAGCGGCGGACGTTGCCGAATCTGGCGATGTCGTCCTGCTTGCTCCGGGTGGCACGAGTTTCGATGAGTTCAAGGATTTTGCTGAACGTGGTGAAAGGTTTAGAACATGGGTACAAGAACTTTCGTAAATAACCGTTCAGGTTTTTGGCCGTTCAAAGACTCGGCGCGCCGCGCGCGAGGCGTGGATATGCTGCTGGTGTTGACCGTGGTCGCGCTGGCGGTGTTTGGCTTGATCATGTTGTATTCTGCATCCTTCGATTTCTCGTTCAATGAATATGGCTCTTCATCTTATATGTTCACGCGTCAGGTGAGATGGTTGGGATTGGGGATCGTGCTGGCCTTCTTTCTTTCGCTTTTTGATTACCACAATTGGCGCAGGCTGATTTTGTTCGCCATGCTTGCGACCATTGCCCTGCTAATTACAGTTCTGTTCCTGAATGAAATGCGCCTGGGTGCTTCGCGCACTTTGTTTGAGGGTTCTTATCAGCCCTCTGAAATAGCGAAGCTGGTGACAGTAATTTATCTTTCAGTCTGGTTATATGCAAAGCGCCAATTCCTGCACGATCTAAGCCTTGGCCTGCTTCCACTGGGCGTGATCCTTGGTATTATTGGCGGCTTGATCTACCTTCAACCTGACTTGAGTGCCGTCGGCACGGTGATGGTTCTGGGAGGTTTGTTGTTCTTCCTCGCAGGAGCTGATATAAAGCAGATCGTGTTTTTGCTGATCGCAGCAATTCTCATGGCCTGGATCGTTGTTCAATTCAGCGCCACCGGGCAGGATCGTGTCGATTCTTTCATCGCCGGCTTGCAGGACCCCACGCATGCGTCGTATCACGTCCAACGCTCGTTCGAGGCCATTATCAAAGGTGGGGTGTTCGGGGTGGGGCTGGGTCAGGCGGACACAAAGTTAACCGGCCTGCCTTTTGCGCCCACGGATAGCATCTTTGCGGTGATCGCAGAGGAGCTTGGTTTATTTGGATCTGTTCTGCTGATATGCTTATATGCTGCGTTGGTCTGGCGCGGACTTGTCATTGCCCGCCGCGCGCCTGATATGCTGGGCACACTTCTCGCGGCCGGTGTGACGTTCTGGATCGGTATCGAGGCTCTGATCAACATGTCTGTGATGGTGGGTCTGATGCCTTTTGCTGGGAACGCATTACCATTTGTCAGTGCAGGTGGTTCCAATTTGGTTTCAACCATGTGCGCGATCGGTATTATGTTGAATATCTCGCGTCAGAGTGGCGAGGGTTCAAAGAAGGAAAAAAATGAATGGAGGTCATTCGGTGCGGTTATTGATATGCGCCGGGGGAACGGGAGGCGGAGTGTATCCCGCCCTCGCCGTTCACAGCGCGCTCGCGGCTAAAGTTACGGATATGGACGCGCTGTGGGTGGGCAGCGAAGGCGGTATGGAGGAATCACTGGTGAAACGCCAGGGTATTTCCTTCCGCAGCGTCCCTGCTGCCGGTGTGCATGGTGTTGGTTTGGCTAGTTTGCCGCGAAACCTCACCATGCTTGGCCGCGGTGTTCTGGCCGCGCGTCGCATCCTGAATGAATTCAAGCCGGATGTGATGTTCTTTACCGGCGGTTACGTGGCCGTGCCTGTTGCAATCGCTGGGCTTTCGATCCCATCTCTGCTCTATGTGCCTGATATCGAACCCGGGATGGCTCTCAGATCCCTTGCCAGATTTGCAGACGGGATTGCAGTGACTACGGATGAATCGCAGAAGTACTTTAAGAAAACAGTCTTTGAGGCAGGCTACCCTCTTCGTCCGGACCTCGCGCTTTGGGACCGTAAAACGGCGAATCAGCACCTTGGCATTTCCAGCGAAGCCCCTGTCCTTTTGGTGTTCGGCGGAAGCCAGGGCGCTCATACGATCAACCAGGCTGTCTTGAATAATCTGCGTGAATTACTTGCGAAATTCGAGATCATACACTTATCTGGTGAACAGGATTGGCAGATCATCCAACATGCACGTGAAGAGTTGCCCACAGAACTGGCCGCGCGCTATCATGCCTTGCCGTATCTGCATGATATGGGCGCAGCTTTGGCCGCAGCAGATCTGGTCGTGTCGCGGGCGGGCGCTTCCTCTCTGGGTGAGTTTCCATTGTTTGGCATCCCTGCTGTGCTAGTGCCATACCCACATGCCTGGCGCTACCAGAAAGTGAACGCGGACTATCTGACACGCCGCAGTGCTGCCGTCATTTTGGAGGATCATCGTCTCAATGACGATTTATTGGTCACGTTGAATGTGCTGATGGAGAACCCGAACAAACTAAAAGCCATGCGCGCTGCCATGTTTGAGTTATCTCATCCGCGGGCGGCTGAGAAGATTGCCAGTGCACTGATCGAACTGGCAGGAGAGTAGATCCTATGATGAGCATTGTTTATCTCTTTTGGATGTACGTTATTCTTTTTGGCCTGGTCGGCTGGATGCGCGGCTGGGCAAAGGAACTCCTGGTTTCGTTCAGCGTGATCCTCGCATTGGCGCTCAACCATGTGATCCGCAGATACATCCCGATTGCGCGTGATCTTCCTGAAACAGATGTATCCCTGTTCTGGGTGCGGACGATCATTCTGCTGGTGCTGGTGTATTTCGGTTATCAGACTGTGATCAGCATTCCACACCTCGCTTCGAAGGCGGCGCGCGAACGTTTGCAGGATACGCTTTTCGGAGCCTTTCTGGGTGCGATTAATGGTTATCTGGTAGCAGGCAGTATTTTGTACTATATGCATATTGCGGACTATCCATTCACAAATGTGATCAGTAAACCGACCGAACCGACTTTACAACAAACTGTCGCTCAGATGATGCTGTATATGCCTCCGCAACTGCTGGGTGAACCAGGTATTTATTTTGCCATCATCCTGGCGTTCGTTTTCGTGCTAGTTGTTTATATCTAGGAAGTTTGCTCCCATGGACACAGCCTTGAGCTAACTAGGAAACCATAAAACTAAGTAACTAATATGACACACGTCCATTTCATTGGCATCGGGGGAAGCGGTCTTTCCGCCATCGCCCGTATCCTGCTGGAGAGCGGATACACGGTGAGCGGTTCTGATCGCGCGCTGACTCCCTTTGCCGATGAAGTCCGCAAGGCTGGTGCGATGGTCTATGTGGGTCATCATCCGCGCAATTTAGCGGGAGCAGATTCGGTGGTGAAATCTTCTGCGATAACGGATGACAACCCTGAGGTCCGGGCTGCAAAGCGTGCGGGAATCCCCGTTTACAAACGTGCAGACTTTCTCGGTCAGTTGATGTCTGACAAAACAGGCATTGCCATCGCGGGCACACACGGAAAAACAACTACAACGGCAATGGCTGCGTGGGTGCTGCATGAATTGGGGCGTGAGCCATCATTTATTGTCGGTAGCGTGATGAACAATCTGGGCGTCAATGCCCGCGCTGGTAAAGGCAAACTGTTCGTGATCGAGGCCGATGAGTACGACAATATGTTTTTGGGCCTCAAGCCGCAGATCGCAGTGGTGACCGGCGTCGAACATGATCATCCTGATTTCTTCCCGACAATTGAATCGATGTATTCATCCTTTGAAAAATTTGTGGATCTTCTACCAGACGATGGCGCATTGATCGCATGCGCGGAGGATGTGGGCGCGGCGGCTTTGATCACACATGTGCGCAAACTGGGGAAGAATGTTGTTTCCTATAGTGTGCAAGGCGAGATGACGATCAACAGTCCCAACTGGGTACAGGCCAGCAGGCTTAAACCCAATTATCGCGGCGGCTTTGATTTCATTGCATCGTCGAACCTGGGGAACAAAGGCAATGATTCTATCGCGGTCTCTTTGCAGGTGCCCGGTGAACATAACGTCCGTAATGCGCTGGCTGTGCTGGCAATTATTGACCTGCTGGGTCTTTCTTATGAAAAAGCAGTGAAGGCACTTAACGAATTCACCGGCACGGCGCGTCGCTTCCAATTGCGCGGTGAGATGAACGGGATCAGCATATTCGATGATTATGCTCATCATCCCACTGAGATCAAAGCCACTTTGGCTGGTGCGCGTGCGCGTTATCCCGAACGCAGGATCTGGGCTGTCTGGCAGCCGCACACATATTCACGGACACAGGCGCTCTTTCTGGAATTCGCGCGCGCCTTCAAGGATGCAGACGAAGTGATCGTCACCGAGGTGTATGCTGCGCGTGAGCCGAAACAAAATTTCACATCTGCAGAGATCGTCAGCACGATGCCTCATCTTGCCGCACGTTATATTGAGACGTTGCCCGAAGTGACAAATTATCTTTATAAGAATCTTAGATCAGATGACGTTCTGCTTGTGCTCTCCGCTGGCGATGCGGACCAGATCAGCACCGATCTGGTAAACCTGTTTAACGAAAGGTAGATGGATATGAGTGATCAAAAGAAACGCACGGTTCGCTTCGAGCCTTCATCCTTGTTGCCGTTGAAATTGGTTTTGATCGAAGCTGAAAAAGATCTGCCAGCACGTGCGCCGAAGGAGCATGATGCGAACGAAGAACTTGCACTGAAATTGATCGCGAAAATGCGCATGTCATTGCGAGGAGCGTTCGTTGCGACGAAGCAATGACATCCAACTGGAACCATGATCGCACCCGTCCGTCCCATCGACGTTTTATACGCCAAACTTGGCGATAAGGTGAAGGAGAACGTTCTGCTTGCACCTTATACATCCGCGCGCATTGGCGGCCCTGC
>JAXIPJ010000213.1:0-8062 GCA_045402985.1 Anaerolineales bacterium
GTCAACCCGACCGGGCGCTTTGTAGTGGGTGGACCCATGGGCGACGCGGGTTTAACCGGACGCAAGATCATTGTGGATACGTATGGCGGTATGGGTCGTCATGGCGGTGGCGCGTTCAGCGGAAAGGACCCCACAAAAGTGGATCGCTCTGCGGCGTACGCGGCACGTTATGTTGCCAAGAATATTGTGGCCGCAGGTATTGCAGACCGCGTGGAAGTGCAGGTGTCTTATGCCATCGGCGTCGCGCATCCACTTTCGGTGAATGTGGAAACCTTCGGTACGGCGAAGATCTCGGATGAAAATATCGACGCGCTGATCAATGAATATTTTGATCTGCGCCCCGGCGCGATCATCCGTGACCTGGGCCTGCGCAAGCCGATCTATCAGAAGACCGCCGCCTATGGTCACTTCGGCCGCGACGATATTGAGTTCCCATGGGAGCGCACAGACAAGGCAGAGGCGTTGAAGAGCGCCGCGGGTTTGTAAATGTGATCCATTTTGTATCGAGCAGGTAAACAATAATATTTACCCCCGGAGCACGAAACATAAACAGCAGGCAGGTGACTTGTCACCTGCCTGCTGTTTATTGTTATTTACGAGCTTGTATTAATTTACTGACGAAGTATCATGGTGTGGCGATGATGAGATAAGCGGTCATGCCGAGGTCATCGTAGGAGGTAAACCAGTAGTCGGTCGTCAGTTGGCTGTTTGCCAGGCCCATAATCTCATTGAAACTGTTCATGTACTTGCTGCGCTCACTGGCAAAGATGTTCACACCATTGATGCCATCCACATGTACCGGTCCTGCGTTGACCCCATAGCGTTGGAAGATACGCTGTCCAGGAGCGATAGAATATGGTGTAGAATTTTGCTTCACCCCACCGATGTACACATTAACCTCGGCAGTCAGGGTTTCATGAGGATTGCCAATCACTAAGTAGGTGATCATGCCCACATCATCATAGGAGGTAAACCACCAATCTGTAGTCAGCTGGTTGCCAGGATAGCCCGTGACTTCGTTGAATGTGTCCCCGAACTTCGTCCGTTCACTGGTAAAGATGTTCACTCCGTTGGTGCTGACCACATGCACCGGTCCGGCGTTGACCCCATAGCGCTGGAAGATACGCTGTCCAGGAGCAATCTGGTAGGGGGTGGCATTCTGCTTCATTCCACCGATATACACGTCCACTTCTGCCATCAAAGCGGGATCTGGGTTACCGATCACAAGATAGGTGATCATACCCGCGTCGTCATAGGAAGTGAACCAGAACGCGGTGTGGATCTGGTTGCCAGGATAGCCCATGACTTCATTGAAGCTGTTGCCAAACTTCGTGCGCTCGCTGGTGAAGATATTCACCCCATTCGTACTGACGACATGCACGGGTCCACCGTTGATGCCATAGCGAGGGAAGATGCGCTGTCCAGGCGCAATTGAATACGGACTTGCATTCATTTTCACCCCACTAATGTAGACATCCACCTGCGCCGTCTGGCTGGGATGTGGGTTACCAATCACCAAAAAAGTGGTCATGCCGGTATCGTCATAGGAGGTGAACCAATAGTCGGTCGTCAGTTGATTACCTGGATACCCAACAATCGAGTTGAAGCTGCTGCCATAAATCGCCCGCTGGCTGGTGAAAATGGGTGTTGAGCCATTAGCGCTGATTACATGTACCGGTCCGCCGTTAAGCCCATGTCTACCAAAAGCACCTTTTCCTGGTAACATAGCATAGTTGCCCACATTGTTACCAGCAATCAAGACATCAACATCTATACAGCCTGAAGCGGGATTGAAGTTGGTATTATAGTTTTTTGCTGTCTGGTTTGTTGTTACATTGGTATAATTATAGTTGGTAGGATTGAACGTAAAACAAGCATGGGAAGGTGTCACTGTACCACTCCAGTTATATGGTACTGAAAGTGAGTAACTGCCATTCGCCGAGGAAATAACCGTTTTAGGTGTGCCATTGGTGTAACTCATAGTTACACTGGCCGCGCCTAGAGTCCCAGAAATGGTGACTGCAGGCGGAGGTGGTGGGCTGCTTGCACCCACCAATCGAGGATCCCAAGAAGTATCCATCGTCAGATTTAGTGCCGCGGCAATACTTTGAAAAGGAACTAGTTTAAAATTCTGGTTTTTAGCAATGGTTCCGTCCGTATTACCTCCATCCTGAGCAATAAATACGCCATTTGGAAAATTTGGACCGAGTGGAAAATTTGTGACGTCAATTCCATCTGTCCCATTCACGCCATCAATACTTCCATCACCTATATTAAAAGTGCCCAGATAGGTATTATTTCCTTCCCTGGTATAGACAATAAAGCTGCTGTTGCCCTGGCTAGAACCGATAAGATAGCCAGTGCCGTTGCTTTTGTAATATATCGCAAGCCCTTCGATATCCGGTTGGAAATGCCCGCCTTGAGCAATGGGTTTATCCACCATCACTTTGGCACTGCCGTCAGTGGGTTCAGCACCTAATTTCCAAATACCAACCACTTCCTCGCTGACGTAAACCTTGGCGTGGACATCATCTGCTGTAACGCCTTCACTCAAACGAGCCGAACTATTACATTGATTACTAAATGTAACCGTACGAACCAGATTGACTGCGACCTTTCCGCTTCCATTATCCGTCAACTCATACTGATTCAATACGCAATCTCTGTTGATAAACGCGTAATACCTGCCCGTGATCGGACTGACGTACATGGAAGAGCCCCACAGGCCGGAAATAGAACCGGGTGTCGACACATCCTCCAAAAGTCTCGTGGCCGTGTTAACTTTGTACGCAAATAATTTGTGTGCTGTTCTATCGACTCCTGTTACCAGCGCCACTCGTTGCCCCCCAAGCGGAAAATTGTAACGCAGGTCCACATTATTTGTTTGAAAAGGAATTCTCTGTAATACTGCTCCTGATAAACTATAGACCTCCAAATAACCGCCTTTGTCAGTCCCTATAATCGTACTTAAGGACGGATTGGTGGGGTGGATCCAAATTGCGCTATCATCGGCAGAATCAGGAGGATGTAATACAGGCGTGGTTTCAACAGTTGCAAAAACCGCACTTAGGGCTTTCGATTCTTGAACAAAGTAAATATCAGTGGGAATAAATAGCAGAGAAATTAATAGAAAAATATATATTTTTCTAAAACCATATGATCCCTTTACGGATTTATCCATGGATTTAAACATTTTGCCTCCAAAAACATATAAAAATATTGATCCCCAAGATTCTTGGGTCAATTGAGGTGGGAATAATTATTATTTTGTTCCTGGTGGGGAAATTGCTTCAAAATGAATGTGATGCTCCTCAATTTCCTGCATTTTCATTGTAGTGATTGAAGCAGGGACTGCAACTAGTATTGATAAGAGTAGGTTACAAATTTTCATTAGAATATGTTACAGATAGGTTTAGACTGGCATCACAATATCTCTGGTAGATATGTATAGGGTTATCTGCTCCCGTAAGCATTATCAAAACAACAAGAACTTTTATATCAAGAGATGAAGCAGACGGATTGAAAAGAGCAGCAGGATTGTAAACCGGGTATAGGTTAACTCAGCGTAGGCTTTTGTTATTTTTAATAACGGAACAGCCGGCAGGTGACAAGTCACCTGCCGGCTGTGGAGTTGCAGTTTCCGCAATTTGTGGATGGACGTCAGGGAGCAGAGATAACCAAATTCGTGATCATGCCCACATCGTCTAAAGAGGTGAACCAGTAATCATTCGTCAGTTGATTGTGTGCAAAGCCCATGATTTCATTGAAGCTACTCAGGTACTTTGTTCGTTCGCTGGCGAAGACATTGACACCGTTCGTGCCATCCACATGCACAGGTCCATTATTGATACCATAGCGGAGGAAGACGCGCTGTCCTGGGGCGATGGAGTAGGGGCTTGTGTTCTTCTTGACGCCCGCGATGTACACGTCCACCTGGGCAGTACTCGAAGGATGTGGGTTGCCAATCACCAGATATGTGATCATGCCAGCATCATCATAGGATGTGAACCAGTAATCGGTGGTGAGTTGGTTGGCTGGATATCCCATCACCTCATTGAAACTGCCCCCGAATTTTGAGCGCTCGCTGGTAAAGATGTTCACGCCGTTGATGCCATCTACAAACACGGGCCCACCATTGGTGGCATAGCGGGGGAAGATGCGCTGTCCCGGAGCGATGGAGTAGGGGGTGGTATTCTTCTTGACCCCTGCGATGTAGACATCCACCAGCGCCGTATTCGAAGGATGCGGGTTACCGATTACAAGGAATGTGGTCATTCCCACATCATCGTAGGAGGTGAACCAGTAGTCGGTGGTGAGTTGGTTAGCTGGATACCCCATGACCTCATTGAAAGTATCCCCAAACTTGGTTCGCTCGCTGGTAAAGATGTTCACGCCATTTATCCCATCCACAAACACAGGACCTCCATTGATGCCATAACGGAGAGCGGTGCGCTGTCCAGGAGGGATGGAGTAGGGTGTCACGTTCTTCTTCACCCCGCCGATGTAGACATCCACTTGAGCAGTAAGTGTGGGATGCGGGTTGCCGATCACAAGGAAGGTGATCATGCCCACGTCGTCATAGGAGGTGAACCAGTAATCGGTGGTGAGTTGATTCGCTGGATAGCCCACGATGGAGTTGAAGCTGCTGCCGAAGATGGCGCGTTGACTTGTGAAAACATTTGTTGTGCTGGTCACATTCACAGGTCCGCCATTGATCGCGTATCGATCAGAGATACTCTGTTGAGACGGAACACAATAGTTGCCCACGGATGTCACACCGATGGTCACATCCGTATTAGTGGCACAAGTAGAGAGTGTGTAGGAACGTGAGGTGGATAGGGTGGCCGTGGACTGATTCGTGATAACTGCCACGACACTGCTGCAGCCGGTGGAATTAAATTCGCCAAGGGAAGTCCTTGCACCAGCCCCAACATCCAGCGGGAAAGCTGTAATACTGAGGGCCACTCCTGCTCCTTTGTTGCAGACAATGCTGCCGCGTAGTGAACCACCTGCGGATGTGTTGCGCAGGGTCAGCCCGTAAGTGCTGCCGCCAGTTGGCAGGTTGATCCAGTTAATGGAATAATTGTCTGCAATACTTCCAGTGTAGCTATTTCCCACCGATGCGATACTGCCAGTGGAGGGAGTTGCGCCGGCGCTGGCAAGATACCCTGCTGCTTCTTCGAAGCAATATGGGGTGATCACACTGCCACCGCAGGGCTTATTGAATTTCACAGCGATTGCATAGGCATGAAAAGCCTTGTTCAAGTTGGTACTGCGGCTGGCGAGAGCGGTATTCAGCGCGGTGACCCCATTCCCTGAGCTGCCCTTGCTGAGAATTTCCCAGAAATCCTGCATCACCTGTTCGCCGGCGCCCGCTGAACCAGTGCCATAGCGTTCGGTGATACCGCGGAAGGTGATCCAATATGGGTACGGAAAAGGGTCTGTGTAATTACCCATCGGCAAACTGAAGATGGGCCACAAGTAGTTGTAGTTATCATTGGCTGTATCGAATACCTCATCTTCCATCCAAGTGGCGCCACCTTCAACAAAAATGTCATCTGGCCTGTTCGCTCCAGCTAACACGCCGTATCCAAACTGGATTGAGTGGTTGAACTCGTGAGCGGTTGTGGCATCAAGTGCCTGTTGTGCGCTGCCAGGGAAACCGCTGAAATCGCTATTCAGCACCATACAGGATGCAAAGGCATCCACATCGTTCCATGCGGTGTTTGGGTTGTTGCCTACAAAGCCAGCATGAACGCCACTGGCAGCAACAAATCCGTATAACCCGCCCCCTAAATTGTCGATGCGCACATGATAGCGATTGCCGGGGGGTGGGTTACCAGCCAAAACAGGCGGCGCTGCCCAACCAAAAGTCGAAATTTCCTTTGTCCACGTTGTCTCCAGAGACGTGGAGTAGTTTGAAATGCTTAATCCACCACCAATGGCGCCATATTGAATGTGGAAATGAGCGCTATTACTCACACTGGGAAGGGCAACATTAGCAAAGTCACAGGCACCCCCAGCCGCGAGCACGTCAGTGATCTCATTTTGATATATGCCAGCAGAATTTACGCTCAGAGCTTCAGTCAAGTCCAGCAATGGCAAGGTGCCTTCCCAGGGTGCATCACTTCGAAATTCCTGAGGCAGTTTTTCGTAATCAGCCAATGCATAAGCGAAATAGAGATTGGCAGTATCGACATCGATCTGGCCCGCTTCCTGGGCCTGACGGATCAATTCAGGTGTAGCCAGATTTCTCGTTCCCTGCGCACCAGCCTCAGCGGGCGTATAGGAGGCGCCGAAAATGGCCAGCATCACAACGATCGACAGGATGTTCAGGATTGGACTGACCACGGAAAATATTCTGTTTTTATTCATTTTGTATTCCCTTCCTAAAGTTGTATTGATTTTTGAATTTGGTTTGTATGGGTTATGGATTTACAGTCAGTTCATAGACCTCCTTGTTATATATAAGTCATAGGTTTACAAAACAACCGGGTTGATTGATCTATTTGCCATCAATAAGATCACGAGCGTTCCATCCATAATTAATGATTGAAGATGTAACCCAAAGATGCCCGTTGAATTTTTCGGTTTTAACAGTTATATCCTGCACTTGTTCCCATTTTTCACCCCTGGGTAATGTCAGTTGTTTTCCATTCATGTTAATGACTACTTCCCCATTTGTGGAAATGGACAATAAAGTAATGGGAATATGATTTACTTCCACAGCAAACTCACTTAACTTTCCGGCAAAGATCGGTGCGGAGACCGTGAAAGGAAGTTGATCAATAGTAACTAATTGACTACTCACGCCTCCTCCCATGGACCCGCTGCGTTTTTCTCCCAATCCGATAAAGCCCCAATCTGTGGGAGCTAAAGCTGCCCGCCGACCGCGGCCATAGGACTTAAGCTCTCCAGTGGCTGCATCATATCCATACCCTGGGAAATCGATAAATTTCATTGGTAATACCCCAGTACCATCGAATGCAAGCCATATTTCAACGAACATGTATTTACTTTCTGGGAGTATCGATCCATTTTGCGAAGCGGTTAGCATCTGGACTGGTTCCAGCTCCTGCTGCATGGGAGAACTTGATTCGGTTTTTTGGCTGCAACCCAGCATAATGAAACTCACAAGAAAGGATATAAAGCTGCCCCTAATGATCTGCGTTGATAGGGATATAGCGTTACTAAACATCGATATTGTCCCGTCTGGTGTGGCTTTTTCAAGGGATCACTCTTCAGCATGCCTGGAAGAAAACAGGCAAAATTGCATTTGCTGGATTCAGTATAATGATTTATGCCGTAAAGTCAATTACTATTTCCGAATAATTATTGAGAAGCTGGTGAAGAAGCGGTTTAATGATGAAAATTAATACCCTACACGACAGTGATGATAGGTGTGAATGACAAAACAAGGGACAGGTGAGCAATCACCTGTCCCTTGTTGCATTATGTACAAGCTGGTGTTACTGACGAAGTCTCAGGGTGCGGCGATGATGAGATAAGTGGTCATCCCGACATCGTCGTAGGCGGTGAACCAGTAGTCGGTGGTGAGCTGGTTATTGGCCAGACCCAGGATCTCATTGAAACTACTCAGGTATTTGGCGCGCTCGCTGGTGAAGATGTCCACACCATTGGTGCTGACCACATGGACGGGTCCGCCATTGATGGTGTAACGCGGGAAGACGCGCTGTCCGGGAGCGATGGAATAGGGGGTGGTGTTCTTCTTGACGCCATTGATGTAGACATCCACTTCGGCGGTGAGGGTGGCATGTGGGTTGCCGATCACCAGATAGGTGATCATGCCCACGTCATCATAGGAGGTGAACCAGTAGTCGGTGGTGAGCTGGTTGGCAGGGTAGCCCATGACCTCATTGAACGTGTTGCCGAACTTGGAGCGTTCGCTGGTGAAGATGTCCACCCCGTTGGTGCTGACCACATGCACGGGACCTCCATTGATGGTGTAACGGGGGAAGATGCGCTGTCCCGGCGCGATGGAGTAGGGCGTGGTGTTTCGCTTGATGCCACCGATGTAGACATCCACTTCGGCGGTGAGGGT
>JAXIPJ010000182.1:0-2530 GCA_045402985.1 Anaerolineales bacterium
GCGGGCTGCGCGCCGGCATACAATACATTTGGCTCGCTGGCACGCCCCGGCGTAATATTCCAAACCTTGATCATTTTCTCGGGATTCTCTTTCACACTCTCCCCGGACTCAGAACGGAACGCTTCATCCACTGTACCAGAGGGCCTGCCAGATTTTGACGGGCGCGTGAGGATGGGCACTTGTTTTGCCTGTGTCCACGTTTTGCCAAGATCATCGGAATAATGGGTGGTGGGACCGTAGACGAAGTGGGTGGTGGCGGCATGCAAACGCTGATCACGCGGATCCATTTGCATGTGCATCACATTCCAACTCTTGAATTGTATGTCGCTGGTTTGCCAGTCCTTTCGATGTTCATCGCTGCTGAAAATGAAACCGCCCTTTTTTGTTCCAACAAAGACCATTACCTTTTTGCCCATGTCAACTCCTTTTGTGTGGAAACAGAAAAAATGTTCTAAAAAATATTTTACCACGAAATCATAGCTTTTTTACATGACGGCGATGCGGCAGAATTGAATTTCAAGTTCTTTTCTTAAGGAGACAAGCTTCAACGCACAAAATAAAAGACAGAGGCCGGGAATCTCCGTCAGCATGTATTGTCTTCGGCTCTTTAATCCAGCGACCAAACCCAGCTATTTTCAAATTCGCAGCTGCCATCCCCTGAATCCTGGAGCCCTAGAAACCCAAAGGAACCCTGCGTGCGCTGTTTGCTATAGTCAAAGAATCTACCTTCACGGTTTTGGTTGATATATAAATTGAATTGATCATCCTGCACTACGAGTACAAACTCATTGGTTGCCGCATTGCCCTGGTCCAGCGCGCCGGAAAACTTGACATCGGTGGGCGAGTTCTTATACCTTCCAAATTCGAAAACACTGATCGTCCAGGCTGGTAAACCCGACAGTCGCAGGAAGGTAAATTGATATTGCTTGCCCATTTCAAGGTCCGGTTCAGAACGGAATACCGCGCCGCAAATAATGATCCCGGAGGCAGTCCAGGTAACATCTGATTTCAAGACGAAATTACCTGCGGTCAATTCATCATCTACTGCCAGAATCTGATCATCGGGTCCGGCAAGATTGATAGTGAGCGGCTCTGCCTGTTGCCAGGCCAGATGACCCTCTTTATAGAGGATTTCGGTGTCTCCCAGAAGTTTATCCAACTCGGCTACCACAGCCTCGGCCGCCTCTGTGGCTTTGGCGCCGGCAGTGGCTGTGACGTCTGGAGTGGTGGTTGGAGGGGGCGTGGGTGTATCTGTGGGTAAGGGAGTCAGGGTTGGCGCAGGCGTATCGGTCGGCGCGGATGTGACAGTGGGATTCACTGCTCCAATGCTTCCGCAGGCTGTGACCATTATTGGCACCAACAGGCAAAGGTATAAAGCTCGTTTCATGGGTAATTCCTCCTTGGGGGTAATGCCTTTTCTGTGAACTTTTCTCTCCTGATTGGCAGGCTCAGGAAGAGTTGCTTTCATCTTACTGTTTTTTTGGATCAAATACAATCACAATTTCATAAATTGTTAATGGGGATTTTCGCTTGTGGCCTCCGGGTGAGTAAATGCGGTTTAGGTTAAATAACTCAAGTTGCTACCATTCCAATAGACGTTGTGTCGTACGGCGAAAAGCCATCACCCTGCCCTCTCCCACCGGGAGAGAGGGAAATTGTCTCAATCAAAAGTCGTGAAAATGGGTGAGGGAGTTGTGGAACGAGAATGTAGCGACTAAGCTAAATAGGGGAAATAATTTAAGGTCTATACATCCCGGTTTTTCAAACTTCAATATGGGGGCCAGAAATGACATTTAAATTGCGACCCGTAAATCCGCTTACTGTTTTGTCAGGAAGGTTGGATTTAACATTTTTGCAAACGGAAAATTGTAACCAAAGGTGGTTGAAGATTGCACCGCAGAATACCATCATGTGGAAGGGGCGCAGAAATGTGTTCACACTCTCTTCGGAGAAGAAAGAGAGACAGCAGGCAGGTGACGATCTGCCCGCTCCGACGGCTCCAATAGCCCTACAAGAGAATTCACTAACTACACGGATGAATGAGGTAAACGATGATAAGAAATTTCTTTTTCGTGCTCGCAATTTTAAGTGGTCTGGTGGTGGGAAGTTCGTACCCGGCACCTCAGACTGCCCAGGCTCAATCGTCAGACCCGGTTTTCGTGGGCGCAGGCGACATTGCCAATTGCAGCCACAATAACGATGAAGCCACAGCGAAACTGCTGGACAATATTGCCGGCACAGTTTTCACGCTGGGTGACAACGTCTACCCGGATGGCGCACCCGCCGAATTTGCCAACTGCTACAATCCCACTTGGGGACGCCACAAGGATCGCACACGCCCAGCGCCAGGAAACCACGACTATCATACTTCCGGAGCCTCCGGCTATTACAACTACTTTGGCTCAGTGGCTGGTGACCCTGGTAAGGGCTATTACTCCTACAATCTGGGAGCCTGGCATATCATTTCGCTCAACAGCGAATCTGGGTATGCGGCTGGGTCAGCCCAGGAACAGTGGTTGAGAGCGGACCT
>JAXIPJ010000146.1:0-39542 GCA_045402985.1 Anaerolineales bacterium
CTCATGCGGTCGCTCAGTCTGTGGGAACAGGCAAATCCTGGCGCGGCATCATGATAGATGGTGCAGGCATCGGGAGTTGTATCGTCGCCAACAAGGTCCCTGGCGTGCGGGCAGGGATGGCGTATGATATTTCATCTGCGAGTAATAGCCGCGAGCATAATGATGCAAACGTGTTGACTCTCGGCGCGGGCCTGATTGGTGTCAACTTAGCAAAACAGATTGTCAAGACCTGGCTTACAACAGATTTCGGCGGTGACCGTCACGCGAAGCGCGTGGATAAGATCAAGGCTGTTGAGAAGCAGTATTTGAAATAAAGAGACTCAATGAAACCCGATCCGAAACTTGTAGAACAATTGGTAGAGATTATTACCCACGAAGTGCTGGCCGCGATGATGGAAGAGCAGGAACGCGGTTTGCAATCGGATGGGTATCAGTGCAAGTTTGATTGTGCGAATCAACTTTGCGTGAAGTTATGCATCGACAGGGCGGGTAACGTTGTCAACGCGGGGGCGGAGAGGTTGTCGTCCACGTTGGGGGTGATTCCCAGTGACACCAGCCTTGCCAGAATGATCGATCATACTTTGCTCAAGCCGGACGCTACCCAACAGGAAATTGCCCAACTTTGTTTTGAAGCGCGCAAACATAATTTTGCTTCTGTGTGTGTCAACCCAACCTGGGTGAGTTTGTGTGCGCAACTGTTGCAGAGATCGCAGGTTAAAGTCTGTACGGTGATAGGCTTTCCACTTGGGGCGACTGCACCCGAAGTAAAAGCCTTTGAAGCACAAACAGCCATTGACCATGGCGCGACTGAAATCGATATGGTCATCAATATTGGCGCCTTGAAAGCACGCGATCTTGAATTGGTAGCGAAAGATATTCATGGTGTCGTTAATGTGGCGCATGGGCGCGGTTATATTGTGAAAGTGATCCTTGAAACGGCGTTATTAACTGACGAAGAAAAGACCATCGCAAGTTTGATCTCGAAAGAAGCCGGCGCGGATTTTGTCAAAACGTCCACTGGCTTTGCAAGCGGAGGCGCGACCGTTCACGATGTCGCTCTGATGCGCAAGGCAGTTGGTCCGCAGATGGGTGTGAAAGCCTCAGGTGGAGTCCGCACGTATGAGGATGCAGAGAATATGATCAAGGCTGGGGCAACGCGCATCGGAGCAAGCGCCGGAGTGAAGATCATTCAAGGTCCAAGTAATCAGGCGTCAGCTGGGAAAGAAGCGGGCACTTCATCCACAAAAAGTTACTGAGTTCCGCAAAAGCGGTGCAGGGAGCGCAAGATGTTAATCGCAAGAGTCATCGGCACAACAGTGTCCACCATCAAGGACGAAAAATTGCATGGACGCAAATTGCTCATCCTGCGTCAAACGGATGAAACAGGCGCGCCATCCGGCAAGCCATACGTGGCAGTGGATACGGTGGACGCGGGCATTGGCGATCTGGTATTGACGGCCGCTGGTTCGTCGGCACGGCAAACAACGGTGACAAAGGATTCGCCGGTGGATTCGGTCATTATGTCCGTCATCGATTCGCTTGAAGTGGATGGAAAGGTTGTGTTCCGCAAGTGAAAAAGTTTTATACTGAAAAAGATATTGACGAACTTTTCAAGAGTGGGGCCAGATCACTGCGTGTGGATGATACTATCGCATTGACCGATCTCGCTTATGAGAAAGCCAAACAATTGGGATTGCAATTATTATCTGATGGCGCGCAACTTCCTTCCACTGCGAATGTGCCAATAAGACCTTATCTTTCGGATGCTTCCCTTAACGCTGCAACTTCGATTCGCGCGACGCCGAAAGTAGATTCCGTTTCCCCAGCTGTAACCCAGCCTGCGCTCACCCCAGCAGCCCGCTCTCAAATTGAGACGGGGAGCGACGTCGCGCAACGGATCCGTTCCGTAGTTCTTGCGCGGCTAGGGAATCAAGTCGATGCGAAACTTTTGGATGTGATCATTCAGCGTGTGTTGAAAAGCACAGGGGTGAAATAATGTTATTTGGGCGCGTGCACGGGAATGCAGTCTGTACCATCAAATATCCTGGCACAGAGGGCTTGAAGTTTCTCGTCGTTCAACCACTAAATAAAAATATGGAACCGATCGGCATCTTGCAAGTGGCGGCAGATGTGGTGCAGGCGGGTCCCGGTGATTTATGTGTAATGGTGCGCTCGCGCGAAGCCGCGCTTGCCATGCCGAATGAAAAGTTTGTGCCGATCGATCTCGCGCTGGTCGGCATCGTGGACGAATTGGAAGTGAAACCAGATGGTATATTTGACTTTGTTTTGCGAACTGGAACGAATCGGTTTACGTAAGATTTTCAAGACATATCGTTGGTTGAGTAGGCGGTATTCGTCCGCCGTATCGAAACCAACAAATAACCAAAATCACTTTGCTTACTAGTGGTTTCGATACGGCGCTTCGCGACTACTCAACCAACGGAAAATTTTGGAATAAAAATGATCATCGGAAAAGTCATTGGAACTGTAGTTACCACCATCAGTCATCTGCATTTCAAGGATCGCAGACTGCTGGTGGTGCAACCAATGTTGGTCGAAGGCGAAACAGCAGACGAAGATTTCATCGCGCTGGATAATTCTCAGGCAGGAATCGGTGATACGGTGTTAGTCAACCGTGAAGGCAATGGGGCGCGCCAGGCATTGAAGAACCCTGATGCGGCCGTAATTTCTGTTATCGTGGGGATTGTGGATTCTGTATTTTTGGAAAATGAGGTGAGTTGACCTATGAAAGAGTTTCGAAATCCTCAGGATGTACATCAACCACTTGGTTCATATTCTCATCAAGTTGAGATCGGAGGGAACGAGCGCATACTGGTGCTGTCCGGCCAGGTTGGCATGCGCGAGGATGGTACTGTGCCGGACGACCCCCTTGAGCAAATGGACCTTGCGTTCGAGAATATCTTTCGCAATCTTCGAGCCGCGAATATGGATGTAAAGGATATTATCAAACTCACATATTATTTAGTGGGTGAAGTGGATACCACAAAGAGGCGTGAGTTGGTGGTTTCTAAACTACAGGGACATAAGCCCTGCAGTACTTTGTTGTTTGTGGCCGGTCTGGCGAGCCCTATTTATAAAGTTGAGATCGAAGCTTTGGCATCCACTACGGACTAACCATTGATTCAATCATAAAAAGAGAAAGCCGACTTCAAAAGTCGGCTTTCTCTTTTTATGATTGTACTTCCAACTACATTAGCGCTGCGAACTCTTCACGAGACATGGTCTCTTGTTGCAGCAGGTACTGTGTGACACGTTCCATCGCTTCCCGTTTTTCAGTAACGATGCGCTTAGCCTCTTTGTAACATTCGTTCAGAATATGATTGATGGCATCATCCAGAGCTTCAAACGTTTTCTGACCAGTACGCGGTGTGGACAACGTCTCATAGCCTTCAGGCTGGTTGAACACCCGCAAACCAGTAACACTCATTCCCAGGCGCATGACCATCTCTTCTGCGAGTTGTGTGGCAACCTTCAAATCATTGGCCGCACCACTGGTAATATCATCACAGAACAATTCCTCAGCCACTCGTCCGCCCATAAGGCCGGTAATACGCGCCAGAAGCTGGTTTTTGGACATTAACAGGCTGTCCTGGTCTGGGAGTGACATGGTAAAGCCTCCCATTTTGCCTCTGGGGATGATCGTTATTTTATAGACTGGATCAGAATGTGGTGTGGTGTGCATTACCACTGCATGACCAGCTTCATGATAGGCAATTGTGCGACGTTCACCTTCCTGCATGACCCGATTTTTCTGTTGGACACTGCCGATCAGGTTTTTCTCCACGGCTTCTTGAAAATCCTGCACCGTGATAACGTCATGTCCGCCGCGCACTGCCAGAATGGCCGCTTCATTGACAATATTGGCCAGGTCTGCGCCAACCAACCCTGGCGTTGATTTGGCGATGTCCATCAAGTTCACATCCGGAGCAAGACGACGATCCTTTACGTGTACTTCCAGAATGGACAGCCGTCCTTTCACATCGGGGCGTGGGACGTTGACATGGCGGTCGAAGCGACCAGGTCGGGTGAGCGCTGGGTCGAGTACATCCACGCGATTGGTGGCGCCCAGTACTACCACTCCATCACTGGCCGTGAAGCCATCCATCTCAACCAGCAATTGGTTCAGGGTTTGATCCTGCTCCATTTCACTGCCACCGCCTCCCGCGTTGCGTTTGCGTCCAGCGGCATCAATTTCATCAATAAAGATAATACAAGGGGCCTTGGATCGAGCCTTTTTGAATAGGGATCGTACCCGGCTGGCGCCAACACCTACAAAAACTTCCACAAACTCAGAGCCAGAGGTAGAAAAGAAGGGTACGCCCGCTTCGCCTGCAATAGCCTTAGCCAGCAAAGTCTTGCCCGTTCCCGGATCTCCCACCAGTAACACACCACGCGGCATGCGTGCGCCCATACGTTGGTAGAGCGCGTTGTCTTTCAAGAATGTAACGATGTCCACAAGCTCTTCACGGCTCTCGTCCATGCCTGCCACATCTTTAAAGGTGATGTTTGGAATGTCGCCTTCAGTATATTTCTTGCGGATGCCGGCCATGGGACCGCCAGTGAGCCGGAACATGGCGAAGCCCAACAGCCCAAGCATCGCAACACTCACAAGTATATTCATGGTTTTCTCACCAGTGAGTTTACTTGCTTCGACGATCTCGTAGTGCAGTTTTGACATTTGGTTGTTGCTCACTCCCAGATATTGCATCTGTTCCAGGAAGGGAGCTGTTTGATCTCTGCGCGTGATATTTTTCGTCCCATCCTTATAATAGATGGTTATGAGGCCGCTTTCCTGTGAGTCTTCCACTTTCACCACCTCACCGGCAGAAATGGCGGCAGCTACCTCGCTTAGCGGAACGGGGTCTTCCTGAGGTTTTGAACGCAGGAGCACTGTCCCGAATGTGACCAGCCCAATCAATAAAAGGATCAGGCTCGTTTTGCCGTACTTGTGTTTCTTGAAGAAATCTAGGATTTGAATTACTGATTGTTTCATATTGCCTCTATCCGTTCACGGACGCTATCAAAGTTTCCCCATATTACCCCTTTAATTGTGGTTTTATGCTTTCAATTTCATTAGACATGCTTAACAAAAACTTAAGATACTGGTTCTGAGAATTGTGCCTCGAATCTTAAATAGTTCTGAGTGTTACGCTTCCGCAGTGCCCAATTTATCCAAGCCATAATATAATAAAAATATGCATCTGTACATTGGTTGTCCCATCTGGTCATTCAAAGGCTGGGTTGGCAACTTTTATCCCGAGGGCACAAAGCCCTCTGATTTTTTGCGAGAGTACGCGCGGCGCCTGACGACCATTGAAGGGAATACCACCTTCTACGCTGTACCCGCGCAGGATACGCTGGCGGGGTGGGTTGCCCAAATGCCTGAGACCTTTCGCTTTTGTCCCAAACTGCCCAAAGCGATCAGTCATGAGAAAAATTTGGTGGATAATATTGAGCGAGCACGTGAATTCATTCAGGTGATGAGTGGACTGGGGACGCGGCTCGGGCCGATGTTCCTACAGCTGCCGCCTCGTTATTCCCCGAAGATGTTCGCTGACCTGCAGGCATTTCTCGCCGTTTGGCCGCGTGACATGCGCCTGGCCGTAGAGGTGCGTCACCTGGATTGGTTCGATTCACCACACGACGAGTCGCTGGATCAATTGCTTACGGATCACAATATGGCGCGCGTGACGATTGATACGCGTCCAATCCGCGCTTTGGATGGGGATAAAATCCTGGCGGGATCCGTTTATCAGAGTTTGCTGGAAGCCCGGGCGCGCAAACCAGATATCCCCGTAGTTCCGAAGCGCACCGGGGACTTTGCTTTCGTCAGATACATCGGCCATCCGCAGTTGGAGATCAACTATCCATTTCTTGATGAATGGGGAGAATATTTTGTGTCACAGTTGCGTGAGGGTGCAGATGCGTATGCATTCTGCCATTCGCCCGAAAACCTGACCGCGCCGTGGATCTGCAAAGAGTTGCATCAACGCGTGGCAAAGGAAACTTCAATTCCGCAATTACCCTGGGATGAAATTAAGCCTGATATCGCTGAACAACCGCAATTATTGTAATGCACCCAACCCTATAAGTTTGACTTGTATAAGATGTATTAGTGCGAAGTATTCACGATCCAAGTTAAGAGTGTAAGAAATAGTTTCTCATTCATGTTGTGTAAAACTTTGGTGATAAATATCAGAGGAAAACAAATCTTTCAGGAAAGCTTCCTGTAGAAACACTTCCACTACTTTCGGGTCGAAATACGTGCCACTCTGCTCGCGAATATATTCGATGGCCCTTTCCTTGCTCCAGCCTGCCCGGTAGGGACGGTCGCTCGTAAGCGCGTCCCAAACGTCGACTACAGAGAAGATGCGGGCCACAAGTGGAATCTGGTTGCCGCTCAAGCCGCGTGGATAGCCCGTTCCATCCCATTTTTCGTGGTGGCTATAAGGGATTTCGAGGGCGCGATGCAAATATGGGATGCGCCTAAGCATATCGTAGGCATATACTGGATGTTTGCTCATGATTTCCCATTCCTCCTCCGTAAGCTTGCCCGGTTTGAGCAGGATGTGATCCGGTACGCCCATTTTACCAATATCGTGAAGTAAGGCACCGCGGCGCATATGCAACATTTGCTCGTTGCTAATGCCCATGGCTTGTGCGAGCTTAAGAGTCATTTCAGTCACACGAAGTGTGTGGCCTTCGGTCTCCTTGTCGCGCAGGTCCAATGCGTAGGACCAGCCTTCGATGGTGGCGTCATAAGCAATTGCCAGATCAAAATTCGAGCGTTGCAGATCCTCGAATAGTAGCGCGTCGTCAATGGCAATGCCTGTTTGCCGCCCCAACGCATCCAAAAAATTCAGCCATTCGCGGTTCGGCCTCAAAGTAGAACGATGGAAAATTTCCAGAACGCCCTTCACCTCACCCTTTGAAACTAATGGAACCCCATAATACGAAATAAATTTTTCATCGGCAAGGTGGTGATAGCGCATAAACACGTCTTTATTTGCCATAAGATCATCAATATGGAAGATCTGTTGGTCGAGAGCCGCCCGTCCTGCAAAACCCTCACCCAGACGAAAATCAGTCGCTTCAATTCCATTGGTATGGAAACCGCGACCGGCTCCAAATTTAAGCCGCCCTGTTCCACGCTCCAACAGCAGAACATCGGCCGCATCGATTTCAAGTTGTTTGATAGCCTGGTCTAATACCACGCTCAGAGTCACGCGCAGATCCAGACTTCCACTTATGGCCATTTCTATCTTGTGCAGTGCTTCGAGACGATTAACCTGCTGAAGGGTCATTTCATGTAATTGCATGCGGTGAATGGCATCGCCGCCAATTTCAGTCAGTGCATTTAGCACGCGAAGTTCGCCGCCTGTCAATTCACGGGGCAGGAATACATTGACAAACATGGCGCCTACGGCTTGTTGTGCGGCTCGCAAAGGCAGGCAGACCCCGCCCATGTCCGCAGGGATGCGCTCTCGATTCTCTTCCGTGATGAAAGAGATGTTTTTGAACTCACGCGCAACAATAGGGACGCCGCGTTCCATTGTCCGGCCTACGATCCCCTGCCCAAAATTTACTGAGACTGGCTTGAAGTCATCCGAGCCGCGTTGGACGACCTGGCTGATCTTCCCACTGGACGCATCATTCAACCAGATACTGCCTGTGCTGGTGCCAATCAATTTGAGTGATTCATCCAGAAGGCGGGTCACCAACTCATCGACCGAGTGGACCGCGCGCAGGGCAATGCTCACCGATGCAATTGCATTTAACTCGCGTTCTCGCTGTTTACGCTCTGTGATATCAACCAGAGACACTAATACTCTGGAATACGTTTCTTCATGGCCCGGTACCACGGCCCACTTGAGCGTGGTGTCTCGATGTTTTCCGCTTAGGGTTTTTACGCCGACATCCAATTCTATTTGATGCTCGCCTTTTGCAATTATCATAAGCTCTTGCTTGAAAGTCACGAGGGTCTCTGGCTCAAAGGTTTTTTCCAGGCCATCTAACAACTCTAATTTATCTTTTGCCTCATACATATTTACTGCCGCTTGATTGACGTCAAGAACCTTTACAAGACTCAAACATAAGGAGACTACTTGCGGGTGATCGTCTAAATATTTTTCCAACTCTACCGCTTGAGAGTCCCTCAGATCGTCTAGATAAGCCTTCACAGCTGAATGATCCTCTTCCCAAATTGCCACCGGCGTGTTTTCAAAGAGACTGCGGAGACGAGCATTGCTTTCGAGAAGGGCCTCATCGGCTTCTCTCCGCTTGCGGCGTGATTCAGCATCCTTCAACTCGCGTTGGATGGCCGGTATCAAGCGCGGCATGCTTCCTTTTACCAGGAAGTCATGCGCGCCAGCTTTTAATGCAGCTACCGCAGTTTCTTCACCGATCGTACCGGAAACAATGATAAAAGGCAGGTCCAGACCGCTCTCTTGCAGTAATTTCAATGCCTGAGGGGCGCTGAATTGAGGCAGGGAAAAGTCGCTGATGACCAGATCCCAATCCTGATTTGTGAGCGCTTCACGAAACGCATCAGCGGTGTCCACGCGCCTGGAGTCCACTTCCAGCCCGCCGCGCCGTAATTCTCGCAGCAATAACTGAGCATCATCCTCAGAATCTTCAACGATCAAGATGCGTAAATGCTGGCTCATGTTTTCCAACGCGGAGGCACTTCGTTTAGGATCAGCCAATACAAGCCGATCTGACGGGCGGCTTCCAGGAATTCAGTGAAATCCACAGGTTTGCGGACGTAGGAGTTGGCTCCATTTTTGTAGCTTTGAAGTAAATCCTGCTCCTCATTCGAGGATGTGAGAATGATAACCGGGAGCAGGCTGGTACGCGGCTCGGCGCGGATGCGTTTGAGCACCTCCAGCCCGTCGATCTTCGGTAGCTTTAGATCCAGTAGGATCGCTTGAGGTAAATCACGCGGGTCACGCTCAGAATAGATACCTGTGCAGAATAAATAATCCAAGGCTTCAGCCCCATCGCGTACTACCACCAGACGATTGCCAATATTGTTTTTCTTCAAAGCGCGTATCGTCAATGCCTCGTCGTCGGGGTTGTCTTCCACAATCAATATCATTTTATCTTCCATGAATATATCCTTTCATTGCAAAGTAAAGTCAAAGGTTGGTTCCAATACTTAACGCCCTCCATTCCACAAAGATCCATTGAACATACCACCTGCCTTCATCCTTCTTTGCTCTCATCGTTAAGGGAAATAATGCCGTAACGCTGTTTCAACCAGCGCGGGGGCAGATATGCCATAAGAATAGTGGCCGCGGCGGCAAGGCCAATCAGCCGGCTTGCTAATTCCCACCAGTCCTGTTGAGATAAGCCCCCTGCCATGGCCACAACCGGGCTTAAGAACCAAAGGATGATGCTCCAGGATACCAATAGGATCCGATACCTCTGAGTGATCTCCGTCACGCGGAAATAAAGCGAGAAATATGCAAAGCCGCCAATGATCTGCGGCACCAGGAGCAGGATGATTAGCAGGATAATGAAGGGCCCGGTCGGGGGATCGCGATAGGCAATACCAGTACCCCAACGATCGACGTTTACGGCATTGGGAGTACTGGCAGTGATGAAGTAAACCAACAGGATGTAGAAGATGATATAGAAGATCGCCAGAAGCCCTAGCGAATTACGATTGCCGGTGAACAGGTAGATCAAATAATATAGAAGTCCCATTAGCGCAATGCAGATTACCTGAATATTCAGGTAGGTAGCCGTGATAAAAATTGGTAAATCCGTTAGACCCATGGCACCGAAAAGGTTTAGCAAGCCACCGATCAACGTAGCTGCCGCAATCCCGTACCACCAAACTGTGAATGACACCCACGCCAACTTGGCATCGGAAGAAGGAATGACGCGTTTGCCCAACCGCCAGCCAACATAAGCATAAATGCCCGCGGCAACCAGAGCAAAGAGCGCACTGAATAATAATGTGGATTGGATTGTCATATTATGCCCTCGGTTAAATGATTTCCCTTACACGCCTATCAAGTGAATCCTTTTCTATTGGTTCAGCCTGAGGTCGCACACGTTCCAAGGCGGGCAAGGTAAAGAAGAATGTCGCGCCTTTATCCACCGCGCCCTCCGCCCAGATGCGCCCGCCATGCCGGTTGATGATCCGTTGGACTGTGGCAAGCCCAATACCCGTCCCTGAAAATTCCGTCATGGCATGAAGACGCTGGAAAGCCCCGAACAATTTACCTACATAAGTCATGTCGAAACCCGCGCCGTTATCGCGGATGAAATAAATTGTTTCATCGTTTTCATGTTTCGATCCAAATTCGATCTCTGCCTGCTCCCGCTTTGCAGTGAATTTCCAGGCGTTATTCAAGAGGTTTTCCAAAACAGCCTGCAGAAGGCTTGGGTCACCACGTGCTTTCAGATTCGGAGTGATGTTGAACTTCACCCTGCGCTCACGCTGGGTGCGTTGAAGTTCCGCGGCGATACCCTGCGCAAGTTCACTCAGGTCTACAGGTACCAATTTCATAAACGCTCGTGTCACCTTGGAGAGGTTCAAGAGATCATCAATTAATTCTGCCATGCGTTGCGCCGAACTGCGTACACGTTCCAGGAAATTACGGCCTTCAGTGGGGAGTAACTCGCCATAATCTTCCAATAGCGCCTGGCTGAAGCCATCGATACTGCGCAGGGGTGAGCGCAGATCGTGAGAGACGGAATAACTGAAGGCCTCCAATTCCTTGTTGGCGGCCTCGAGTTCAAGCTTGGCTTTTTGCAGTGCCTCCTCAGAGCGCTTGCGCTCGGTGATATCACGCGAGATGCCGAAGGTCCCCATGATCTGACCGGCCTCATCAAAGAGGGGCATCTTCGTGGTCGAGACCCAGGTCTCCTGGCCGTCCGGCCAAACGACGCGTTCTTCCAGATCCATCAAAGGTTTGCCAGATTGCATTATCTCCTGTTCTTTCTCGTAAGACAGTTGTGCGTGTGGAAAAAAGTCAAAATCGGACTTGCCCACGGCTTCAGCAGGATTCGTCAACCCTAACGACCTGGCCTGAGACATGCTGTTCCTGATAAAGCGACTCTGGGCATCCTTAAAGTAAATATGGTCAGGCATATAATCGAGCAGCATTTGGAGCAGAACGTTGGCCTGTGACAACGCGTCGGTTCGTTCAGCCACGCGCTGTTCCAGTTCGGCGTTCAACTGTTGCATGGCCGCGTACAAGCGGGCGCTGGCAATCGAGAGCGCAGCTCGGTCTGCCAGGTCTTGCAGGAATGCCTGATCTTCAGAAGTATAAGGGCGGCCAGGCTGGTCGCGCGTCAGCGTCAATGTCCCCAGCACCCCGCCCTGTGCTCTTAGGGGAACAGTCAACAAACTGTGAATGCTTATGTGCTCTAATATGGACCAGGCCGTTGCGGGTACGATGGCCTTTAGTTGCTCCGGTGAGATTGCGGGAATGAGCATGGGCCGAGCGGTCTGAATAATCTGAGCTACCGAACCCGTATCGGTGCGTAGTGGATTTGTCCCCAATATTTCGCGCAAACCCGCCAGAGTCTTCGGCTCGGGATGGTAGAGACTTGCCACCTCCAGCCATTGTCCATCGTCAGAGACCAGGCGGATCGAGCAGGCATCGCCAATCAATTCTGTTGTCCGTCGGGCGATGGTATCAAGTACGGTCTCATAATCCAGGTGAACGGCGGCGAGCGCGCGAGAAATATCTGCCAGCGCCTGAGTTCGGGTAGCATTCTTGCGGAGTTCATCCTCAGCCTGCTTGCGTTCGGCAATGTCGCGATGGACGCTTAGATAACCCGTAAGCATGCCCTTTGCATCGCGCAGTGTGATCGAACTAACTTCCATGATAACTTGAGACCCATCTTTGTGATAGAGAATGGATTCGCCTTTCCAGCGGCCATGCTCTGCAAGTATTTTGAGAACTGTCTCCCTGTCAGTGTCGATAAATTCTGATCGAAGAATTTCCCGGCCCGAACGTCCGAGCACTTCTTCGGCTTTCCATCCTAAAATTCTTTCGGCGCCGGTATTCCAGAACCTGATCAATGCATTTTCATCACTGCCGATGACGGCATCGTTTACATTTTCTAGCAGGTAAGCCTGATAGGCGATTTTTTCCTCGGCCTGTGAACGCTCTGTGATGTCAACGATCAGAGCCAGGGTGAACTGCCCCTCCGAACTTTCATAGGGAGTCAGCCCGATCTCAATGGGGACCTCATGACCATCCTTGTGCAAGCCAAAAAGGTCGCGCCCGGCACCCATGGCCCGGCGGCTTGGTTTGGCTACAAAGCCCTGCCGATAATTGGGATGCCTGGTTCGAAAGCGCTCAGGGACTAGCATTTCCACGGGTCGCCCAAGTAGCTCCTGCGGAAGATATCCGAAGAGTTCCTGGGCTCTTGCATTGACCAGATTTATCTTGCCCTCACTGTTCACAGCGATGATGGCGCTGGGTGCAGCTTCCACGATCAGGCGGAAACGCTCTTCGCTGGTTTTCAGTGATTGTTCAGCGCGCTTGCGCTCGGTGATGTCCACGATCAGTGCAAGCGTAAATTGACTTTTTCCGCTTTCATAGGGAGTCAAACCGATCTCAATGGGGATCTCTCGCCCATCCTTGTGCAGGCCATAAAGATCGCGGCCGGCCCCCATGGCCCGGCTGCTTGGTTGCGCTAAGAAGTTCTGCCGGTAATTGGGATGTCCGCTTCGAAAGCGCTGCGGAACGAGCATCTCTACTGGACGTTCTAGCAACTCCTCCTTAAGATATCCGAATAGTTCCTGGGCTTTCGCATTGACCAGGTCTATTTTTCCATCTTGGTCGACTGCGATCATTGCGCTGGGTGCGGCTTCCACGATCAGGCGGAAACGCTCCTCGCCGGCGCTTACAGCTCCCTCGGCGCGTTTGCTTTCAGTGATATCGCGTAAAAAGCCAGTAAAAACGGGAGGGTCTTCACCATTTATTTGGGTAATTGCTAACTCTACAGGAAATTCTGTCCCATCAGCGCGCATGCCGTTAATTTCAATCCGCTTTCCCAAGACCGGTCCTTCGCCAGTGGATAAATAATGGGCCAGCCCGCGCCGGTGCTGTTCGCGTAGAGAGAGAGGAATAATCAACTCAGCCATCTCCTTCCCAATGGCTTCAGCGCGTGTGTAACCGAAAGTTGCCTGTGCAGCCGGATTGAACTCAAGGATGCGTCCTTGATGATCCATGGTGATGAGCGCATCGAGGGATGATGCAATAACGGCACTCTTACGCAACTCGCTGGCTTGCAGCGCATCTTCGTCGCGCTTACGTTCCGTAAAGTCTTGATAGTTATTGACAATGCCTTGGACACTGGGCTCGTCGAGCAGGTTTGTAAAAATACCTTCCAGCCAGCGCCACTCCCTATTCTTGTGGCGGACGCGCGCATGTACAGAAATATGCGCGCCAGGCTGCTGCAGCGACATCGTCAGGCGCTCTGTGACGGAGGCATGATCTTCCGGGTGGATCAACTCAAATGCATTCCTGCCAACAAACTCCTCCAGCGGATACCCGAGAATTTGAACGGTGGAAGGGCTTCCATACAGGATGGTTCCATCGGCAGCAAATAGAGCGATGCCATCGCGGCTATTTTCAATTAATGCACGAGACCGCAACTCGGTCTGGCTTAATGCTTTCTCTACCTCCCTGCGTTCAACATCCGCCCATTGGAGCAGGTGCGCATTCCACCATATGAGTGCAGAAAAAATGAGGACGTTCGCCAGCACAAGCAGCGCGGTTCCAAAGGCAGTGTCATACAGACCCATTTGTTGCCCGAGCAGCCGCAGCCAACCTAAAAGTATGGGAATGATGATGGCGGCGGGCAACAGTCGGCGTGCCACAATGCTTGCCACGCCTTCCCCTGTGAAGCTGCTGATCAACCCGCGGTTGGGCCTTGCGCACAAAATGCCCAGGGATAACACTATGAAGGTGGTAGCCGTATGCAATGCCATGGATGCAAAGGCGCCAATTTTGTATAAGGACGAAACCCCATAGATGTATCCAACCGCGGCCACGCTGGCGATAATAAGGGCTGTAAGGGTGAGCGACTGGTTGGGCCAACTGCTCCAACGATTGTCTATTAATAATAAAGCGCAGGAAAGCAATAGGAAGCTCAGGGCTGTGACAGGAGACATACGACCGGGAAAAGACGTCCCCGTTGGCAGGGCATGATCCTGGAACAATAATTGATCAATGCCGAAGTCGCGGTTCAATAGATATTCCCCAAGCGTCAAAATAGCGACGAGAAGGACAATAGTAGCGCAGGCATTCGCAAGCAGGCGTGCCTGCTGTTTCGTTTGTCTATTCTGGAGCGACCATAACGAGATGGAACACAAGATGAAAGCCACAGCGGAATTGGCTTTCATGGTTGCCATGCCCGGCAGGATGCTTGTGAGCGCGGGCATGCCCAACTGCCAGCCCGCCAGCACAATACAGCCGACCACAAACACCACGATGCTGGCGATGCGTGGCACTTTTTCAAGTGAAATATGAAAACTCGATTTCAATTGAGCAGTCATAATGATCTTGAGATCAGTAGAAGGGTAATTATGTTCCTATTCTATTTTTCCGACGTTGCAAAAGAATGGCTTTTATTTTACCCTTCTTTCATTGAAAGCTGGATTACACTCTCGGCGGTCGGTATTTATCTTGAAGGTGCGATACTGAACTATCGACTCGCAAGCCTGCCGTTCCAACACTCGAATTATTGGAAACCTTCAATTTGATCCTACGCACAACAGCCTTTGAAGTACTTTCAGAAACGCGTTGGGTAAAATAATGCTTTTAGATGGTTCGTAACCCATAAAGTGGGCGTCGAATCTGGGGAATTTCAGAGCATTCGTGGTATACTGTAACCTATATCCCAGATCGACGGGTTCACAGCACCAGTCCTTTTGCCAGACTGGCGCTTTTTCTTTTTCCCACAAATTTAGATAGGAGACACTCATGAACATACGCGAAGGTGATTCGGTCATGCATTGGACGCATGGGCTGGGGAAAGTCGTTCGCCTGGAAGAGCGGGCCTTATCTGGTCAGGTTATCATGTACTACGCAATCCAAATTGGCGATATGACCGTTTGGGTGCCGGCAGACGATATGCTGGAAACCCGCCTGAGGCTTCCTACCCGCAAAGCTGATTTCAAGAAGATGCTGGGCATTTTGTCCAATCCTGGTGACCCACTCCCAGATGACCGTCGCGAACGAAAAACGTTGCTGATGGAATGGCTGAAAGATGGCCTAACGGAATCGCTTTTTCGGGTGATCCGTAGTCTGGCGACCTATCGGCTGGGCCATTCTCTGAATCTGGATGAGCAGGCGATCCTGAAACGATCACAGCACGCGCTGATCGGCGAGTGGAGTTGTGCCATGTCAATTCCTGCGGCCCAGGCCGAAATTGAGCTATACCGCTTATTGACCCCCGAACTTGTAGCAGTTTGAGGAAAACACACTTTTAGAACTGAAATAGAGTGCAGGACCAACAGCCAGGTTCCGGATGAACCTGGCTGTTGTTATTAATAAATGTAGACTTCCTACCAGCCGACATTGGGCCAGCCATTCTGGCGTTCTGCACGGAATCGTTGAGCCCATTCCTCTGAAATTTCATCCGCAAGTTTTGTGAAGTAAGGCTTATCTATTTTTGCGGAAGCCACCTCGAGCCCGAGATAATCGAGGATCAAGCGGATGCTCCGCTCATATTCCTGAATAAAATCCTCATACACAATGGTCAATGGGACAATATTTCCCTCGGCGAAGAATTCCTGTAATCCCGCTTCGCGCATTGAAGCTTCCGCGTACAGATGATTGATTGCATCAAAGGAATAAGCCTCAGAGAGTTCCTTAGGTTGCGGCTTATTTCCTTGAAGCCTGTACCATTCCTGTGTTTGGATGGCTTTCCACCATGAAACCGCCAGCCGAACCTTGTTGCGCCGCGTCATGAGAATATGGCGATGGTTCGGGAAGGCATGTTCCCATATTGCTGTCCGATTGTGTTCGTTTTGTGGACAATTGGGGAACTTACGAAACGTCTCAATAAGCTGACTAATCTGAGGTTCGCAGTACGAATGTTTCAACCCAAATACCCCATTCGATGTGCTTCCGATTTCCCATATATGTTTTTGAAGTTCATCGTGATTTGGTTGGTTGTAATCTACAAGCAAGTTGGGCTTGTGGACCAGCCATTCGTTGGGCTTGCCTGCAATATCCGTCAATTCCAACGTTTTACACAAGAGACTACTGCCTGTGCGTTGACTAAACCAAACTGTGTAGGATAATTTTGGTATCAAGTTACGCTCTGTGTATTGTTAGCAGTTTTAAAGCTCAATAATGTTTTTCAATCCCGCCAAAACCAAACATTTTGTTCTTTTCTGTCATTTGGATAAAATGTCGCAGGCGTTTTTCGAATTCCTGCGGTCTTTTTCTAGCGCCTTCGATGAAGGCAATTCGTATGCGCTGGTAAGCCTCTGAGAATTTCTGGAAGTTCTTCCATGCTTCTTTGTTGGCTTTTATGGCTTTCAAGATATCAGGCGCGGTTTTTAATTTTTCACTCAATACATCACTCAGCGATTCTGCCACTTCTTTGATCACTTTTTTCTGTGATATCAAAGCCCGTAAACGCTCGATGTTCGCCTGTGAATATTTGGCATTAGGCTTTCTCGGCGAAAATCGTTGGACGGTCCGTTCTTTATCCAGGGTTTTGACAATGCTGTCGATCCAGCCGTAGCATAGAGCCTCCTCTACCGCGTCGTTGTAGGCGATGCGCGGCTTGCCAGTCTCTTTTTTGTAGTAGATGAGCCAGACCTCTTTTTCGGTCTTGTAGTGTTTTTTAAGCCACTTGCGCCAATCTTTGGGATCCGTCACATATAAAGTTTGTGTGATGTCCATAAGTTAAACCTATTCCATGTGCGTAGGGCGACATAAATGTCGCGTTAGGGGATGCTCCAGCTGCCGAGAGCAATCGGTATTCACTCCATCTTTTCTACCCATTGTGCTCTCCAAGTGGGTGCTTCGAAGGGATCGGGCCAGAATTCAACTTGCTTCCATATTTTCCCATCCCGGATCGTTGAGAAGGTGATGGCGCGGCCGATCATTTTTCCATCTGTGGCGGTGACGTCTGTGACAACCACATCTCCTTCTACGACGATCTGATGGATGGTGAATCGCCATTCTCCTTCAGAAGGATAATTCGTGTTGATGGCTGCAAAATTATCCATGCCGCGGATGCGTTCACCAGATTGCGGCCATACCAGAATATAGTCATCGTGCAGAAGTTGGGCTGCTGCGTAAAAGTCGTTTGTCGCCATGGTCAGCCAGAAGTTTTCTACGATCTGTTTGTTGTTCATCCTGTCTCCATCAACTTTTGATTTTCTTTTTTACTTCCAGCACAGCGATCTTTGTGGAATGATTAAATGGGGCCGGGTCAGTAATGGGAATGCCGATGTTGTTGTAGCCCACGAAATCTTCCGGCACTGGGATGAGCTCTTCGATTTTCAGATACCCATCCTTGCATAATGACTCAAGTGTTTGCATAAATTCCCTGCCACTTACGTATAAGGCATTATTGATTGCGATCAAATGGCCACCATCTTTGATGAGCGGCCGCACCTTGTTGATCAGCCGCGCGCTATCCGCTTCCTGATCTACTCTGCCTTTGGAGGTGCTGGAAAAAAATGGCGGATCGATCAACACGCAATCGAAAGTTGTGCTTGAGCGTTTAAATCTGCCGACGGCGGGGAAAAAATCATCAGTGAGGAAATCATTCTTGCGGATGGGGAAGCCATTCAGCGCGTAGGAATCTTTCGCGAGATGTAGGAATTGACCATTGCGGTCAAGCTGGACGACGCGGCGGGCTCCGCCTGTCAACGCGGCGACGCCGAAGCTGCCAGTGTATGCAAAGGCATTCAATACGCTTTTGTTTTTCATATGATCAATGAGCCATTTCCGCAAATGACGCGTATCGAGATAGAGGCTCGCATCGCGGTTCATTGTTAGGTCAATGGCGTACCAGACTCCATGTTCTTTGATCTTGCGATCTGCAGATGTGCCAAACAGAAGTTTTCCGCGTCTATCGTCTTGTGCAGTGCTATGACGCGACTTTACAATTCCAGCGCGTAGCCAATTTGATAGACGCGGATGATGCTGGACGACTTCCACTGCTTCATTGACCAGTGTCATGCCCGCAGACGCGTCAGAGTGGTAGTTGTGAAAAACAACGGAACCTGCGTATAGGTCCAGTGAGAGGTGCGGGTTTCCCTCCGTAAATCCATTGAAAATACGGAAAGCTGTCTCATGCTCCGCGTCAAATAATGCTTCGCGTGAGTCAATTGCTTTCTGTAATAATTGTATAATTATTCCACTGGACATAATATTATTACAATCAAATTAAGGTTGTAGGTCTTTGAATAATAGGCGTACAGATTTTAACGGCGTAATCGAATTAAGAACAAATAAGAGTTCCATGGCTGGATTGTACCCTTAACCTTTTGGGCTGGTCTACTCGGCCCTCATCAGCCCTGTCGTGGTTGAAAAATTCTGGAGAAAACTTGAAGAGCAGCCGGAACAAATCCTGACAAAACACTTTGCTGAAATACACGCGGTTGCCCAGGCAGAGGCAAATCCGAAATTGGCGGACAAATAAAACAAAAAACTGGCTGAAGATATTCCAGCCAGTTTTTTGTTAAAGATGTCGCCATCCGTGCTTCTGGTGAGCTACTGGGTTCAGTCATGATGTTAAAACGGTCAATGCAGTGTGTGAGGGAGTAAGATACCAGTAAGTTTGGTGCATATAAAAGTATGTAGATGAGATTGCTACTTGCGCTGTACTTCGCGGAGCACCCCCAATGGGGGCGGCGCGGGGCTTACTTGAAATTCGCCGCCGAAGACGGCGGCTTGAGCTTACCTTGTTATCCTTTTAAAAAGTGGAGGACTGATGACTGAAAACCGTAAATATTTTGGTATGACCACCTCTCAATTGGCAATTCTTGGTGGGCTGGTAGCGGCTGCCTGCCTGTTCTTTGCGGTGACTGGCTGGTTTGTTTTTCGAGGAGGTTTAGGCTTTTCCCAACCTCCTGCAAATACTCCTGTCCCCGAATCAACCTCCACGCCATTTGTGATCCCCACGATAACATCCACAGTTACGTCTACGCCCGTTCCATATGAACAATTGATCCCAAGTGGCTGGACTCAGCACCGTACGGCGCTGGTTGAACTGTGGCTGCCATCTGGATTTCAAAGTACAAGCTCGGGCGTCTCTGGCGTTTCCGGGAACTCGGTCCTGTTGGAAATGGCCTTGATAGGCGCCACATCAGACTCGTCTGCGTATGAAATGTTTGTGACCGTTTCCTTCGAGCCGTTGACATCAGATTCGCTGGATACGTTTGTTGATTCCAGGCTGTCAAATATTCCAGCGGATATAAACATGGCTGAACGACGAAAGGTCCTTATCAACTCAACGGAAGCGTATCGCTTAATATTTGAAGGACACAACAACAATGTTTCGACGAATGATCTGTTGTTTGTGTTTCAGGACGGAAGTGTAATTTGGTATGTGAGATATTCTGCCGAGATCAAGGAATTTTATGAGATGTTATCAACGTTTGAGCAAAGTGTGAAGACGTTTCGAATTGTGCGATAGCTTCTCGCGCTCCCGAAGGAAATCGGGACGATGTGAGCGGAGCGAGTGTTTGTCGAACGCAGACGAAGTGCGAATACTTCAATCAAAATAAATATTCAGATCCGAACAATCGAATCGATTTCCGCAGTTGGGACAAGTCACTTTGCAGTTCTTTTCGTGCATCTTGTGGCCGCATCGGTCGCAGATGTAAACGTGTTTTTTTTCAGGCGAGTTCTCATTCCATTGGACTGGTTTTAGCAGTGAATTATCGAATTGAGAAATATTCTGAATGCCAAGCTTCTCTATCTCGTTGACGACCGAAGCCGCATCCTTCTGCAGTTGAGCCACGTGAATGCCCCTGCAAAGTTCAGGCCAATCCTTGAGCCACTTCTGACTTCGCCCATAGACTTTGATCACGCCGTTGTAGTTCCTGCGCGTCGCGTGTAGATAAACGACCGCAATTTGTAGAATGCCTCGATATAGCTCGCGGACTTTTCCCTGCTCCTCCAGCCAGGCGGCTTCCAGGGCTTCGTGTGCTTCGAAGTATTCGCCCGCGTTGAATAAGCGGAGTCCTTCTGCGGCTTGTGGGTGGAGTGGAGCGTCACATGAATGGTCTGTCGTAGAATCAGTCATATGGAGGGTATTTAATATTATAGTCCCAATGGTAAAATTCGATTACAGACATGCGCTCCCTCCTTGAAAATAAGCGATTGATCCTGGTGGTGTCCATCCTTGCGTTGGGGGCTTTAACGGTGCTTGCCATTGGGCTGAACAATGTTCCCTTTCGCGCTGCCCGATCCTTTAGTCGGGAGGAGGCGGGCGATCCTAAATTCGTTTTACCCGTGGCAATAGACTCAAACGTTGATTCACCGGCATGGATGCAGATCAGCGTTTTTGCTTTGGTGCTTTTCATGGTCGTGTTAATCGGCGCTCTGTTGTCGCCTGAATTGCGCAAGCGATTGTTCCTGATCATGATCCGAGTGGGGATCACGTATTGGGCGCTATATATTATTTTCACGCGCTATCGCGAATTGCTGACTCAGATGAGCTTGAACCTGCTCGGGGCAGATGGGGCTCCCGGCTCCGCCTCCAGCGGTGAGCCTGTTCCCGAATTTATCCCGCCGCAAAGCGTTTCGTTGACCTCCTATCTGATCAGTTTTGGGATTGCCATCTTGCTGATCATTGTTGCGCGGAGATTGTATGTTTTCTGGAAGGAAATGAATGCCGCCGATGCAGAGCCATCTTTCAAGAAGATTGCGGGTATCGCGCGTTCTTCGCTGCGCGACCTCTCTTCTGGACGTGACTCGACTGACGTAATCATCAATTGTTATTTTCGCATGAGTGATGTGGTGGCGGATAAACGAAATTTGAATCGAGGCGTTGACATGACGCCCAATGAATTCGCCGGGCGTCTCGAACAAGCTGGCTTGCCGGGCGATGCGGTGCGCAGGCTCACGCGGTTGTTTGAAAAGGTTCGGTACGGCGGCCATCGGTCGGATTCGACATCGATCAACGAAGCAGTTGCCTGCCTCACGACGATCCTGCATTATTGCGGAGAAGCGGTATGAAATGGGGACGCTGGTTGGCAGTAGCTGGTGTGGTTGTCATTGCCGCATTGCTGGCATTCCCCTTGCGCGGTATTGTCAATGAATTGATTGTCGTTCCCATCGCGTATATTTTTTGGTTGCTGGGTCTGTTATATCTTTCCACGCATCAGGTGATCTGGTGGATTGGGATCCTGCTGGTGGTTTTGATCATCCTCGGAAAGAGCCTTCTGCCTGATATAAAACCATCCAGAAAGCTCTTCACTCCCACACGGGGCGAGCGCGGGAAAGTGGAAGGCCTGGCAATGTCGCTGCAGAAATCGAATAAGGGGATATATTTCAAATGGCTGGTTGCGAACAGGCTGGGCAGGCTGGCTCACGATATCCTTGTGCAGCGCGGCAATGGGAAACCGCGTTCCGTTTTTGCGCCCCTCACCGGAGAGGGTTGGGAGCCAACCCCTGAGATGCAGCGATATCTCGAAAAAGGATTGCACGGTTCCTTCGCTGAATTTCCAAATACAGGCAATCGATATTTTATCCCGCCTTCAAAAACTTCGCTGGATCATGATGTGGCAGAGGTGATCGAATTTCTTGAATCCAGGACCGAATCAAAAGACAAACTACTTGGGCACTGACTCACACAGACCTAAATTTTATCTCTGTGCCCTGTGCCTCTGTGGTTAATTCTGTTCATCGGAGTTAATCGTGGCAGATCTAAACAATGTTTCAGCAACGACCAAACAAGTGATCGCCGAGGTGGAGCGCGCCGTAGTTGGAAAGCGCCCCTTGCTCGAAATGATGATGGCAGCCGTGCTGGCGGGCGGACATATCCTGCTCGAAGATTTTCCCGGCCTTGGCAAAACCTTAATTGCGCGCAGTTTTGCAAAAGCACTTGGCCTGGACTTCAAACGCATTCAGTTTACGCCTGATCTCCTGCCCGGTGATATTACTGGTGGATATATATTCAACCGCATGAAAAATGAATTTGAACTTCGCAAGGGACCCTTGTTTGCCAATATCATTCTTGCAGATGAAATTAACCGTGCCTCACCGAAAACACAATCCGCTTTGTTGGAAGCCATGCAGGAGGGGCAGGTGACCATTGAGGGAGAATCGCTGCCCTTGCCTGAACCTTTCCTTGTGCTTGCCACACAAAACCCAATTGAATACGAAGGCACGTTTCCCCTGCCCGAAGCGCAACTGGATCGCTTCATGCTGAAACTTATGGTGGGTTATCCAAACCTGGAAGAGGAGCAACTGATATTACGCCGCCGCCGCGAACGCAGACAGGATGAAGTTCCATTGCGTGAGATCACGACCGCCGATCAATTGCTTGAATTGCGCGCAGCGGTGGAAACTGTCCATGTGGATGCTGACCTCGAGAACTACATCGCGTCTCTGGTGCATGCCACACGTACCGATCGTCGCGTGGCGGTTGGAGCCAGCCCGCGCGGTTCGCTGGCATTCCTCAAGATGGCGCGCGCCAACGCCGCGCTCGATGGCCGTGACTTTATCATTCCTGATGACATCAAACGTTATGCAATGCCTGTGTTGGGTCATCGTGTGATCCTTCAACCTGAATACTGGATGGCGCACTCGGTGACGGACGATGTCATTCGCGATTCAGTTCAGAAGACTCCTGTGCCTGTGGTGAAATAGCCCTCATCCCCAGCCCTTCCCCCAAATGGGGAAGGGCTGGGGGTGATGGAGCGAAATTATGTCCCGTTCACTTCTTCTTGGCTTTATCACTTACGGTCTCCTGCTGACAGGCATCGCAACTGTGCGCGGTGAGTTCATCGCGCTTGCCTTACCTTTTGTGGTTTATCTGTTAGCCGGATTCTTATTTACGCCTGAGCAGATCAAACTCGAAGCCACGCGACATTTAAGCGTGGAACGCACATCGCCGCATGCAGATGTCGTCGTGACGGTGACAGTCACCAATCGTGGATCACACATCGAGGAAGTTTTGTTGGAGGATGTTTTGCCACCGGATTTGACGATCCGGTCTGGACTCAGCCGCCACCTGGTGAGGCTTGCGAAAGGGGGTTCTTACACCTTTGGGTATACTGTTTCAGGGCCGCGTGGCGGATATGGCTTCGAATTCGTTCGGGCGAAGGTTAACGATCATTTAGCGGTCACCAGCCGCGAGATCCAGATTGAAGCGAAGGGACAGTTGTTCGTCTTCCCGCCTGTGACGCGTCTCCGTCATGTTGCGATCCGCCCGCGTCGGACACGCGTCTACGCAGGGACAATCCCCGCGCGCGCCGGCGGCACCGGCACGGAGTTCTTCGGCGTGCGCGAGTATCAACAGGGTGATTCGCCGCGTATCATCAATTGGCGCGTCAGCGCGCATCAGCAGGATGTGTTGTATTCGAACGAGTTCCAGCAGGAGCGCGTGGCAGATGTTGGGATCATTCTGGATGGGCGCTTGCGGACAAATGAATTTGCGCGCGGTCATTCGCTGTTTGAATATTCCGTGCAAGCCTCCGCGGCGTTGGCTGACGCGTTGCTGGCTCAGGGCAATCGGGTGGGCTTGCTGGTGTATGCCGCGTTCCTGCGCTGGACGTTGCCCGGTTATGGAAAAGTGCAACGCGAGCGCATTTTGCATTCTCTGGCGCATGCAAGACCTGGAGGGAGTGATATATTTTCGGACCTTCAGCATTTGCCGACGCGTTTATTCCCGTCGAAGTCTCAGATCATTTTGGTTTCGCCGTTGCATGAGGATGACCTGATGCCGCTCGTCTATTTGCGCGCGCAGGGTTATCAGGTGTTGACGGTCAGCCCGAACCCTGTGAAGTTTGAACTTTCCTATTTGCCAAAGAATCGAAATGTGGAACTGGCTGGGCGCGTGATCCACATGGAGCGCGCCTTGTTATTGCAAAAGGTGCAGCGGGCAGGTATTCAGATATTGGATTGGGATGTGTCCGAACCGTTTGATCTCGTGGTAAAACGCAAGTTGAGTCGTCCGCCTGCTTGGTTGCGCGCGGTTGGGAGATAAATGTTGAATTACCCCGATGGTCGAGTAGCCCCGAGTGATTTTCGAGGGCATATCGAGACCACCAATAACCAAAGATATCTTGATTACTTAGTGGTCTCGATACGGCGGAACGAACACCGCCTACTCGACCAACGAGTCTTCCTCAACCAGCGGATTTGTTGGAGTAATGAATGACAATTGCTGCAATGGCATTAAGCATCATTTTGGGAACAGTCTCGCTTTCATATGGATATTCGCAGGCAGGGCTGACCAATCCCGCGCGCTGGCTTTTGATCTTGGGAATCGTCTGGCTGCTCGCGCATTGGCGAAAGTTGTATTGGTTCTCGTCAGTAGCTTTATTCATCACACTCATCGGAGCGGCAGTAGGAGTCTGGCTTCAATTCCCCACAATATGGATGTTGCTCGGCGCGCTGGGCGGCTTGCTTGGTTGGGACCTGTCCGATTTCGCGAGACGCCTCAGTTATGCCGCACGCACGGATGACGTGCAGGGTATGGAGCGTCGTCATCTGGAGCGCGTAGGCATCGTGGCCGGACTGGGGTTTGGGCTAGCGTTATTGAGCTTATATATTCGTATTAATAGACTTGCTTTTGAAGTTGCGGTAGGATTGATCCTGCTCGCCGCGCTGGGATTGACGCGCCTGGTGATAGGGTTGAGGAAGTATTGAAATTAATTTTTCGGTAATACCATAGTCGCAGTTTTGCTTTTGCAGAATTAATGAAATACACCACATCATCGCTTAATCGACATTCGGAACTCTATTTTAGAAAACTGTTTTTTTATTTCCATCGAAAGGAATCTAAAGGTGCCTGAGAAACAACAGAATTGGGCAGGCAATTATACGTATAGCGCAGCTAGATTGCACCGTCCTGCAACGATCGAACATGTGCAGGAATTGGTGAGCCGCTGCGACAAACTTAGAGTACTCGGCAGTCGCCATTCCTTCAATGGGATTGCTGACTGCAATGAGGATCTCATCTCTCTGGAACATCTCGATCAGGTGATAGCCCTGGACCGCGAACGCCACACGGTGACAATCGAGGGTGGGGTCAGATATGGTCCGCTTTGCCAGTACGGTCAGCGTGAAGGTTATGCCCTGCACAATTTGGCTTCGCTGCCGCATATCTCGGTTGCCGGGGCTTGTGCGACTGCGACGCATGGTTCAGGTAATAACAATGGCAATCTGGCTACAGCGGTAGTAGCTATGGAATTTGTCAACGCCAGGGGTGATTTGATATCACTTTCCCGCGAACAACACGGCGAACAGTTTCAAGGGGCGGTTGTTGGGCTGGGAGGGTTAGGGGCGGTTATGAAGCTCACGCTCAAGATCGAGCCAACGTTTGATATGAGTCAGGAGGTATACGAAAACCTTCCCCTGACGCAACTGGAAAATCATTTTGATGAGATCACTGGGAGCGCCTACAGCGTCAGTCTTTTTACCGATTGGCAAAACGAGAGTTTCAACCAGGTCTGGTTAAAGCGGCGGTTTACGGAGGAGTCGGCTGGCGCGGAGTCCTCCACTTTTTTTGGGGCCAGGCCGGCACCCACTCATCGTCATCCGATTATTACCATGTCTGCGGAAAATTGCACCGAACAGATGAACATTCCTGGTCCCTGGTATGAACGCTTGCCCCATTTCCGTATCGGTTTTACGCCCAGCAGTGGCGAGGAGTTGCAAACCGAGTATCTAATACCGCGGCAATATGCCATCTCAGCCATTCAGGCGATCAATCGCATACGCGACCACCTGGTCCCGCTTCTGCAAATTTCAGAAATACGGACTATCGCCGCGGACTCATTATGGATGAGTCCCTGTTACCAGCAGCCCTGTGTTGCGATTCACTTTACCTGGATAAAAGACTGGCCATCAGTAAAGCAACTGCTCCCGCTGATTGAAGAGCAGCTCGCGCCGTTCCGGGCTCGCCCTCATTGGGGTAAGCTGTTTACTCTGCCCCCAGTGCAAGTGCAGGCTTTCTACGAGAGGCTGCCGGATTTTCAAGACCTGCTCCGCTATTACGATCCGCATGGCAAATTCCGCAACACCTTTCTGGACTCGTACATATTTGGAACAGACTAGTGGCATCTTTCGGCAATCAGGATGTTCTTCGGCTTCTCAACACGTCGAAGACTTTCGGGTTCACCACGTTGGTCGGTTGACCTGCCGCGTAGGCGGTGATCTGATCGAAGATATCCGAAAACTGGATTTCATATTCATCCCGTGTCACGTATCCGATGTGCGGTGTGCACACAACGTTATCCATTTTCAGCAGCGGATGGTCGGGATCTCGTAACGGTTCGTCTTCGTAAACATCCAGGGCAGCCATACCTGGTCGTCCCGCGCGTAAAGCATGGACAAGGGCACCTGCTTCAATCAGAGGCGCCCGGCTTGTATTGACCAGCAAAGCAGTGGGTTTCATGTGCGAAAGATCCTCTTTGGTGACGATGCCTCGAGTTTCCTTTACCAGTCGCATATGCAGGGAGATTACATCGCACGATTCGAAGAATGCGCGCTTATCTGATGCCACCGAATAGCCATCGTTGCGCGCACGCTCCAGCGATGCCTCGCTCGCCCACACTATAACATTTATCCCGAAGGCTTTTCCGTAGCCTGCTACCGTCGCACCAATCCTTCCATATCCGTAGATTCCCAAGGTCTTGCCGCGGAGGCTGTTGCCAACCCCAATCTGCCAGGTACCGGCGCGAAGCGCGAACATCTGCTGGGGAATCTGACGCATGGCAGCAATGATCAATCCCCACGTTAGTTCTGCAGCGGCATAGGATGGACTACCTGCATGTTGATCAGACGATACGATAACACCGCGACGCGTACACGCCTCGATATCGATATGAGGGTAAACACTGCGCTGACTGATGAGTCGCAGGGCGTCGAGGCGTTCGAGCAACGGCTCACGGATTTGCGTACGTTCGCGGATCAACACGAGAACCTCAGTGTCCTTAAGGCGCGCGGCGAGGGTGTCGATATCCTGCATGTGATCGTTCCAGATCGCCACCTCGTGTCCTTCCAGTTTGCGAAAGCACTGGAGAGTACGAAGCGTGTCGAAATAGTCATCGAGAATTGAAACCTTCACGAGAATTGACATCCGTATCTTTTCGTCGATTAGAGCAGGCTAACGACTCGCGTTTGTTTAGACCGCTCTCTACGCATGGTGGATGGGACGAGACAACGCCACTTTAACGGAACCCGCTTCAAGCCGCGCAAACTGCTTACCAGTCGGATGCATGATGTGTTAGGCATCATTCTGCCAATTCAGAAATCCATGGTTCCAGACATATAATGCATCTCGACAACTGCAATTTTATTGGTTTTGTACTTTTCTTTCAGATATTGTAGGACAGCTTGTTCATCAGCACGATGTACGTCGCTATCTACAATAAAGGCTTTTCCTTCCTCCTCAAGCTCAATTGGGTCGATGATAGAACCTTCTGTGAAATGCTTAATCAATGAACTGTTTTTCATTCTTGAATAGCGAGGAGACAATGGGTTAAGTAATAACTTTCCCTTCGATGCCGTCGAGACGATTGCTGCATCTAACACATAGCGATATTTGAAGAAATCACTATTGTAGAAGAAATAACAATTACCATACCTTTCAGTTGTATGAAGGTATGTTGAACCATACAGTGTTGTTTCAAATTGATCTAAACGCGGTTCTGCCAAGTGACCTGTCGACAATAGCCACGCCAACCTCAGGATATCTTCCCCTTTTTTATAATTCTTGAGCTGATTTTTTGCTTTCGAGACGATCTTAGATAATCCTTTTTGGAAGGCAATTTTCTCGTCGATGTTGTGTATTTCGCCACTTGATAATATTTGTCTTCTCTCATCAATCTCTTCTTCCGAGGGAAACTTTATTTTTAACTCCAGTAAAAATATAGAAGTATCGTCAGCAATCAAAAAATCTGGCGATTCCTCACTGCTTTCGGGTATCTTACTAATTTCGTACCCGTGATTCGAAAACCATTTTTTTACTTTTGATTCAAAATCAATCATATATTGTGATGTCCAACGGCCCGCGTTAGCGGTGACTGGGGAGACAAAAGTTTGGAAACGGAATCCTGTTAGAGCCACGAAAAAGCTCAAAAAACGCGCAGACTCCCAGTTGTCCACTGCACGCTGTGTTGGGCGCCGTCTATTCATATTTGTCTGTATCGTTTTCAAGATGGGTGAAAGGATAAGTCTTAGCCCGACGTCTTAAACGTTCAATTTCTACTTTTTCCCGGTAGCCGCTATGGATGTTTTCACTAGGTTGAGCATATCCTTTGATTTTTCTTTCCAATTCTTCTATTTGTCTTTCAAGCTGATCCCCATCACTGTAGTCTCTAAATCTTGAATTTCGAGGGTTATAGATCTGAATTGCAAACTCCTCTGATTCCAACACTTTAGATTTATCTATAGCGAATCTAAATTTGAGCATTAGGTCACAAGACATTGTTGCTCCTACCATAATATGGAAACGTTCAACTCCACCTGGAGGAATTTGTCGGGAAATTGGATATTGCCTTGTTTGAGTACCTTTAGATGGATCTATCATTGAGATGTAGGTAGTGTCACTTAGCATCATCCCATAATTTATGGAATACTCATTAGTTATGACGAATCCATCTCGAGTCATTCCGATTGAGTAGTGACCTGAAATTCTAATATTAGAAATACCACTATGATTTTGACCATCATCACCTATACAATTCCAGCGAGCCTTTATTGTATCAAGTTCGATCATTGATGAAGATTCTTGATTTTCTTCTTTTTCTGAGCCAAATAAAGAAAAAATGCTCACTTGAGAACTGTTACGCTTTACAGGATTATTGAGAAGCTCCTGAAACTTGGTTTGGTCGAAATCTTGCGCCTTTAGAGTAAACGATGCACTTTCTCCAGATGTGATGTTGATATTGAATTGTCTAAGTGATGGCAAAAATAGAATTCCAATATTAGGTTCAAGTAACTCAATAACACAATTTCGGGCAGTCCCCCATCCGAAGTTGTCTACCTTGAATTCAAGATTGTTACCAGAAACGTGGGTAATAAAACTTAAATCAGGAGTCGTATTAACTTTTGCCTGAAGAATATCGATCGTAAATTGCCATAATAAGGCTGTTGCATTACCTGTATTCTGGAACTTAAAATCAATAGTAGGAAAATCGTAATATTCTTTGTTGATTTCATCTATGTTGATCACTTCTTGTGTCCTCCAGCATTTGTTGCTTTAGCCTTAGGTTTAATTCGCTTTTTCCCATTTTCACTGGTCTGGTCATAAGGGCTGTCTTTTGGATCTAAAGATGCATCTATGAGTGAGACATTGGAAGAACTATTTGATGCTCTGCGATTTACAATGAACGTCGTTAGATAACTTGCCACACCCAGTATCATTGCTAGAATTGCCAACCAAAACAGTCGGTCAAGAATATTCTGAATAATGGCAAAGGTCGAGATAGCTCCAACATTTTCGAAGATATCTAGTGAAAGTATTTGTTTGTATAGGAGGTACAGAATACTTACTATCATTCCTGACAAAGTCAGAGGCGTTTTTATTTTGGCTGCTACACCTAGGATTTTATCTAATGCTGAATTCATTTTGTTCTCCTGTGATAGTAGTAAGCGCCCAACTATGATTTATACAGCCAGCAGCTGTATAATATTATAGGGTGATTATGCAGCATACAGACTGTATTATTACTTATCTACAGATTATATTCCCATCCAGACCAAAAGACAATTTTCCAAAGCCTTTCCAGCTATTCGTATTATCCGGGTTCACGCCACGGCTCGATTTCTTCGCCGCTCGTTAAGATAAGCAGTTACAAAGGAAAGACCTGCACCAGCAAAAATCCCTGCAACGATGATGATCAGCGTGAGAATGATCGTCCTGGTTCGCTCATCGGCATTGATGGGTTCCAGCAGTGTGATAATGACTGCAAAAAGCAAGCCTTGTAAAAATCCAAGCAATCCACCTGCCAACGCGGCCTCAGTCAAACGGCGCGAGGAAAGCGTGCTCTTTGATGTCCAAACACAAAGATTTCCAACACGCAGCGCGATCAGCCATGCCATCGGTGTGACGCAAACGACTCCGGGGTAGCCTGCCCATGTCACAAGCAGAACCATTGCCAGCCAGGGCACGAATTGCCGGATCGGAGTTTCAAAGATGACTCGCAGGTCGAGTCTATTTGAGGAGGCGGATGGATCTGTCATGAATCTAATTCACTCCAATATTAGGGATACTTTTCCATGCGGATATCCTGCCACATTTTGCCCTGCCAATAAGTAAAGCCTTCTATGCGCGCGATCTGTTTGTAGCCTAACTTTTGATAGAGTTTAATAGCTGGGGTATTAAATTCGAATACACCCAATTCGATGCGCTTCAAGCCTTGTAGTTTGATCTCTTCCTCCAAATATTGAAGCGCATGATAGCCAATCCCCTTGCCGCGACCAGATTCTTCGCCAATGGTGATGCCGATCCAGGCTGTGCCTTTTTCCTTTTTGTAAACATGCGGAGGGTCTACGGAATAGTCCATTTCGCCGATCAGTTCTCCGTCTGAATATATCAAATAAGTGTGATCGCGTTGGATGCGCTTTATGAGGTCATCCACAGTAACGGATTTTCTTGTCAGCAGGTCCGCCTCGTTTGCATTAGGGCGGATCAACGGGATGAGCATCGGATCGTTTTCCCATTTGCTTAATGAAGCCGCGATCTCAGGTGTTGGGCTGGTCAACTTTTTGAAATCTATGTTCAAATGAGTCTGCATATCAGATCTTTTTCATCCACTCCTCTGTTTCTTTCGGATGTTTGAACCGAATCACTTTCAAATGCTCATGTTCCGCCAAGGCGAATAACTCTGGATATTCGCGTTTTCTTCGCCAATATGTTTTAAACAGCCAATGAAACAATGACTCCTGTGACCAGAGTTTGAAATGTGGCCAAAGCCTTTCGCGATTTTTGCCCCAGAGCACTTCCTGAGTCCACCAGCGTGTGAAGGTGCGGCGCGTCAGTTGCCAGAAGATTCGGCCCAGCGAATAATCCAGCCAGAGGACGGCTTCCGCTCTGGGCCAGATGATGTCACGCACAACATGATAATTCCCAGCGATGGCCCAGCGTTCGGCTTTTGTTGCATCTTCAACACGCTCACGGAACTCTTCGAGGGGTATCTCTGTCCAATCCGCTTCCCAGTGCAGGGCGTCGAGTTCGATGAAGTTGAGATCGAGTCGTTTCGCTAGTTGTTCCGCAAGTGTGGATTTGCCTGAGCTGGTCGTGCCGACCACGACAAGGCGCTGGTAGGGGAAGGATGACATAATGTTTTGCCACTGAGTCACAGAGACGAGGAGATTTTGCAAATTATTTTCTCTGAGACGCTGTGTCCAGTATCATGTAGGTCGGATTGCCAATCCGACTTACGACTTGGCGTCTCTGGGGCTAACTATCTCACATAGATCGGATTACTATAGATCCAGCCGCGTTTTCGGCCGAGATAATTTCGATCCACCTCCACGCGATAGGCTCCCGGCTCAGTTGCGATATAGGTATAAGCGTAGGATTCGTTCCAGGTGCCCACGACTCTCCCATCCCGAATGAGCCGTATATCCGCTGGCTTGGGCAGGCTCACTTGTAAAGTCACGCCGCCCTTCACCGGAATTTCATCTCCCATGATCGCAGATTGCTCACGTCCCTTCGCGTTGAAACGGAAGCCACGCGTGGAAGCGGGCAGATCATATGCCACAAAACAACGCCCAGCCGCCAGCGCATCGTAGATCATCTTCTTGTCCGTTGGAACGTCTCCGGTCAATGGCTGTGGGATGAAGACATGTGTATTCACTGTCCGGAAGTGAAATTCATATGGAAAGATCACACGATGGAGTGGTCCCATCCTCATGTGCATGGCGTGTGCATCCGAACCACCGATTGCCACCACGCGACGTCCGCTGGCAAGCAGTTCGTCCCAGCGATTCACTGTTTCAAGGATAGGACGCTGCCCAATGAAGTGAGGAAAGTAGGCATAAAATGCCCCATGCAGTTTGGTTGGTGCAACAGTTTTGAGCTCACTTAAACCGTTCCACAACTCAATGCCCGTGTAGCCTTGCACATCCCAGGCTTCCCAGGAAATGTCGGCCTCTTTGAAAGCGGGAGCTTCCGGGTCTTTTGGATGAGCGATGAAACAGATCCCGCCTGCGTCGCGCACGCCGTTGATCAATGCCTGTGGATCGTCTGCCAAAGATGACAGGTCCCGGTTGGCGTTGAAGACCAGCAGATGGTTCTTTTGTGGGTCGCGGTCCTGGTCGTGAACTTCCTGTCCGACCAGGAGAAGGACGGGGCGTGTCTTTGATTTGAGCGGAGAGGAGAGACTGAATTGGTAGTATCCCTCCACACCCTGCACCAGCACATTATGGTCCGTCACAATGACCGCGTCCAGGGCGGTCTTCATGGCGGCATGGGCAATATCCTTGTGCGTGCCTGTGCCATCCGAATAGCGGGTGTGCATATGCAAATTGACAACGATTTCCTGCATGAGACCTCAAGTTGACGGTTTTTCTCCCTAGCAGGTATAATGTCACCGCTTAAAAGGAGGCTTTTATTAAATGATTGACTATCTGAATATCGCGCTGATTATAATCTCGGTCCTTCTCATTCTGAGTGTAATCCTGCAAAGCAAGGGTGCAGGCTTGGGGGGTCTCACCGGGGCTGATACGGGAAGCGTGTTCACTGCCCGCCGTGGTGTTGAACGCACTTTGTTCAGGATCACCATTGTCCTGAGCATTGTTTTCTTTGCACTGGTCCTCACGCTTCTGATCATAGCTCCATAGGTTGATGGAACTTTTCTGAAAGGCCGTTTGTTCCGCGCGGCAGGGTCCGCGGGGTGAACGAGCCTTTCTTTTTGTCCCATATGAAACAATTACGCTGGCAGATACTGGTCGTCCTGATAACGCTTGGCATTGTGGCAGTATTGCTATTAAGCCAGCAAGCGCCTTCAGGCGGTATTCCGATTCTTCCGCAACCCGAGCAGGGAGGTGTTTACACGGAAGGGTTGGTCGGTTCATTGGGGCGTCTCAACCCGCTTTTGGATTGGAACAACGATTCTGACCGCGCTGTGGATCGTTTGCTATTTAGCGGGCTTGTTCGCTTCGACGAGCACGGTTTACCGCGCGCGGATCTGGCGGATGGTTGGGGGGTCATGCCAGACGGGACAGTCTACAACTTCACCATTCGACCCAATGCGGTCTGGCACGACGGGACGGCTGTCACCAGCGACGATGTGATTTTCACCATCGAAATGATGAAAAGCGCGGGTTCTCTATATCCGCAGGATATTAAAGACCTGTGGGGCAAGATCGAAGTCACCGCTCTCGACGAGAAGAATCTCAAGTTTACATTGCCCGAACCCTATGTCCCGTTCATGGATTATTTGACTTTTGGCGTCCTGCCAAAGCATTTGCTTGAGTCTGTGCCACCCGAACAGTTGGCAAACGCAGACTTCAATATCAGTCCCGTTGGCACAGGTCCGTATAAGTTCGATCATCTTATCGTGGATGGCGGTCAGATCACCGGCGTTGTGTTGACTCTGTCCACGAATTATTACGGGGCAGATCCCTTCATTGAACAGGTTGTGTTCCGTTATTATCAAACTTCTGCTGATGCATGGGATGCTTATAAGCAGGGTGACGTGCTTTCGGTGAGTCAGATCACGAGCGATGTGTTGGACGCAGCATTGGAGGAGCCGAATCTATCGGTATATACCAGCCGTCTGCCAAAAATGAGCATGGTTCTGTTAAATTTGAACGACCCTGAGGTCGTTTTCCTGCAAAATGCCAAGGTGCGCCGCGCGCTCATGTTGGCGCTGAATCGTCCATATCTGATCAATTCATTTCTGCAGGGGCAGGCCATTGTCACCGATGGTCCCATTCTCCCGAACTCGTGGGCCTATTACGATGGCATCGAGCATTTTGAATACAACCCTGATGAAGCCATAAATTTATTGAAGGGTGAGGGATACGTTATCCCTGCGGGTGGTGGGGAGGTACGCGCCAAGGAAGGCACCCCGCTGGTCTTCAGCATGCTGCATCCAGACGACGCTGTGCATACACAGATCGCTCAGAAGATCCAGGAGGCCTGGGCCGCCATCGGTGTCCGTGTGGATTTGCAAGCTGTACCCTACGATAAACTTGTTTTAGACTCACTTGCTTCGCGCGACTATCAAGCGGCTTTCGTTGACATGGACCTTTCGCGCACCCCGGACCCCGACCCCTATCCCATCTGGCATCAGGCCGAAGCCATCGGCGGACAGAACTACTCGCAATGGGACAACCGCGCGGCGAGCGAATATCTTGAACAAGCGCGCGTGACCACAGATTACACGTTGCGCACGCGCCTCTATCGTAACTTTCAGGTTGTATTCGCAAAGGAATTACCCGCGCTGCCGTTATTTGCGCCGGTCTATTCATACGGCGTAGACGCGGAAGTGCAGGGCGTGCAAATGTCACCTCTGTATGACCCAAGTGATCGCCTTGCAACTTTCACTCAATGGTACTTACTGACGCGCCGCGCCCTCGAGCAAACTGAAGTTCCTACATCCGCACCATAGCTAGCAGGGGCGACCCGCACTGATAAGCAAATCACTTTGCTCAATCCTGAAGGGTCGCCCCTACACAATAATTGGAGATCATATGACCGACCCTCGACAAAATGCGCTCGAATATGCCCACCAGAATAATGGACGGTTTCTTGATGAACTGATCGAATTCCTGGCCATTCCGTCCATCTCCACCAGCCCGGAAAACAATGCGGATGTCCAGCGCTGTGCGGAATGGGTCGCCGCGCAACTGCGTTCGCTTGGCATGGATAATGTGCAGATCCTGCCAACAGGCGGACATCCCGTGGTATACGGCGAACAGCTCAAGGCGGGGAAAGACGCGCCGACTGTCCTCGTCTATGGACATTATGATGTGCAGCCTGTCGACCCACTGGAGCTGTGGACGAGTGATCCATTTAAAGGCGAGGTGCGCGGCGATAATTTATATGCCCGCGGCTCGTCAGACATGAAGGGACAGGTGATCGCGTCGCTCAAGGCGGTTGAGGCCATTGTGAAGACCGGGCAGCTTCCGGTCAATTTGAAATGGTTGATCGAAGGGGAGGAGGAGATTGGTTCACTCAATCTTGGAGAGTTCATCAAAAAGAATAAGAATTTGCTGAAAGCGGATATTTGCATCAACCCGGATGCCGGGTTGATCAATAAGGATTCTCCCACCATCACCTATGGTCTGCGCGGTCTGGCTTATTTTGAGATCCGCGTCTTTGGCCCGGACCGTGATCTGCATTCCGGCCTGTTTGGCGGCACTGTACACAACCCGGCGCAGGCGTTGGCAGAATTGGTATCTGGCATGCATGACAAAAAAGGTCGCATCAACCTGCCGGGCTTTTACGACAATGTCCGTAAATCGAGCAAAGCAGAGCGCGCCGAAATTGGCCGCCTGCCAACGACCGCGAAACATTTCCTGAAACAGACAGGTGTTCCCGCTTTGTGGGGAGAACCCGATTACACTCCTGAGGAACGTGTCAGCATTCGCCCAACTTTGGAAGTCAATGGTTTGCTTTCTGGTTTCACCGGCGAAGGCTCCAAGACAGTGTTGCCTGCCTGGGCAATGGCAAAGATCTCATGCCGCCTCGTGCCCGATCAGGAACCTGAAGAGATTCATAAGAAGATGGTCAAATACATGAAGAAGCACGCTCCTAGGACCATCCGCTGGGAAGTCAAAAACCTGCATAATTCAGGTTTCGCTATCACAGAACGCAACGGCGCCGGAGTGGAAGCCATGTCGAAAGGATTGGAACAATCCTGGGGCAAGCGTCCGTTCTTCAAGCGCGAAGGTGGGTCGATTGGCGTCGTCGTTCAACTCCAAAAATATGCAGGGATTGAGTCAGTATTAACGGGATTTGGCTTGCCTGAAGATAATGCCCATTCTCCCAACGAGAAATTGCATCTGCCTACCTGGCGTAAAGGTATCGATGCATTCATCCACTTTTTCTATAATATGAAATAATCGAAATGAGTGGTAGGGGCGAGGTCTTCTCGTCCAGGTCTCATCATTTCTCGGGGCGGGATAACCCCGCCCTTACAGGAAAACATAAATATATGGAAGACAAGATCATGACCTACGGTGGACAGGCTGTTATTGAGGGCGTGATGATGCGCGGGCAAAAAGCTCTCGCCATTGCCATGCGCGCGCCTGACGGAAATATTGTTGTTCACCAGGAAAATCTCGCAGCGGTGTATCGTTCCCGCATTGCCAAAATTCCATTTCTGCGCGGTGTCATCCTCTTGTGGGATGCGCTTGGCCTTGGAATGCGCGCTCTCACGCTTTCTGCCAACACACAGACTGGCGAAGATGAAAAACTCGAAGGTCCTGCTCTTTATCTTACGCTTGGCATATCCCTCTCCATTGGCATTGGACTGTTTTTCCTGCTGCCTGCGGGCATTGGCGGTTTTGCTGAAAGTTATCTGGGTTGGAATGCGTGGCTCAACAATTTACTGGAAGGCGTTGTGCGCCTTGTCCTGCTGGTTGGTTATATCTGGGCGATTGGTTTCATGCCGGATGTGAGGCGCCTCTTTGGCTATCACGGCGCGGAGCATAAGACCATCAACGCTTACGAGGCTGGCGCGGAACTGACTCCTGAGATCGTCGCGAAATATCCCATTGAACATGCGCGTTGTGGCACAGCCTTCATGCTGACACTGGTGTTGGTTTCGATATTGGTCTTCACCGCGCTCGGCCCATTGTCAATATTTTGGAGACTGGCAAGTCGCGTCCTGTTAATTCCGTTTCTGGCAGGTATCGCCGTGGAATATATCCGCTGGACGGCCAATCACCTGAATTCGCCCATTGTGCGCTTCCTCATCAAGCCGAATCTGGCTCTGCAATCCCTGACGACGCGCGAACCCGACACGTCCATGCTGGAAGTTGCCATCGAATCCTTCAAGACGATGCGCAAGGCCGAACAGGAATTTGTAGTGTAATATTCCCTGGCTCCGGCCGCCGGGGACGGCGGCGCAAGAAGCAATCCACGAGGTTTCCAATAAGGGCAGACATATCCATCTGCCCTTATTTGTTATTAATTTAGCAGCTAGAAATTCAAGTTAGAATCTTCATCATGAAAAGAATGAAATTAATAGGAATTATTGTCAGTTCACTAATTTTACTCAGCCTGTGTACCGCCGGCTATTTCTTATACGACCGCGGCCGACCCGCGCCGCTTCCAACGAAACGGGAGTTATATGAAGGTGTGACATATCGCCGCATCGTTCAATTTATCCCGCGCCCAATGATCGCGCATATTATCAAAATAGATACAAAGGCAAAGGGGATGAAGCTTCTTGTTACGCCGCCTGATTCAAATGGGGAAACGCCGTTGAACGCGCGCACGACGTCACAATTCCTGGATGAATTTGATGTACAGATCGCGATCAACGGAGATGGATTCTCACCCTGGTGGTCACGCAGCCCAGCAGACTATTATCCACATGTTGGTGATCCTGTTGCACCGCTGGGACTTAGCGCATCGAACGGGGAGGTTTATTCCACTGGTGTGCAGACAACGATTGGCGTCAAGCCTACGTTATACGTCAGCCGCCGAAATGCACTGTCATTCAACAATCCACCAAATAATATTCACAGCGCAATTTCGGGCGACCGTATGATCGTGCTGAAAGGTGAGGTTGCACCGGACTTGAATGATAAAGGAGTCGAACCGCGCACTGCAATTGGGACCAACAGAAATGGACGTTATCTTTACCTGGTCGTGGTGGATGGACGCCAACCCTTTTATAGCAGTGGCGCGACATTCGCGGAACTGGCCAGGGTCCTTATTGACCAGGGCGTGTATATTGCAATGAGTCTCGATGGCGGAGGCTCCTCGACCATGGTGATCGAAGGAGAGGAAGGTCAGCCAGTGATCATGAATTCACCTATTGATAATTACATCCCTGGAAGAGAAAGACCGGTGGCGAATCATCTAGGGATTTATATTCGGTAAGGCGGATTGGCAATCCGCTCCACGTGTTAAAACGCGATCTCGCCGATCTGCTCGAAGTTGACGTCGAACAACTCCTCCGCTTCCATTTCCGTTTCAGCCTGGTCCATCTCTCCCGCGCGAATGCCGCGCTCGCAGTAGGACCTGTAAGAGCAGTAAGCGCACTTTTGACGGTCATCAGTAAGGGGGTAGGAAGGAGCCGAGGCGATCTCATCCGCAAGTTTCGTCAGCGTATCCCAATCCCGTTTGTACTGCGCAGACGTGTACTCGAATCGTGCGGGTTCATTTGGGAAATCTGCGAACCAGTAGATCATCTCAATTTGCTCTGGCTCGAAGGGTTGGCCGTTATTTAGATGAGCGCCGGCGCTGACCAGTAAGGCGCGATATACGCGGGTCTGCAGGCGCGCCGCGAGCCATTCATTGCGAGGTCGCTTGCGATAAGTTTTCCAATCGTAGATGATGGCTTTGCCGTTTTCCATGGCGATCAGGTCATATTTGGCGAGCAGGCGATAGTTACCAAGCGGCGCAGAAAGCGTTATTTCAGGCAACTGACTTGTAAGACCTGTGAGGCTTTGTTGACTTAATAATTGAAAATTCTCCCACCATTTTTGCAGGTTCGGTGTATTGGCAAGTTTTGTAATTTGTTCCGATGGGATGCCGATCAGATGTTGTTGCACGAGCCGATGAAAATATTCGCCTTCCTGTAGATGTTTCTCATTTTCCAGCGCGGGCTCTGCTTCAACCGCGGGATAGGACAAACGATCCAGATAGCGCAATTGGAAGCGCCGCGCGCAATCGACATAATCTTGCAGGGAGGATTGCGAAAGTGTGTTGAGCTGGAAGGAAGCCATATTTTGTACGTGCTAATTATAGCATTTACAGACTTCGGAAGTCTTTTTGGAAGATTCTGTGAGGTCCGGCGAATTAAAGCATAACGCTGAATTCTTTGGACAAGATTCGGTTATACTGTGACGCATCAATATTTTGAAGGAGATTTAATTATGGATTGGCTTACACAACCGGAAACCTGGATCGCGTTTCTTACGCTGGTTGCGCTTGAGCTTGTGCTGGGCGTGGACAATGTAATCTTTATTTCGATTTTGGCTGGCAAGTTGCCACAAGACCAACAACAGCGCGCGCGCACGACTGGTATCGCGCTGGCTGTTTTCACTCGTCTTTTACTTTTGCTTTCCCTCCGCTGGATCATTGGCCTTGAGGAAACCCTCTTTTCTGTGGGAGATTTTGGCGTCTCGGGCCGCGATTTGATCCTGCTGGGAGGCGGACTCTTCCTGATCGCCAAGAGCACACAGGAAATTCACCAAAAGCTGGAG
>JAXIPJ010000086.1:0-19658 GCA_045402985.1 Anaerolineales bacterium
GTGCTCTTCCGATCTAAATTTACTTTGATCCGTAGCTTCATAAATTTTACGAGAGATAATTTGAGCCTCTGTACCTACGCCACCCTTTCTTTTGTCCGCTTTTTCTGCATAAACTTTATCACAAATTAGTATAACTTTCTTCACACTCTCATCAGTTACCATTTTTTCCATGAAGGCGTCAGCATCTTGACCTTCTTTTAAATCCCATTTGTCAAGAATAACATCTACACCATTTTCTCTTAATTCTGTAGCAAGTTTTAGTACCCATTGCTCATGTTCTGGAGATGACCAGCTATATGAAATGAAAAGTTTTGGATTATCCACTTGACCTCCAAATAAACTGGGACAACAAATAGCTCGTTGTCCCAGAGTTTGACTTATTTCTTTTTCTTCTTTGCAGGTGAAGCTTTTTTGGTAGTTGGCTTCTTCTTCGCAGGCTTTGCTTTCTTTGCTGCTACGTGCTTTGGCTTTGCCACTGCTTTCTCTTTCCTCTTTCCACTTCCTTTCCCATTCGGAGACGAAATCTTCGCCGCAGCTTTCGTTGGCTTTTCCTTCTGCTCCTCCACAAACCTCTCCACCGTCCAACCCACATTGACGGAGACCACCTCCTCGCCGGGCTTTACCTCAACGACCACATCTCCCTTTGTCGCGGCGCGTTTGCGCAGGGCAACCGCATCCAAACGAGTTGACTTGGGCGCGCCTTTGGTGAGGTGGATCGTCGCCATGTGATTGGGTTTATCCGCAGCGATGCCAGCCAGTCTCACTTTATCTGGCAGATCCCAGGCAATAACTCCCTTGCCATAACGCCCCTGTATGGGGAAGTCTTTTTCACCGACGCGTTTGGCCTTGCCATCGTTCGTGATCAGGAACACTTCGCCTTCCGACGGCAAAATTTCCACGCCGACTACTTCATCCTTATCGTCCAGCTTCATGCCGTTCACGCCCGCAGCGACGAGTCCCATCGGGCGCACATCATCCTCCTTGAAGCGGATCGCCATGCCCTGCGCAGTGGCGAGCAGAATATCCTTCGTTTTGCCATCCGTCAGACCGACCGAGATCAGCCTGTCCCCTTCGTTGACTCTCACAAGCACAAATGCCTGTGAGGAAGGCCCTGGTAATTCACTGACGAGGCTTTTCTTGATCATGCCATATCTCGTCGTTGTGATGACGCAGGTCTCTTCAGACAATGCGGATTTTCTGGAGGGCAGTGCGAACACAGCCGCCATTGAATCATTTTCCGTGAGTGGCGACACTTTATAAAACATCGTCCCATGCGTTAACCTCTCCGCCTGTGGGATGATATGTGCGGCTACTGCCGCGGCCCGCCCCGATTTCGACACGAAGTAAACCGTGTCGGTTGTCGAAGCCTTCACGAGCCAGCGCGGCGCGTCATTGCCTGAATGTTTCGGTTGTTTATCGTCGTGTGTGCGCGAGACCAGCCCATCCTCCGTTACGCCGATCCACACCTGTTGTTGGGGCAGCAGGTCGCGCGCGGTCAGTGTCTTCGCCGCTTTGCCATCCTTCGATTTCGACAGGTTCACGATCTGCGTGCGGCGTCGGTCACCATATTGCTCCTTCACATTCAGCAATTCCTCCGCCACCACGCCGCGCATCTTCTTTGGGGACTTCAACAACGTTTCTAGATCCTTGATAATCGCGGTCATTTCCCTGTACTCAGTCTCGATCTTTTTCCGTTCCAGTGCCGCCAGCCTGCGCAATTGCAGGTCAAGGATGGCGGTCGCCTGGAGTTCCGTCAGCTTGAATCGTTTCATTAGTTTTCCGCGCGCAGTTTCCACGTCTGATGCGTTGCGAATGATGTTGATCACTTCATCCAGATTCTTTAATGCGATTAGATATCCCTCAAGGATATGTGCGCGCGCTTTTGCTTTATCCAGATCAAATTCAGCGCGTCTTTTTATGACCGTCAGCCTGTGCTCGATATAGACGCGTAGCGCCTGCTTCAACGTTAACGTGCGCGGCTCGCCGTCCACGAGCGCCAGCAGATTGATGCTGAACGTGGTCTGCATGGGCGTGCGTTTGTAGAGGTCGCGCAAAATGATTTCGGGATCGGCGTTCTTCGTCATTTCAAGAACGATTCTCATCCCATGGCGGTCAGATTCATCGCGCAGATCGGAGAGACCTTCGAGATAACCTTCGCGCGCCAGATCCGCGATACGCTCGATCAGGCTGGACTTGTTGACCATGTATGGAAGTTCGGTGACGATGATGCGATTCTTGCCGCGCTCCATTTCCTCTACATGCGCCTTGGCCTGCACTGTGACGCGGCCGCGCCCCGAACCATACGCGGCTTCAATGGCATTCTCGCCCTGCTCCTCAATGATGACGCCGCCGGTGGGGAAATCTGGTCCCTGCACGAATTCCATCAACGTTTCGACATCAACATCATCGAGCTTCTCGTATTTCTCAAGCATGTACACGATGGCATCTATCACTTCGGCGAGATTATGCGGCGGAATGGAGGTTGCCATTCCCACGGCGATACCCGTCGCTCCGTTCACCAAAAGATTCGGCAAGGCGGCCGGCAGAACGCTCGGCTCTGTTAATGTGTCGTCGAAATTCGCGTTGAAGTTAACGGTATTTTTATTGAGGTCAAACAAAATATCGAGCGCGGCGGATGTAAGCCGCGCTTCGGTATAACGCATGGCAGCAGGCGGATCGCCATCCACTGAACCAAAGTTGCCCTGTCCATCCACAAGTAGTGTCCGCATGGAAAAATCCTGCGCCATGCGCGCCATGGCTTCGTACACTGCCGAGTCACCATGCGGGTGATATTTACCGAGCACTTCACCCACGATGCGAGCGGACTTCTTATAAGCCGAGTCCGCGCGGATGCCCATGTCATACATCGCATACAAGATTCGGCGCTGCACAGGTTTGAGTCCATCGCGTGCATCGGGCAGGGCGCGCGCCACGATCACGCTCATGGCGTAATCGAGATACGACTGCTGCATTTCGTTATCAATGTCTATTTTGCGAATTAAACCGAGTTCCATATGAAATCCTTTTTATCCACCAAAGAATCCTTTGAACCGTTGAGAAACGGAATACGCGAAGACTAAAATATGAAAGGTATTATCCCCAAAGGTAGAAAGGAATCTTCGTGGTGAATTAATGTTCTATAATTTGGACAATCTTAAGGGGAAACAGGAAAGGCGTCAAGGCGCTTCCCAAATCAATCATTCTCCTGCCAAAATCATCCTTCACAAATTCCTCCTTGACTTTTCTCCAGGAATCACTACAATAGTAATTAACTTGATGTAAGTAATTGTTACATGTCGTAAATAATCACCAAAATCAAGCTTTCTCATGACACATCAACCGACCATTACTTCCGCTGAGATGCGCGGAATTAACCGCTCTGCCGTCCTGGAACTAATACGTCGGAAAAGCCCCATTGCCCGTTCAACCATTGCCCGGCGCCTCGGCGTCAGCCTCCCCACCGTTATGCGCATCGTGAATGGCCTGATCGAGGATGGTTTTGTTCGCCTGCAGGGGGAAACCGAATGGAGCGGCGGGAGACGACGGCCTCTACTGGAGTTCAATGCAGATGGCTATGTTGTCCTTGGCGTTGACATGGGCGGCACAAAAAAAATGTACGGCGCCATCTCAGAAATTGGTGGCAACATTATTGATGAAGTGGAAATGGAGCGCCATGGTGCGTCTGGCGAGGAATGCTACGATCTGTTGACAAAATTGATTGATGCCTTGCTTGCCAGCCCCGGGCTTAAAGGACGGCACGTGCGCGGAATTGGTGTGGGCGCGCCGGGTATTACGCATCATAAAGAAGGGATCGTCAAATGGGCTTATGCTTTGAATTGGAAAGACTTTCCACTTAAAGCCAGGTTAAGCAAGCGTTATAAGCTGCCAATCACTGTGGATAACGATGTAAATTTGGCGGCTCTGGGGGAACACTGGTTCGGCGCGGGGCAACATACTCAAAATATGGTCCTGATCGTGATCGGCGCCGGAATTGGGGCCGGCATCATGATCGATGGGAGTCTCTACCGAGGTTCCAGGGAGGCTTCGGGTGAGATCGGTCATTCGATCCCTGGCCGGGAGTTTCTGGGAAAGAGCCATCTGGATTTTGGCGCGTTGGAAAGTGTCGCCTCAGGCACGGGGATGATTGGGCGGGCACGCGCGGTTCTAAAGTCCAGGCGTGAAGCGGCGGATCTCGATCATCTGCTCGCCGAAGATATCTTTGAATCCGCTCAACGCGGACAAAGATGGGCATCTGCCATCGTTGATGAAATTGTTGACTATTTGGCGATTGCGGTTGCCAATCTGTCTGTGTCTTTTGATCCTGAGTTGATCGTGCTGGGCGGAAGTGTGACGAATTTTGCCAACATATTAGTGGGTCCTATCCTGCAGCGGATTGAGGGCCTGGTGCCAACGCCACCCAGATTGGTGGTCTCGAACCTGGGATTGCGGGCAACCGTGATGGGGGCCATTATCACCGTGCTTCATAACACATCCAATTTTTACGTTGTTCATAAGTTGTCATAGAGAAGGAGGTGGAGCAGTGAAGAAATAAAATTGAGAGTCAATAGAAGGTAAGTTTCAATTTTCACTCTTTAGAAGGAGAAGAAACCATGCGTACTCTATACAAAGTCAGCTTGTTGGGTCTGGCCCTTCTGTTCGTGATAGGGACAGCGGGCTGTGCACCCAAGCAGGCTACAAGTACAGGCCCTGTGACCATTCATGTGTTGACCATGGATCAGGCCGGTTTGAAACCCGCCGAGATTGATCAAATTGCCCGCGAGTTTGAGGCCAAGAACCCGGACATCATAGTTAACATGGAATACTTAGGCTACGATTTTGTACACGACAAGATCGTAACCGGCATGGCGGCAAATCCGCCTGCTTACGATGCTGCCATGATTGATGTGATCTGGCCGGATGAGTTCATCAAAGCTGGTTACCTGCTGGACGTAACAGATCGGATTACTCCCGAGATGAAATCCGGCATTTTCCCTGCCTCATGGAACGGCGTTACCCGCAACGGAAAAGTATATGGGATGCCCTGGTTGATGGATGTGAAATATTTCATGTACAACAAGGACATCCTCGAAAAGGCAGGCTTCAGTGATCCTCCAAAAACCTGGGAAGAACTGGCCGAGCAGGCAAAAGTCATCAAAGAGAAAGGCCTTGCTGAATTTCCGATCACCTGGTCATGGAATCAGAAGGAAGGCGTCACCTGTGATTTTGCGGTTCTGTTGTTCGGAAATGGCGGGGCATTCGTGGATGCAGATGGCAAGCCCGCCTTCAACAATGACAAGGGCGTTGAGGTTCTTACGTGGATGAAGCAAACCCTCGATGACGGCCTGAGCAACCCAAGCGCCATATCTTCTGACGAGATGGCAGTAGAAGCTGACTTCCTGGCAGGAAAAAGTGCCTTTGCAGTGAACTGGCTGTTCCAGTACAGCGATTCGAACGATCCAACCAAATCTCAAATCGTTGGGCAGGTGGCTTTTGCTCCCATGCCCGTGTTTGAGGCTGGCAAGGCGGCCGGTATTGAGGGATCCAGCGTGGATGGTTCCAGTTCGTTCGCGATTATGGCTACCACGCCATATCCTGATCAGACCTGGAAATTCCTCACCTATCTTGCAAGCAATGAGGTGCAAACCAAGTATTCTGCAGAAATGCTGCCCATCTGGCAGGCCGATTTTGAAGGTGACAGCCTGAACACACTGCTGGCTGCCAACCCTGCCAACCCGGTTACTGTTCCGGCCTTCAAGGCACAGTTCCCCTTCGCCAACGAACGGCCGACAGTGCCTTATTACAATGAGGCTTCCGCAGCCCTCCAACTGGCGATTCAGGAGGTGCTGACAGGTGCCAAGACACCGAAGGATGCCCTGGATGAAGCTGCAGCAAAGTGGGTTGAGCTTGCCGGTAAGTAGTCAATAACGAGGTGCAAATGGGTGGATTTGCGTGATCACGCAAATCCACCTGCTTTAATCAGTTATGTCTGCAAATTCCAATTCCCTTCCCAAACAGCCGGCCTCTTTGAAAAAGCAGGACGAGCGCATTGCCTGGCTATTGCTCACTCCAAGCCTGATTGTGATCTTGGGGGTGACTCTGTGGCCGATCATCTCGACATTTGTCCTAAGCTTTCTTGATGCTCCCATTGGGATTAATCAAACCAGGACGTTTGTCGGGCTGAACAATTACATCACCATGCTCAAAGATCAGGCGTTCTGGGACACGATCAGGCGCACACTTTACTTTACAGTGATTTCTGTTGGACTGGAGTTGGTTTTAGGATTGTCCATTGCACAACTGATCCATTCGCATCCACCGGGGTGGCAGTTCCTGCGCTTTAGCTTGATCATCCCATGGGCGGTACCAACCATTGTCAATGGCGCCATGTGGCGTTGGATCTATAGCGCCGATTTCGGCGCGTTGAACGGCCTCTTAATGCAGCTAGGGTTGATTAAACATTATGTCCCCTGGTTATCCATGCCGAGCATGGCAATGAATCTGGTCATTCTGGCTGATGTGTGGCACACAGTACCATTCGTCGCCTTGATTCTGCAATCTGCTCTGGCAAACCTCCCTGAAGAACTGAACGAAGCCGCAGCTGTGGATGGCGCAAACGCTTTCCAGCGTTTTTGGCAAATCCGCCTCCCCTTGCTGCGCCCGGCCATCCTGGTTGCACTGATCGTCCGCACCGTGGAGGCTTTCCGCGTGTTCGATATCGTCTATATCATTACCAATGGCGGGCCTGCTAACAGCACGATCACTATTTCATATTTGACGTATCTGAACTCATTCCCGTATGGGAAACTGGGCACTGGTGCTGCACTGTCATTTCTGATTTCAATTTTTACCATCATCATGGCTTTTCTCTACATCCGTTTCCTTTATCGGCCTGAGGAGAATCAATAATGCATTTCCAGAAGTACCTCAACAAGCTCTTCCTGTTTCTCCTCACCATACCGGTATATCTATTTATTTTCCTGCCTCTGCTCTGGCTGTTCAGCGCCAGCCTTTCTACACAGGTAGAATTGTTTACAGTCCCGCCGCATTGGATTCCCCAACACCCAACATATCAAAATTATCTTGACATTTTCTTTCCTAGCCAGGCCACATCTGCAGTCCCGAGAACTTTTGCAGTTTCGCTGTTGAATTCAATCAAGATCGCTTCAGCGGTGACTGTGATCAGTCTCATCATCGGAAGCCTTGCGGCTTATGCTCTCGTACGCATCCCGTTTAGATTTAATCGTGCAATTCAACTTGGCATTCTTGGGACGCGCATGATTCCAGAAGTCTCCCTGATCGTCCCTCTCTTTATCGTAGCATCCAGCCTGCAATTAATTAACAAGCCAATTGTTTTGATCATCTCGTATATGAGCTTCTCACTGCCTTACGCCATCTGGCTGATGGCGGCCTTTTTTCAATCCGTTCCAATTGAATTGGAAGATGCAGCTCGTATTGACGGCTGCTCGCGGCTTGGCATTTTATTCCGTGTGGTCATGCCTATTTCCCTGCCCGGCTTGGTCTCGACAGCCATGTTTGTTTTTCTTGTTGCCTGGGACGAATTCTTCTATGCTTTGATTTTCACCAATACACTGGCTGCGAAAACGGTCCCTGTAGCCATCGCAGAATTCATTGGCCGCTATGCCGTCAACATCACCGGTATGATGGCGGGCGGTATTCTCGCGGCGGTTCCGCCTGTTTTACTGGCACTCATTTTCCAGCGTTACATCATCAGCGGATTGATGGCAGGAGCCGTAAAGGGATAAGAAAGGAATCTCAGCATGAACAAGGATAATTTCCCGCGGTTTGATTTAAATGGTCAGGTGGCCCTGGTAACAGGCGCAGCGCGCGGCATCGGACGTTCATGCGCTTTGGCATTGGCTCATGCCGGCGCAGATGTGGCACTGGGATTGCGCGATGCTCAAACTGGGAGCGAACTGGCGAGCGAAATCGAGGCAATGGGCCGGCGCGCACTCCGTTTGCAAATGGATGTAACTCGTCTCGACGAAATTCAACAAGCGATAGACGAGGTCATTGCGCATTTTGGACGTTTGGATATTTTGGTGAACAATGCCGGGTTGGGGCCGAGCAATCTCGCCGAAAACGTGCGCGAAGAGGATTTCGACTTGACGCTGGCGGTCAATTTGAAAGGCACGTTCTTCGTCAGCCAAGCCGCAGGCAGGGTTATGATCAGTCAAAAGTATGGCCGGATCATCAATCTGGGTTCACAGGCAGGCCTGGTTGCCCTGCCGACGGAATCGATATATTGTATGACCAAGGCAGCCATTTCGCATCTCACAAAATGTCTGGCCGTGGAGTGGGGTCAATACAACATTACTGTCAATACTGTCGCGCCAACGTTCATAAATACACCCGGCACTGCAGAAGCGCTTGAAGATAACGCCTTTCGCGCTGATGTTTTGTCGCGCATCGCGTTGGGGCGTATCGGCGAACCCATGGAGGTCGCGGGCGCGGTTGTGTTTCTCGCTTCGCCTGCCGCATCTCTCATCACTGGTGACACACTCTTAATTGACGGCGGTTGGACAGCACGTTAGCAGCAATCTGCTGGCGCTTCTATCCGTTTAGTCAAAAGAAGAAAGGAGGCGAGCACAACTCTATAAATGTTTATAACTCACACGCATGTGAGGCCTGTAAATATTCGTTGCAATCTTTACAGGCGGAGATTATTTTTCAAAATAGTTTGCCCAAAGATTGTAGCTATTCTTGTCTCCAAAATAAGGATGGCAGAAAGGAAAGCTGCTATGCAAAAGCAAAATCGTATCCTCATAATTCTGACGGCTGTACTGGTGGTGATACTCATTTTGAGTACCATGGGGGGACCTGCAAGAGCTGAAAGCCTCAAAGCTCCAAAGACAAAGACACCAACACCCACAAGTACATCCTCCGGTCCAACCCCAACACCTGGGCCGACTCAAACTCCCGGTCCGGCACCCACTGTCAGTTCCACAGAATTGACTCAAGGTTGGTCACTTATCTCTGCAAACAATGTGACAGATCCTGGCACGACCGTTTCTACGGTAGGCTATAGCGTCTCCAGTTGGTATCCGATCACGGTACCCTCCACCGTCATGGCGGGTCTCGTCGCCAATAACGTCTACCCGAACGTCTTCTTCGGAACCAACCTTCAATCTGTTCCTGATTTGACGACTCAGAACTGGTGGTACCGCGGACAGTTCAACGCAGGCGCCGGTGTGGCCGGGCAGCAATACTGGCTCCGGTTCAAGGGCGTCAGTTATCGCGCCCAGATCTGGCTCAATGGAACCCTGCTCGACTCGAATGCCGTTGGCACGATGGTCGTGCATGAATATAATGTGACCAATTTGATCAATAAGGGAGGAGCAAATGCCGTAGCTATATTGGTCACGCCGCCCGGCCACAACTGTGTTGATCTATCCTTCTGCACAGTGGACTGGAATCCTGAAGCGCCAGATATGCAAGCCGGGATTTGGGGCAGGGTCTTACTGGACACCACCGGCGCGGCAGCGCTGCGCGATCCGTTTGTGAAGACGGTTCTGCCGTTGCCGGCGACGAACTCCGCCGACCTAACTGTGTACGTGGATGCGATCAATGGGACGAACACTACTCTCGCCGGTATGGTCAATGCGACGATCACCAAGGCGGGCTATCCAACGATCAACTTCAGCCAGAACGTCACCTTGAACCCTGGCCAGCGTAAAGAGGTCACCTTCGATCCGGCGACGTTCCCCCAACTGCACGTCCTCAACCCAGCGCTGTGGTGGCCTTACCAGTTTGGCACCCCGGACCTATATGACCTGAGCATTTCGTTCACAGCTAACGGGCAAACTTGGGACAGCAAGGCTATCAAGTTCGGCGTCCGGCAGTTCACCGATTACCGGACAACGGTCAAGGGCGTCTCGTTCGCCGGTTACAAAGTCAATGGTCAGAATATCTTCTTCCGCGGCGGCGGCTACATGTGGGACATGTTCGCGCGTTGGGATACCAAGACCAATGAAACCCACATGAAGTATGTGAAAGATATGGGTCTCAACACCGTTCGGTTCGAGGGTAACCTCGGCAACGAAGAGATCTACGACATCGCCGACCGCGAAGGCATCATTCTGATGCCGGGCTTCGTCTGCTGCAGCGCCTGGGAGAACGACACCTGGAACGCAGAGCAGGAACAGGTGGCCCACGCCTCCTTGGACAGCCAGATGCGTAACCTGCGCGCCCATGCCAGCCCCTTCGTTTGGGCATATGGGAGCGATTGTCCGGTCAACGCGACACATCTTCAGCAGTACAAGGACATAGCCAACGGCCTTCATTGGCAGAATCCGACACTGGATAACGTCGCCACTTGGTGCAATTCCAACGCCGGTGTGAAGATGGACGGCCCTTATGTTTGGGAACCGCCCATCTTAATGTGGGATACCGTTAAACCTCAATCGGGCAGCGCCTTCGGCACTAATGCGGAAGAAGGATTCGAGGCTGTGCCTCCGGAGGAGAGCCTGCAGAAGTTCCTCGCCCCGGCTGATCTCTGGCCCATCGGCGCGGCCTTTAACTACCATTCCGGCGGCGCGGGTACTCCCTTCGACAACGTTACGGCCTTCACCAAGGGTGTGAACAACCGCTATGGCACGACCAGCAATATCACGGATTACGCCAGGAAGGCTGAACTGCTGAACTACGAATCCGAACGTGCCTTCTTCGAGGCCTGGAATGGACATGAGTTCACCGGACCGGATGCGACCTTCGGAGTGATCTTCTGGATGCAGAACAACTCTTGGCCATCGGTGCATTGGAACCTGTACGACTACTACTTCAAGCCCGGCGGTGGAACCTTCGGGACCAAGAAAGCCAATGAGCCGCTACACGTTCTATATGACTACTACGGCAAGAACGTGAAGGTGGTCAACTCAACACTGACAGCTTACAGCGACATGACTACTTCTGTCACCGTTTACAACATACCAGATCTTACACAACAATATACGAATCAGGTGACCCTGAGCGTACCAGCCAACGCTTCAACGCAGGCATTCACGATTCCATCTCTCACTGGCCTGACAACGACATACTTCATCCGGCTGCAACTCAGGAACTCGTCGAACCAACTGGTCAGCAACAACCTCTATTGGTACTCGACTACACCAGACACATTGGGAAACAAATCCAATTGGTACTCGACAGCTGTGCGTACCTACGCCAACCTGACTGGGCTAAACAGCCTCGCTTCGAATAACAGTGTCACCGGGTCAGCCTCAAGGACAGTTGCCAGCGGGCAAGAGACAGTGACCATCACCCTAAACAACACAAGCGCAACGAATATCGCCTTCTTCACACGCACCGAAGTGACGGCTGGCAATAACGGGCTTGAAGTATTACCCATCACCTACACTGACAACTATATTTCCCTCTTCCCCGGCGAATCCATTAGTATCACTGCGAAATATGCGACGGCAGATCTTAGTGGTCAATCACCTTATCTCAGAATCAGAGGCTACAATGTACCAACGTTTTTCATAGCTGTGCCTTGATTTACACAGCCGTCAAAGTAAAAAGAGCAACAAAGAGGAGGATGGTGGCTGGCCATCCTCCTCTTTGTTGCGAATTAAGTTTGTTTTCAGAGCAGGAAAAACCTGCCCTGTTCGTTACTATGGAGTGAAACGGATGATATCCGATGTGCACGGGCCGGTTTGCGCGTTGCCTGAACATAATGTGACCGTGGCACGCAGTTCATGCCCTGTGGGATTATAGGCAAACGGAGGCGAACTCACTGTGCGGGTACTGCCCGGCGTCAATTCGTCTACGGTGTTGGAGTTCGTACAACCACCGAGGTTGATGAAACTATCTGTAGTTTGCGAAAGCACTGCATCGGTAACTGTGTCCCTGATCGTAAGTGACATGGAACTGAAAGTGACTCCGCCTGTATTCGCCAACTCGATCTCCACCCACCAGCCAACACAGCTATCCAGGCCATCAAAAGATGCTTGAAATGCGGGCGAAGGCGTGGGAGTGGGCGGCGGTGTATAAACCGGCAGGAGCGTGGTATTGCCGAACAGAGTGGCATATTCACCCCACAGCCAGCAAAACTCTGCACCTGGGTCGGGGTTGCGGATGTACCAGTATTCGCCTGTGGAATTGCGCCCATATACCTCGGCGGTTTCTCCCACCAACAGTGCACCCACCCTGTCATAAACTCTTCCCGGGCCAATACGACAGTTGGTATTTACCGAAACACTGATCAGCAGCAAGGTAGATGTGGGCGCAATGGCCAACGTGGCAGTTGGTGTTTCTGTGGGGGTAAGCGTGGGTGGTTCGGGCGTAAAAGTGAGAGTTGGCGCTACGAAAGTGGGAGATGAAATCACCGGCACGGCACTCTGTGACACACCTGCGATCACCGTCTGCGCGATGGATGTGCCCAGCGCGTTCGGGTCCGGTGTGGAGACGGCAGGTGCAACACACGCAAGAATAGTGCCCATCAGGGCCGCGACTGCTAGATAGATCCGTTTGGAGCGCATCATACTCACTCCTTTCAGCGAGCGATCGGCTACATCAACGCCGCAGGTGAATCATCATCCCGCGTATACACGGAGACGATATTCCATCTCATCTTGTTCCCAACAGTCAACTCTGTTTCCAGATCATCCAGCCCTTTGACAGCCATTTCCTGTGCAGGTCTATTTTAAACCCTTTTCGCGCCAGATTTTCGGCAGCCGCGGCAAACCATTGTTTTGATCCGTAGGCCTTAGTAGCCGAAGTTTCCGCGGCGGCGCGTTTCCATGCTTCGAAAAAATCATAAATGGATTCGCCTTTTATCACATAGTGAATTAAGTTCTTTGGCAGGACCGTTTGAAATTCCTCCACATCGAATCCCGAACGGAAGTTGGTGCTGAAGACAATCGCTTCCAATCTCCAGTCTCTGATCTCTAATTCTCCAATCCTCCATGCAGAACGCTTAGTATCGCCAGCCTCAAACAACAAGCTGTCGGATTCCAGAGTTTTCCTGACCACATTTGCACACCAAATGCTCCCGAATGGATTCGATGTCCCTTCGATCATTAATCCACCAGGCAGAACATATTGAGCGAGTTTTTCATAGGCGGGAATGAAGTCTTTTTCTTCATATTGACGCAACACATTGAATGCACGGATCAAGCGAACTGTCTCCCCGTACGTCAAAGGCAGATTGAATCCGCCCAAACGAAAAAATGTTTTGTCATCTGCATACGGCAATGCGGCTTCAACGCGCTCCTTGTCTATTTCGACGCCAAGGATGCGCAGATCAGGATTCACGCGCCTGAAGCGCGCGGCACTTTCGAGCGTGGTACGCGCGTCAAAGCCGTAGCCTAGGTCAACGAACAGGGAATCGGCAACCCCACATCTTTCATTTTGATTCAATTGAAGATGCGGGGTGGGCCAACCGTCGGTCCGGGTGAGTAGCGAGGGCTCATAGAGCAGGATAAAGTTGTCGACGCGACGGAGTCGATTCGAAGCAGTCTTCCCGCGCGTGGCCTGTCCCATGCGCTTCTCTAAATGGGTATGAGGCGAACGGGATTGTCTATCTGGTTTTTTTGAAGTACGAGGGTATTGCATAAAAAAATTCGGGGCAGGTCTGTGAGACCTGCCCCGAGCAGAGTTTGTTTTAGTCTGCGGCAGAAGCGTCGGAGGAGATTTCCGTCCACTGCGAGGAACTGCCATCTCTTTCCTCATTTGCGAAGCGGCCATGAACGAAACCCGTGCCCGCTGGAATGAGTTTGCCAATGATCACGTTCTCTTTCAGGCCAAAGAGCGGGTCGGTTGTAGAACCGATCGCCGCGCCTGCCAGCACCTTGATGGTGTGTTGGAAGGATGACGCCGAGAGGAACGAGTCGGTGCTGAGGGAAGCCTTCGTGACGCCAAGCAATACTTCTGAGAATTTGGCGGGCTGTTTGCCTTCAGCAAGCAATTGTTCATTAAGTCTGCGAAGCTCGAGGCGGTCCACTGCATCGCCGGGCAGGAACTTGGTGTCGCCAGGGCGCGTCACCTGAACCTTGCTCATCATCTTGCGGATGATAACCTCAAAGTGCTTGTCGTGAATGTTCTGTCCCTGTGAACGGTACACCTTCTGCACTTCGGTCATCAAATACATCTGGCATGCCTCGCGGCCCTGAATTTTCAGAACCCGGTGCGGGTTGAGAGAGCCTTCTGTAAGAGGTTGGCCTGCCTCGATCTTTTCGTTGTTTTTTACCAGCAGGCGGGATGTAGTTGGGATCTCATACGACGTTTCTTCGCGCTGATCGTAGGAGACGATGACCTTCCGCTCCTTCTTTTCAACACGGACACGCCCACTATGCTGAGCGACGACCTTCGCGTCGCCCAAGGTTGCCAGCACATCTCCAGCTTTAGCTTCCGCTTCATCCTTGATGGCGAACTTCCAAGCTTCGGGAATGGCGTATTCATCGCTGACGAGCTCGCTGTGTTCAATGGTTACTTCGCGCAGATCGGCATATTTTTCAGATTGATTGATGCGAACTGTACCGCTGATCTCTGCGACAACGGCTTCACCCTTCGGTTGTTTGCGCGCTTCGAAGAGTTCCTCCACACGAGGCAGACCTGTTGTAATGTCTGCACTAGTGGCGGCCACACCACCCGTGTGGAATGTGCGCAGCGTTAACTGTGTGCCAGGTTCACCGATGGACTGCGCGGCGACGATGCCGACGGCAGAACCGAGTTCCACCATGGCGCCGCGTCCCAAGTCATGACCGTAGCATTTGGAACAAATGCCATGCCGCAGTTCGCATGTGAGCGCTGAACGGACTTTAACCTCTTCAACACCAGATGCCGCGATCTTGCGGGCCAGGTCCTGATTGATAATATCGTTGTACTCACCGATGACTTCGCCGGTTTTTGGGTCAATAACATTTTCAGCCAGAAGGCGGCTGTATAGCCGGCTGCTCATAGCCTGACCGGCAACATCGTCGCGCCTGCGAATCCATGTGCCGTCGTGTGTGCCGCAGTCATACTCGTTGATGATGATATCCTGCGCGATATCCACGAGACGGCGCGTCAGATAACCAGCATCCGCTGTACGAAGGGCGGTATCTGCCAGACCTTTGCGCGCGCCGTGAGTTGAAATGAAGTACTCCTGAGCTGTCAGTCCCTCGCGGAAGTTCGAACGGATCGGCATGGGAATGATGCGCCCAGACGGATCAGCCATGAGTCCGCGCATACCGGCCAGCTGTGAAATGGTCGAGAAACCACCTTTGGTGGCGCCTGAGGAGGCCATGGTGGAGAGATTGCCATCCGGATCCATGTGTTTCTTGACTGCATCTCCAACCCTTTCAGTGGTTGCCTGCCAGATCTCGATCTCACGTTCGTTCTTTTCCTGCTCAGTCAGGAGACCGCGTCGAAAATCACGTTGCACCAGTTCCACTTTCTTGAGCGCCTCGTCAATAATACCCTTGCGTTCCGGCGGGATGGAAATATCGGCAACAGCCAGTGTGATACCAGACCGCATGGCGTATTCAAAGCCAAGAGTTTTGATCTTGTCCGCGACGTCCGTGGTCTTTTCCTGGCCACATACTTCATAGACTTCGGCGATCAGGTCTTTCACGCCGCCTTTATCCAGTTTTTCGTTAACAAACTGAACCTCTTCAGGCAGAATGCGATTGAAGAGCACGCGTCCAACTGTAGTGTCAATGATGCGGGTTTCGGGTTCGGGCAGGCGGTCACCTTTTTCGTTGTACCAGGTCTTTGCAAGTAGCTTGATCTCGGAGTGCACTTCCACCTGGCCGAGCGTATAAACCATTTCAACTTCGTCCATGTCGGCAAAAGCGCGTCCATCACCTTTGTGATTTGCTTTTTGTGCCATGGTCAAATAATATACGCCGAGCACCATATCCTTCGAGGGTGAGATGATCGGTTCACCATCTGCCGGTTTGAGCAGGTTCTTTGACGCGAGCATGAGATCGCGCGCTTCTTGAACAGCCTTTTGCGAAAGCGGAACGTGGACAGCCATCTGATCACCGTCAAAGTCCGCGTTGAAGGCGGTGGTAACCAGCGGATGCAATTGAATAGCTGAACCTTCAATAAGGATCGGTTCAAATGCCTGGATGCCCAGGCGATGCAACGTAGGTGCGCGGTTCAACAAAACAGGCCGCTCACCAATGACACCTTCAAGCGCCTCCCAAACTTCGGGACGGTTGCGCTCGATCAAACGACGTGCTCCTTTTACATTGGCCGCATAATTGTTCTGCACAAGACGTGCGATGACAAACGGACGATACAGTTCGAGCGCCATGCTCTTCGGCAGACCGCACTGGTAAAGTTTCAATTGCGGACCCACCACGATCACAGAGCGACCGGAATAATCCACGCGCTTGCCCAGCAGGTTACGGCGGAAGCGTCCCTTCTTGCCCTTGAGCATATCGCTCAAAGATTTTAGCTCGCGTCGACCGCGTCGGCTGAGAGCTTTGCCGCGCTGCGAATTGTCAATGAGGCTGTCTACGGCTTCCTGCAACATGCGCTTCTCGTTACGGATGATGACATCCGGCGCGCCCAGTTCAAGCAACCTCTTCAAGCGATTGTTGCGGTTGATGACACGGCGATACAGATCATTTAAGTCAGATGTTGCGAAACGTCCGCCATCCAATTGCACCATGGGGCGCAGGTCGGGGGGGATGACAGGCAGAACGGTCAGGATCATCCATTCGGGGCGGTTGCCCGAGCGGCGGAAGGCTTCCACGACCTTGAGGCGGGTTGTGGCCTTCTTACGCTTCTGCTTGGACTTTGTTGTACGAACTTCGTGCCATAGTTCAACAGAAAGTTTATCCAGATCAAGACGTTCGAGAATATCGTAGAAAGCTTCAGCACCCATGTCTGCACGGAAGACCTGTCCCCAGCGCTGCTTGAGCTCACGATAACGGATCTCACTGATGAAGGTAAAGGGACGCAGTTCCAACAATTCATCGCGCATACGTGAAGACTGGTTGGATGAAACTGAAGCCTGATCCTCAAGTTGCGAGCGCAGGGCTTCCATTTTCATATCAGCATCGGCCTTGACCCGGCCTGCATCCATTTTGAGGTCTTCAAGTTCCTTGGCGCGCTGGTCTTTCAATTCATTTTCAAGCGCTTCAAGTTTCTTCTGAACAATCTTCTGCACCTGGGTCAAGTGCTTGGCCGCCACCTTGTCGCCTGCATCGAGGATCTTCTCGTCAGTCAGCTCAAAGACAACGACCTTCTTGGCATGTTCACCCATTTCGCCTTGCAGAAGTTTTTCGAGTTTTTGGCCCTCCTTGATAACGGGGTCAAGTTTTTCAGCGATGACCTCGTCATAATCCTGCTCAAGGGTGGCGCGTTTTTGATTGATGCCTGCCAGAGTATGATCGCGATTGGTCTTGACCTCTGCGATCTTGCTGTTAATACCTGCAGCCTGCTCGCGCTCTGTGACGGAAATCTCATCTTCAATACGCTTGAGGGCTTTGGTACGAGCCTCTTCGTCCACGTAAGTGACGATATATTGCGCAAAGTAGAGCACACGATCCAGATTGCGACGCGAAATATCGAGCAGCATGCCCAAATAAGATGGAATACGGCGCGTATACCAGATATGAGCAACAGGGGTGGCCAGTGCGATATGCCCCATGCGCTCACGACGGACTGCCGAGCGTGTTACTTCCACGCCGCATTTATCGCAGATGATGCCTTTATAGCGGGGATTTTTGTATTTGCCGCAGTAACATTGCCAGTCACGTTGGGGTCCGAAAATGGCTTCACAGAATAAGCCATCCTTTTCAGGTCGCAAGCGGCGATAATTGATGGTTTCCGGCTTGAGCACCTCACCATATGACCATGACATGATGGTTTGGGGTGATGCCAGACTGATACGAAGTGCAGTCAATCCCTTGGTTTCCACTAGGTACTCTCCTTAGCAAATAATTCAAATGAGCAGTCTCTTTCGGCATAAATATGCGTTAGAGACAAACAGAAGCAAACGCTTCGAGAGTTTCTCTCAAGCGTTTGCGATGTTTTTTCTCAGTTTTTGTTCATCCAACAAGGGAAATTATACGCAAATAAGGGCGAAAGTCAAGGCTGGCTGCGTAAGAGTTGTGATGGAGTTTTCGATTGGCTCAAGATAACAACCCTTTGGCAAAAGCCAGGAAGCCCTGCACATCGTTAAAATTTGTGACCATACCCACTGAGATCCGCACAGCGCCCATGGACTTGCCATCAAAACACATGCGGAAATCGTCCTGGGAGAGACGTTCTTCATGGCCCGGGCTTGTAAAGCACACATCCAACTCCACGCGCGAGACGCCCATGGCAACCTCCCCAGCGCCTGGGTTGCAGAAACAACCGGTGCGCAAAGAGATGTTCGCTTCGTTTGCTTGTTGCTCAATCAGGCGATGATGAATCAGCTGGTTGTCTCTATCATAAAAATTCACTGTTACTGCACCTCCGCGGCCCTCTATAGTTGTAGGGCCATAGACTCGTGCAAGTTGCACACCTGTGCCATGTTTCATTGAAGTTAGATTATCCAACAGCCAGCCGGTGAGCGAGTGGACACGTTCGTGAATCATATCATAGCCAATCGACTCAATATGTTTGAGCCCAATCTCCACTGCAGGGATGTTAAGATAATCGATCGTTCCATCTTCAAATGCAGATGCGCCATCTGCCATGTAATATTTATCTCCCATTACAGATGCTACGGTGATCGTCCCGCCTGCGAACCATGGACGATGCAATTTTGCCAAAGCATCTTTGCGCGCAATCAGTGCACCGAGCCCCGTTGGGTAACCGAACATTTTGTAAAATGAAATTGGAACAAAATCAGGCTGGACCTGAGACAAGTCCAGCTGGCAGGTGGGAACGTATGCAGCCGCGTCAAGCAGAACATCCCAGCCATATTGATGTGCTTTCTCGATCCATTCAAGCGGATGCTGCACAGCTGAGAAGTTGGATTGAGCGGGGTAGGCGAAAAGGTTGTTTCCGTTCTTCGAAGGCCGCGCCAGTTCGCGGTCCAGCTGTGAAGCGTCGACTCGCATGTCGGGTAAGGCAACAGGGATGTATGTCACGTCTGCATTACGGGCGTGAGCGAATTCGCGAATTCCATTCACTGAGTTGTGATTGTCAAATGTCAATAAATAGCGGCCACCAGGAAATGGATAAGACTCGCCAACAAGTTTTAATGCGGCACTTGCATTGGACGTAAAGACCGCCAGGTATTCATCGGGGTCAGCGTTAAAGAACTTCAAGACATATTCACGGGCATGCTCTACAAGTTGGGTTGCGGCTTGCGAAGTAGGGTTGCTCGAATGCGGGTTGCCAAAGACATGCCCGGCAAGCAAGCGACTATGCGCGCGCAGTTGTGACTCAGCATACAGACCTCCACCGGTGTAATCGAGATAGATATTCCCACCAATATCAAGCCGGGAATATTCGACAGCGCGTAGATCGTCAATCATGTTCGTGGTGGGATATTGCGGATATGCTCTCAGAAAAGCAACAAAATCGGGATCTGGTGTGGTCATGGCGACCTCCGCTTCAATTTAACCACAAAATACGTTGGTTGTCGCCATTGTGAAGGCAATGTTTGCACGTCTGAATCATTGTGCTATTTGGCGCGCTACTACAGAACAAGGAGGCCGAAATCGTTTGCCGCGAATTGGTAAAAGATCCGCGCGTTCGCAGGTGATGGG
>JAXIPJ010000128.1:0-8183 GCA_045402985.1 Anaerolineales bacterium
TGATTTTGTAAAGGTGAGGTGCCTCTGCCCAGACTGCCTGCCTGGCTGCTCCTTCCCAGAGCACACAGGGCTCGCCGATGAGTTGCATCGCGCTAAGGTCCAGCTCCTGGAGCCAGATTTCGGTATGCCCTTCAAAAAGCCGATTGGCTGCCTCCCGATTACCAACGTACCAGGCGCGACCATCATCGTCAAATAGCAGGGAAGGGTCAATGCCCGGGGCATTTTCCAACCAGTACGGCTCTGACCACGGCCCGGCCGGATCGGTCGCCTTCACGATGAAGTTGCCCTTTTTCGATGTTCCCCCCACCAGCGTATTGATCACATAGAAAGTCCCGCGGGAATAACGAATCGTCGGTGCATACAACCCACCCGAGGCGTACACGCCATCCAGGGGCAACTGCGAGGGCCGATCCAAGACATGTCCCAGTTGGCGCCAGTGGATGAGATCACGGCTGTGGAAAATCGGCAGACCTGGAAAATATTCAAACGTGGAGTTCACCAGGTAATAGTCCTCGCCCACCCGGCAGATGGATGGGTCGGGATAAAAGCCTGGCAGAATAGGGTTACGAAATGTTCCGGGCATGGGTTGGTCCTTTCGGCGGAGAGTCTGGTACGGCGAAACTAGGGCAACCACAAAAGCTGCCAATAAAAAGGAGTCCAATATTTGTAACTTTGGATTGCCCGGAAGAAACTCTAAATTGCTTTATTTCCGGAATATAGGTGGCATTTCACTAGGACATCCTCGACGTTTATGTCCGCGGGCACCACGCCTTTACAGATTTCCATGACCTCCGGACACCGGCCGGCAAATTTACAGCCCCGCCGCAGGTACTCTTCCTGCTCTGATTCAGAAAGTGTGACCGTCGTGGTCCAGCGTTTTGAGGGATCCGCTTGGGGAATGGAATCGCGCAGAAGCTTTGAGTACGGATGCCTGGGATTCATCAACACCTGTTCCACCGTCCCCATCTCAACAATGTTGCCGCGGAACATGATGGCGATTCGGTCGCTGACGTAATATGCCGTCGCCAGGTCATGAGTGATATAGAGGATGCTCACACCCAAGGTATCCCTGAGCTTTTTGAACAAGTTGACAATCGACATGCGCAGGGAGGCATCCACCATCGAAACCGGCTCATCAGCGATCAGGAGCGTGGGGTTGGACAACAAAGCCCTGGCGATGGAAATCCGCTGCAACTGCCCTCCAGAGAACTCGCTCGGATATTTCCCGGCAAATTCCTCATAGGTCAGACCCACCAGGCGCCGTTTTTGATCGATCAATTCAATCGCTTGTGGTTTGCTCACGGCCAGAAGGAGATTCTGAACCGTCTCAAAAAAGTACCGGTCCACCGTTCTCAGTGGGTTAAAGGTGCTGAATGGATCCTGGAAGATCGCTTGCACACCTTCGGTGATCCAGACCTTTTCTTTCGGGGTCTGCGGTTTTCCATTATGGAGGATCGTCCCGGAAGTGGGTTGTTCAAACCCAAGGACAACCTTGGCCGTGGTCGTTTTGCCACAGCCGCTTTCGCCGGCCAGGGTGAAGATTTCTGCTGGCTTGATATAAAAGGTGACACTTTCCACGGCTGTCAGTGTGACCCTGGCGAGCACATTGCCTTGAGAGTATTGCTTGCTCAGTTCGTTTACCTCAAGCAGCTTGTTCATGATTCCCTTCTCCAATTAACCAGCAGGCAACTTTGTGGTTTTCATCCGGATGAGAGAACCCCGGCATTTGCTGCGTGCAGATTTCCATTGCGTGCGGGCAGCGCGGATGGAAGGGGCAGCCCGCCGGCAAGTCTGCCAGCGAAGGCGGGCTGCCAGGCACGCTGTGGCGCACATTCTTATCGCCAAACTTAGGCAGCGAATTGATCAGGAATTGAGTGTAAGGATGCAGCGGATTCCCAAAGATCTGCTCAGTCGTCCCCTCTTCGACGATCTTCCCGGCATACATGATACCGATCCGGTCAGCGATGTTGGCGTGCACGCCCATATCGTGCGTGACCAGGATGATCGTATTCTTGAAATTCTCCTGGATCGTTCTAAGCATCTGAATCACACCGCGCTGTACGACCACATCCAGTGCGGTAGTGGGCTCATCGCCAATCATGATGCGCGGTCTCAACAGCGATGCCAGTGCGATGGTCACGCGCTGGCGCATTCCCCCCGATAGCTGGTGTGGGTAGAGCTCGAGGATATTTTTGGGTAAGCCCAGCACCAGGATCTGTTTGTGAGCCAATTCGAAGATTTCTTCCCGGCTCTGATCGCCGAGATGGCTGCCAATGAAATCCTCATAGGTCTCTTTCAGCTTGAGCACCGGATTGAGCGCGCTCATCGAGCCTTGCGGAATATAGGAGATGTATTCCATGCGCAGCTTTCGCTTCTCTTCCGGGCTCAGAGTGGTGACGTCCACTTCTTCCTCCCAGTTGATACGGTAATAAATTTTGCCGCTAATCAGGCGCAGGGGCGGCACGAAGTCGTTGAAAATCGCTTTCAGCAGCGTGGTCTTGCCGCAGCCGCTTTCGCCCGCGATACCGTAGATTTCGTTTTCATAAATGGTCAGGTCCACGTCGTTAACGGCCTTGACGATCTTCTGCGTGCCATGCATCTCCAGGAGATAGAAAGCTTTGAGCTGTTCGGTTCGTAGGATGGTTTGTTTCTTTCCTGTCATGGCTGTGTCTCCGTTATGCTCCGACCCTCTGGATACGCGTTCTGGGATCGAGATATTCACTGATACTGACCGACAGCCAGTAGAGAGCAATAAACAAGAGGATCGATAAGACCATCGGGGTCATGACCCACCACCAACGTCCTAATAGAATAGATTGGTAGAAGATTGCCCAATTCAGCATCGTGCCCAGGGTGGGAATCATGAGATCGACCAATCCAATGATGGCAAGCGTAATCTCCAACCCAATCGCAAATCCGATGTTATTAATCAACGTCGAGAAGATCAGGGGCATGGCAAAGGGCATATATTCGTTCCATACCAGCTTCACGGTTCCCGTGCCTGAAAGGATGGCAGTCTTGGTGAACTCTCGCTCACGCAAGCTCAAGATCACCGAGCGGATCAGGCGCGCGTCCCATGCCCAGCCGAAAATCGACAACATCAATCCCAATACCACCAGGTTCATATGTTCGCGCACCAGCATGGCTAACATGACAAAGACCAGGAAAAGAGGGATAACCAGCAGACTGTCGCTGATAAACATCAGTATCCTGTCGGTTGCGCCTCCCTTATACCCGGCGATCATGCCGACCAGAATGGCGATCACCCTGGAAACCAACCCGGCGATGAGAGAGATGATCAGGGAATTGCGGATCGCAAACGTGGCCTGCCAGAAGATATCCTGCCCGTTCGAATCCGTGCCGAGCCAGTACTCCGCCGACGGCCTCATATCTCTCGGGACGACATTCCACAAAGTAGGGTCATAAGGCGAAAAGCTGGACAGGACGGCCAGGATCAGGATGACCAGCAGGACGATGAAGCTGACAACGAAACGAAAATCTCTGAATAGATCTCTGAAGACTTTCACGTGACTGACCTCCTTAATAGTATCTCACGCGCGGGTCAAGCAGGGGATACGTCAGGTCAACGATCAACATCGCCGTTGTGATGCCGACGATGGCAAAAATGGTAATTCCCATGATCAGGTTGTAATCTCCGTTGACGATGGCTCTATAAAGCAACCCCCCCAGGCCCGGATACCCAAAAACAATCTCGGTAATCAGCGCCCCGCTGAAGATTTGCCCCAGCGAAAGCGCCAGCCCGGTGATTTGCGGCAGCAAGGCGTTGCGAATGACGTACTTACCTACAATGCGGCCTTCGGTAACGCCGCCCAGCTTGGCATACTGGACATAACTTTCTGCATTGACGTTCTGTACGATCAACTTCATGGTTTGGAACGTGACTGCCCCTCCCAGGACGGTTAGCGAGAGGGCCGGCAAGAACGAATGCCAGATGACATTTTTGATATAGGGCCAGGTGAAACTGGGCAAGGCTCCCAATGACGCCCCGCCTGTGAGCGGGAACCAGCGAAAGACAAGCGTAGAAGCAAAGAGCAGGAGCAGCGAGAAGGCGAAGATGTAATAGGGCAGCGGGCGGATCACCATGGCGATGGCATCCAGAATCCGCGACCAGGCCTTCCTGGAGTAGTAACCTGCTAGCCCGCCAATGATATTCCCGACGATCGTTGTGATGGCAGTTGTGGTCAGCAGTAGCCCCAAAGTCCAGGGCATGGCGGTGGCAATGAGCTGGTTCACTCGTGTGGGGAAATTGAAGAACGAAACGCCGAAATCACCGTGGAACAGCCTGCCCCAAAAAGCCCAGTATTGATCGAGCCAGGAACCTTCCAAGCCATACATCTCGGTCAGGTCGCGGATAATGCCGTCCATTGCGCCCGGTTCCAATGTTGAACCACGTGCCGTCATCTCACTGATCATTCTCATGACAGGGTCGTTTGGGATGAGTCTGGGAATGAGGAAAACAATGGTGATGCCGAGCCAAATGACCAAAACGTATTGAATCAGACGAGGGATGAGATATCGTTTCAGGAATGTCATGGCGACCACCTCACTTATGAAAACAGCCCATCTTAAATTCGGCTCTTCGCGGCTAGGCTGCCCGGGACGAGCTTGAGAATTTTCCAGACAGGTGCTATCCATCCCGGGCGGGCGGGCGGGGCCCCCGCCCAGGATGATTGTAGCACCAACGAAAATCCTAATTCCCGGTTTGTTTCAGGAATGGGGTCGTATATTTGAAGTTGGGCCAGTGGGTATAAGGCTGAGTATAAGCGTTTTCACTGCCGGGCCAATTGGTCCAGTAGGTCTCGTCCCAGCCGACAAAGCCGATATATCCATAGGTGGGAATGCCGGGCATGTTCCTGACGGCTTCCTGGAGGCCCCTGATGCCCACCTCGACGACCTTCTCGGTATCGAAGGGGTCGGTCTCGCGCAGCTCCTTGATGATGGCATCCATCTCTGGACTCGACCAGCGCGAGTCAAACGTGGCCTGGTTGCGTTCTCCAACAGGTTTTATGTAGGCAGAGTTCCAATCGTCGAGCGTGCGATACAAATCGGGACCCGCGCCCCATGGCTCCTTCCCAGGCCAGACGGTTTCCACATCAAAATCGCCGACGGCTGTCAAATCAGCGCCGCTTTCCGTGTTAAATACTGAGGCATCGATGCCGAACTTCTTCCACTGCTGCACGGCAGCCACGGCATTGCGCGCATCATGGTTAGAAAGCACTGTGCCAGTCAGATAGGAGATTTTCCATGGGGTGCCATCGGGCAGCAGCCATTGGCCATCGGCATTTTTTGAAAAGCCATTCTTTTCGAGCAGTTTCGTGGCGACCTCTGGAGCATACTTGTACCAGCCCAATCCAAACGCCTTTTCCTGGAATTCCTGATCGTCGGGGAAGACATACCCGCGGCTCCTTGCATAGTCCGCGACGCGTTTGGGAGCCTCGGGGTCGTAGGGCGCAAAGGTCTCGCCGTCGCCCACATCAATGGTGAATTCCTTCAACCAGTCTTGCATCGGCCCGATGTAAAGCTCAGGGTAGGGGCCAAGGTGCGGGATGTGCACCGGGCTCAATGTGCCCGCGGAATCGACCGCGATGCTCGTGTACTCCACGATCTCGAGCGCCAGCAGCAACGCCCAGCGGACATCCAACAGGTCGAATGGAGGCCGGGCGGTGTTGAACACAATGCCGGTGATGGCCGGGTCGTTGTTGACCACGAAGGGGAAGGTGGGCTGGTAGGCGCGCGAGGTCTGGGCCTGCGCTAAAAGCGCCTTGAGACCATCGGCTGAGAGTTCAGCTACATCCAATTCGTGATTCAATTGCGCCAGGATCTGCGCGCCTTCATTGTCAAAGAATTGAAAGATGATGTACTTGGGCTGGGGCTCGCCATAGAGGATGCCGGTGGGAGTTTTATCCCAGTCCTCACGTTTTTCCCAGGCCGTCCAGCTCCCCTGAGGATCGAAGCTGTGCAGCTTGTAAGGACCACAGCCTACATACGGATTAAAGGTAAACGTGACCGGATCTTCCTCCTTCTCGAAGATGTGCTTGGGCATGATCCTGGTGCAGCCCCAACGGTCGAGGAAGGTGGTGTGGAAGCGGGAGTTGGCCTGCTTCAGCTCGAACTCGACCGTGTTCTCATCCACAGCCGTGACAGAGGCGACGTTATCCACAAAGAAAGTATGGGCGTTGAAGCCATCATACTTCTGATGGGTCTCTACCGTAAAGACGATATCGTCGGCGGTGAAGGGCTGGCCGTCATTCCAGGTAACCCCCTGGCGCAGCGGGATCGTCAGGCTCGTGAAATCTGCGTTGTATGTTGGGTCACCGTCAGCAAGGCCGGGGATGATCTTACCGGTGGCGAAGTCGACCGACCACAACGGCTCGTCAGCCAGGTTTTGCAGGCCGCGATCCTGATTTTTCCAGCCAACCCATAGGTTCATGTTATCGGGTGTACCGACACGCCCGGTGAGCATCCGGACGATCAGAGACTCCCGGCGGGGGAAAGAACCCAGCACATCGGCTACCTGTGCCTGTACCTGGGCGGCGGCTGTGGGCGTGACCTCTTTAATTACCTCCTGGGTTTCGATAACCGTGATCGTCTCGGGGGTGCAGGCTACGATCACGAGTCCGCCGGTGCCCGCCGTCAGCAGCTTTATAAAATCGCGGCGATTAAGTTTTTGGGACATTGCTTCCTCCTTAATTTTCTGAACGATTTGCGAAACAGCTTAGTTGATCAGATTTAGGGTGAAAAAGGATGTACATGGTTCGCAATAGGCTGCCTCCTGTCCTTTTCAACGTTTCGTCGCTATTTGGTCATCAGGTATGTACCAGATGGTTCATCCGTCGAATAGTAGGGCACAGGTGCACAAGAATCCCTGATTACAAGCTGGGTAGGGATTTTATACAAATGACCTTCCTCGGCGGGGTCTATCGGAATGGACTTTCCTTTTACTAGCTCTACAAGCATTTCCGTTGCAATGATCCCCATTTTCTCTAAAGATTGATCGATCGTTGTCAGAGGTGGGTTCAGTTGGGCCGCTTCGCGCAGATTGTCAAATCCGATCACCGATAGGTCGCCTGGTATTTGTAAACCCAATTCTCTAGCAGCCTGATAAACACCTATTGCCGACACATCATTTGCTGCGAAAATCGCCGTTGGGCGCTCCGGCAGCGACAAGAGCTTACGCGCGCAAATCACGGCCGTTTCAGTTGTGTAGTCCCCCATTTCGATCAAGTCTTCATTTAGAGGGATGCCCGTTGCAGCCAAGCCATCTTTATATCCTTGCAGACGCTGGTTCGCGCTGATCAGCTTCATTTCTCCAGCAATATGGCCAATGCGACGGTGACCCAAGTCGGTCAAATAACTCATCGCAGCCAGCGCGCCTTCCTGGTTTGTCGCGATGATCGCCGGATAGTCTGGGCTTTCATTGTTCGGGTCAATAATCACCAGCGGGGCATGGGTGGTAAATTGAGTCGCCGTCGGTGTAACCACGATCGCCCCATCAGTGATGCTGCCGTTCAGTAGTGACACATAATAGCGCTCATGCTGGGCGACATTCTCTCTATCCAACCCACCACTGGTATAAATGATCAGGTCCTTGTCGATCTTGGCGATCGCCTGGTTCACGCCGCTCATGATTTCTTGACTGTAGAGAGAGGCCACATCATGCAGAATCAGGCCAATTAAGTGGGTTCTGTGGCTGCGCATCCCGCGCGCGGCCAGGCTGGATGCGTAGCCCAACTCCTGGACAACGGCCAGTACTTTTTTGAGGGTCGCCTCAGAGATATCGTCTTTACCGTTTAAGACCCGTGAAACAGTGGTAACCGAAACGCCGGCTTTGTTGGCTACATCTCGGATGGTGACCGCTTTTGAATTTCTTCTCATATTGTCCTTACTGTATCGTTACCGGTATCGTTTCCGGAAACGTTATAGTCATTATTGCAAAAAAGCAATATAATGTCAATAGGTAATTTCCAGGTCATCAAAAAACAGCCAGCTAATTTTTCTTGGAGGAACGCATGGGAGTAAAAGCTAAGTTTCACGGCCCGGCTTTTGGCGGGTTGGAAACAACCCAGCGGCTCAGCGACGAACAGATCGATGCGCGGGCGCGGGAACTGTTTGGGCAGCTCACACAAGATGAGAAGATCAAGATGATGTCGGGGGACCTGCCG
>JAXIPJ010000312.1:0-14506 GCA_045402985.1 Anaerolineales bacterium
TGCCGGACCGGTGCATGTGGTCAGCACCAATGGGATGGACATCTTCACCAGCGAGCGCACCAAGTTCGGGCCGAGTTTCAATGAAGTTATGGGGTATCCTGGGGACCAACTCACGACAGACTACTGGTTCACCTCCTACGACGATGTCGGCATGATCACCCATCTCGTCATCGGCAACCCGCATGACACCCTCACCGCCGAAGTGGATGTCTACATCGCAGGCGTGAAGAAGAACATCACCCCCTACTCCATCGCACCGGGACAACGCATCTTCCCCCGCTATGCCATCAACGGTGGACCGGTGCACGTGGTCAGCACCAATGGCGTGGACATCTTCACCAGCGAGCGTTCCAAGTTTGGCCAAAGTTTCAATGAAGTCATGGGCTATCCGGGCGATCAACTGACCACCGACTACTGGTTCACCTCCTACGATGACACCAGCATGATCACCTATCTGGTCATCGGCAACCCACATGCCACCCTGACCGCCGAAGTGGATGTCTACATCGCAGGGGTGAAGAAGAACCTGACTCCCTACTCCATCGCTCCGGGACAGCGGGTCTTCCCCCGCTACGCCATCGACCAGGGTCCGGTGCAGGTCATCAGCACCAATGGGGTGGACATCTTCACCAGCGAGCGAGCCAAATACTTGAGTAGTTTCAATGAGATCCTGGGTCTGGCCAACTATCGACTGACCACCGACTACTGGTTCACCGCCTACGACGATGTCGGCATGGATACGGAACTCGTCATCTCTGCTCCGTAAGACTTCGCTAGTAAATTAATACCAGTTCGTAAATAACAAAACATCGGGCAGGTGAGAGATCACCTGCCCGTTGTTTATTATATAGAATAAGTCACGAGAAAAATAAGTATCTACAATCTGGTTCCTAACGAGCGCCACCAGATCAGTTATGACAGCTTGGATGCTGGCCGGGTGGTGATCCAGAGTTCGGACAATATCCCGATCATCGCTTCGGAGCGGGTATCCTGTCGCGACGGCAGTCTCTGGTCGGTTTCGCCGAGATGATGAGCTTGCCTCAGGCACAATTGACCACCGCCTATGTCTTCCCCTAATATAACAGCGCAGATATCAATCCACAGCTGAGGTTTAGCGTGGCATAAATTCTAGGCAACGCTTCAATGCTTCACCAAGGCCACCCAGATTTGAGTATTACAAACTGGGCAGCTTTTGTTTGAGGGATTGGAGCGTTAAGGCACGCTAAAAACACTAAATATTGCTAATGTTTGACACCTAGATAAACGCTGAAACTAGATTCTACGGCGATGTATTGTAAATGGTGAAAGTCAATCAAATCCCTAGACCATTGATTTAGGTCAGGGTGGTAATAAAAAGCTGGGCAAGCCGTAAAGCCTGCCCAGCTTGGATCATAGTGTCACTGTCAAATAGAATGGTGCGGTCAAATCAAGTTTATGGGGATAAATCCCAGCTGGCGTGCTTTGTCCTTAATTATTTGTTTCCGGTCTGATGTCACACGCAGGGGTTATTGCACAAGAATTCTCACGAAGATGATCTCTTCGAAGGTAACACCAGCCGGGTTGCGCATTTGCCAGGCGCTCAAGTATGTACCTGCCTGCGCGGGGGCTTTGAATTGAACGGAGACATCCACTTCCTCACCAGGCAGAACAACATCTGTAAGTGCTACAAACTGACCGGACATTGACTCTGAATACCCGGCATAGGCAAGAACGTAACCGGGTCCCCATTCGCAGGAACCGTTGTTTTTCACTTTCCAGGTTTTAATGAAGTCCTGTCCCGGCGTCATGGGAGTGTTATCAGGGATGTTCACGTCCACTGTAGCAGCGTTGAAAGAGAGACTGTCGCACAGTGCTTCGGGAGTGCCAGATAAATTCGTCACCTGGGCCAGCACAGGCAGAGTTGCCGTAGCAGTAGACTCGGGAGCAGATGTGTTCGTGGGTAGCGAGGTTGTCGGCGTGAAAGCCGCGGCTGTGAGCGTGAATTGTGCTACGACCGTGCCTGCCGCGGATGTGCGGACTGCGGCTACATCCGGCGTCGGCTCAGACGAGGTGGGTGCGCCACCGCCACATCCAACAATCAGAAGGGTAATGAAGAGAATAGTGATGATCAGTTTTAGTTTCATGGAACCTCCGAGCCATTTTGCAATTTATCTCCTGACCTCGAAAAGTACGGTGAGGGGTGTACCAAAATAGTAACCTGAGTCGCTTCTCATTCGCCAAGTACCTTGATACGTACCCACAGTTAAGGGGGCGGTCAAGGGGATGTCAAACTCAGCACTCTCACCCGGAGCGATAAAATCCACGCTATCTTTGATATCGTAATTGACCGGGTCAATGGCCTGATCGCCCCCAATGAAGACCAGAGAATAGCCTTCATCCCATGTGCAGGTACCTGTGTTCCTGAACTGCCAAACCTTTTTGAAATCTTCGCCGGGTTTCAACACGGTTCCGTCTGGAATGGTGATGTCAGCTTCGTAAACACTGTTGTTACAGGAATCTCCCAAAGATACGGTGGCAGCGGGCGGGGCGGCGGGTGAAGCAAGTTGCGTGACGCCTGCAACAGGCGTGGTATTGAAGGAGACAGTGGGAAGTCCACCAGCAGTCGTTGGAGCAGGCGAGCTACCCGCTGCAGTTGGCAGAGAAAAGGTGGGGAGTGAGATGGGGGTGTTGGTGGGCAGAGAGGTGGAAGTGGGTGCGGCTTGCGCGGTCTGCGTGAATTGCACTGATAATTGAGCTATGGCAGTCTCGACTGCGGCAGTGCTGATCGCATTGATATCAGCTGTTGGCACGGCCGTGGCGCTGCCACCACAGGATGCCAGGAACAGAGCGGCAGTCAGCAGGCTTAATGAAAGGTGCCGCGGGAATTTTCGAACAAACATATTTATACCTCCGTGGATCTACAGTCATGAACATGGACTGGAAGTACTTATGCCCTAAGTACTTCCAGATTGATTATATCGCAATTGGCAGGGTGGTATCCAATTTACGGTGTAGGTGTGGCTGTCGCTGTGGCAGTGGATGTAGCAGTGGCGGTCGGCGTTGAGGTAACAGTGGCAGATGACAGAGTTGGAGTGAAAGATGGCGCCAGTGTGGCTGTAGGTGGCTGCGAGCTTTGCCGCGTGATGCGGGGCGACAGCCAGAGAGCAAAGTCTTCATGTGAGTTGCCGTTTGTAAGCACCGTCAGAATGAATTTTACCCTTTGTCCGCTCAGGGAACTCAGGTCAATGTTGATCGCATAGGACTGGCCTTCATATACCTCACGCCATTGTCCCAGGTTCCTCACCGCACCGTTCCCGATCTGATATGAAAGGCGGAAGGTGGCATCGCAATCATTGGCTTCGTGCATGCAGCTGATCAGCGTCTGGAAACGATCACCAGATTGGATGTCGAATCCGGGATATCTGCCGGTGATCCAGCCATTATTGGATTTTTGAGGGTAGGTCAACAATGCCTTTGGTTGCGTATTGCCATTTTCTATTCTGGGTGAATTGAGCACCTGCACAAAGCCCTCGCTATCTCCTTCAACACCGGGGCAGGGCAGGCCATTCGAGTCGTTTTCCCAGTTGGCATCACAATAGTTGGCAATGAAATCATATGCCAGCACCGTGTAACCGGTGATGTTTACATCCACGTAGAAATTGGAACTGGCTGCCTGGCCCACCCCAAAAAGAGCGCCGGAAGCATTGCGGAGTTTCCAATCACCGCGGTAGCGGCCGTTGTTATTTGGGGCGGTCAAATTGACGGATATATCAATAGTCTGACCTGGCGCGACACTGCCCGGCATTGAGACGGCATTCGGCGCCCCAAACTTTTCTCCGCTCACAAATACGATCGAGTAGGCAGTTGACCAGGTGCACGTGCCTACATTTTTGATGCGCCAGGTCTTTGTGAACGTGCCACCCAAGGCAACATTTGCACCGTCTGGATAGGTGACATCGCTGACGAATGCGGCCGCGTCACAGAGGGTAACAGGTTGCAGCGGCGGCACCGACGTAAACGTGCTGAAGAGCGTTGGGCTGGGCGTCGAGACGAATAGCGTACCAGTGGGCGCAGTGAGCGTCACTACGCCCTGGGTGGACATGGCATCCAGTGTTTGAGCGGCTGCGGTATAGAGCGCGTCCAGAGTTGCCGCGGGCTGCGGGGTGGCAGCCGCAAAGCGACTGCACGCCATAATCGTAGCCAGCGTGAGCGTTAAAAACAGGAATTTTTGAGAACGTGTAATATGCATAAGTGTCTCCGTGTTCAAAATAAATCACTAAATTAGACGATTCATACAGTTACAGAGTTCCCAAACAAAAAAACATGACCCACCCCGAAATTAATTTTCGCGCGACGGTCTCTTTTAGGACGCTGACTGCGAAGCGCGCAGTAAACGCTGATCTTTGCTTTTCGATCAGCGTACTCAGCGTTCATCTGCGTCCCGAATTAATTGTGCGGTTAGCCATCTTCGGATATTATGGGCAATTGTTCAGGATATCCACTTTGCCATATTCCTGATATTTCGGTTCTGTTACAACGATCATGGCCCAACGCGGGTTGGGACTGTCTCCTTTTCCGATCATCCATTCGCGTATTAAGGTTTTGCTCTCCGCTTGAGTAAACTCAAGAGGTTTTATATGAGAGTTATTGCCGTCGCTTTGCAACCAGCGATAGTCAATCTCAAACGGACCGTTCGTAGTGATCGTGGCACGGATCGTATACAGCACGTTTGTGGGGCAACCAATAGGCGGTTCCCGCACCAGCTCATAAGTTACATTGCTGATGCCATACTCTGCCTCATTTGAAACGGATATCTGGGCGTAGAACGATTCGCTGGTGGGGCCCACTCCAAAGTCCGCGCCCCAGGGCGTTTGGATGCGCCAGTAGCCTGTGAAAGTTCCATCTGCTTGGGGGGCCTGCAGATAGATGGAAATATCCTTTTGTTCATTTGGCAAAACATCATCAGGCAGGGGATAGGAGATGAGGCCTCCCAACAGATCTCCGCTCCAATAAACAAGATTATAGGTTGTATTCCAGGCGCAAGTGCCCGTGTTAAGCAGGGTCCAGGTCTTCCAGAAATATTCGCCGGGTTTCAAAATAGTTCCATCCGGCGGATTTTCACCGATCAGCTTTGCCGAAACACAATTTGGATCAGAAGGCACAGCAGCCAGCGTGGATGCGTTCGTGGGCGCGGTTGCGGGCACAAGCGTAGGTTCGATGGTGATTTGAGGTGTCATTGTGGGCCGGGCCGCAATTTCCGTCAATGATCTGTCAGCCTGTACGGTTTGAGCGACCGCCGTGGAGATGGCAGATTCACTCGGGGCGGGCGAGCCACATGCAGAGGATACCAGTACAAAGCTGACCAACACAACCAACGCTTTATACTTCGTAAATTCAAACATTCAAATTCCTTTCCAATAGTGCCGCGTGTTTCATGATTTGCTAAACTTTTTTGGATCGAGCCAGTTTGGTGATTTTTGCGGCACTTTGTAAAGTTGACCAAACCGGCCAATATTATACCTTTATACAAAAAACGCCCGACTGTTCGTCGGGCGTCTCATCCGTGATTATGGCAATTCCACTCGTGGACTGATCCACACTGCCTTATCCTGATCGAAGGGTCCATTTGCCAGGACCGCGAGCGCAAGTTGAACTGTTTTGCCGGCAATGCTGGTGAGATCAACATCTACATCCTTCAACGCAGTATCACAGGTATCTGTCCATTCACCGAGTGGTTTAATCACGCCTGATTCCTTATAGTTGAGCTGGAATTTTACATTCCCGCCACCACATGAGCCGAGAAAACCGATGCGCGCCTTGAAGTGTTCACCTGACACAACTGTATAAGATGGATAAAGGCCCGTTATTGCGCCATCAGTCACCCATTGCGGAAACATTTCCAGGGTCTTGGCAGGGTTGGAACCATCTTCCAAAGGCTGATTGTTGCGATACATGGCGAAGCCGCTGGCATTGGTGTCAGGTCCGCCGAAGGTTAGAACGCCGGCGCCGCTGGCCCAGGTGGCCTCGCTGGCGCGGGTATGCAGGTCAAAGCCGGAACTCGTAACAGCGACCTTAATATCCACAAAGAATGACCTGCCCTGTGTACCGTTCAAGATTGGCAGGAATACGCCGGAAGTGTTGCGGATGCGCCAATAGCCGCGATAGGAACCCACGGTTGCGGGAGCTGTCAACGTCACAGAAACGTCCACTTCCTGGCCCGGCCCCACGGTCCCAATGGTTGTCGGGGAGGAGCCGTTCATAGAGTCACCAGTATCGAAGACGAGTGTGTAGCCAGACCATGTGCAGGTGCCGTCGTTCCGCATCCGCCATGTTTTGGTGAAGGAGGCACCCGGCGCAAATACAGTCCCATCCGGGATGGATACATCTCTGATGAAGCGCGCCTGGTCGCATACCGGCGACGCTGGGATGGACACGGTGGAACTGGGCAGTGCCAAAGTGGGGGCGGATAATGTACTCGTCGCAAAGGCGGGCGGCAGGGTCGGTGTACTGAAGGGCACAGATTGGGTTAACTGGGCTTGTACGGTCTGTGCGGCGGCGGTGAAGACCGCGTTCGGTTCCTCAGTAGCAGGCGCGTTGGATGGCAGATTACATGCTGAGAGTATTAATATGATAACGGTCAAGATCAAGGCGTGGCGAATTAATTTGGACATTCTTTCTCCTCTGTCTACTTAATAATTTTACACCCCGCACGCTTTTTTAAGCGTTTGTATGTGGCGTGCGGGGTACACGCATACAGACGCACTGATGCCTGCCTTTGTTCCTTTGGATAAAAAAACGGGAGCCTATCAGGCTCCCGTTTCACGTTCTTTCGCGCCCTCAGGCTGTTTCGTGAACCCCGGCCATTCGTAAGCCCAATTGTTCGCGCGTCGCATCTTTGGCATTCACCGTATCGACGATCTCGCCGCGATACATCACAGCGATCCTGTCTGAAAGCGAAAGGATCTCATCCAGTTCCGCGGAGATCAATAAGACAGCCACGCCGCGGTCGCGCATCACAATGATCTCTTTGTGGATATATTCAATCGAGCCAACGTCCAGGCCGCGCGTGGGTTGAGAGGCGATCACCAGTTTGACGGGACGACTCAATTCACGCGCCACGATCACCTTTTGCTGATTGCCACCCGAGAGTTTTCCTGCGGCAACAAACGGAGATGGTGTGCGCACGTCATATTCTTTGATAAGTCTTTTGGCGTTCTCATCAAGATCCTTTTGTTGGATGACGCCGCGTTTGCCAAAGGGAGGTCTGTAATAATCGCATAATACCAAATTATCTGTAATTGAATAGGAGAGTACAAGACCATGCCGCTGTCGGTCCTCCGGAATATTTGCCAGGCCTGCTTCTGTTACCAGTCGCGGTGCTTTGTTTGTCAGGTCGTTGCCAGCCAGGGTGAAGTGTCCGCTTTCGATATGGCGCAGCCCGGTCAGTGCCTCTGCAAGTTCAGTCTGGCCATTGCCCTGTACGCCTGCAATGCCCAGCACTTCACCCGCGTGAACACTGAATGAAACGCCGCGTACAGCTTCCAGCCCGCGTATATCACGTACTTGCAGATCTTCCACACGTAGAACTTCCTCAGTAGGTTTAGATGGACCCTTTTGTACGGTGAGGATCACTTCACGTCCGACCATCATTGCGGCAAGGGATTGCTCGTTACTTTCTTTCGGTATGGCTGTGCCCACCACACGTCCGGCGCGCATGACGGTGATTCGATCTGCGACTGCCAGCACTTCCTTGAGTTTATGCGTGATGAATATAATGGAAACGCCTTTGGCGGTGAGATCGTGCATGATGCGGAACAAGTCTTCTGATTCCTGAGGCGTGAGCACCGCGGTCGGTTCATCAAGGATGAGGATGTTTGCCTTTCGATAGAGAGCCTTGACGATCTCCACGCGCTGTTGAAGCCCCACAGGCAAGTCTCCCACAATCGCTTCAGGATCAACTTCCAGTCCATATTGATGCGAGAGGTCAGCCACTCTTTTCGCCACTTCCTTGCGATCCAGCTTTACGAGCGGCATTTCATTTGGCGCGGCACGATGGTCAGTTTCTGCACCAAGCATGATATTTTCTGTCACTGTAAAAACCGGGATGAGCATGAAGTGCTGATGCACCATACCGATGCCATGATGAATGGCATCCCTGGATGAGTTGAGTTCCATCTTGCTTCCCCCAACAATTACCTCACCTGAATCGGGTTTATGCAGACCGTACAGGATATTCATCAAAGTGGACTTGCCGGCGCCGTTTTCGCCAAGCAGTGCATGGATCTCACCTTCGCGCAGGTCAAAATCTATATTATCGTTTGCCAGAACGCCAGGAAACTTTTTTGTAATACCCTTCGCTTCAAGTACGACTTTGCTGTCTTTTGCCATGTGTCTGCCTATTTTTCGTAAGGCACGCCGTCCGCCGCAGGCGGTGTTGTGCGGCCAATGATGCCGGTGAGAATGATAATCGTCAGGATGTAAGGAATTAGCCCAACGATATACGATTGCTGCAGGAATGCCCACTGCGGAGGAATGACATCGCGGAATATCTGTATATTGATATTCAATGCCTGTGATGCGCCAAAAACAAGAGCGGCTGTCCATGCGCCAATAGGAGTCCAATTTCCAAAGATCACTGCCGCAAGTGAAATGAATCCACGACCGTTCGTGAGCAAAGGCTCAAAAGATGAGACCGACTCAATGGTGAAATACGCGCCAGCCAGCCCGGCCAACATTCCACCGATGAGGACGTTTGCATAACGCATCTTAATAACATTGATGCCAACTGTATCGGCTGCCTTTGGATGTTCACCCACGGCACGTGTACGCAATCCCCAGCGAGTGTAAAAGAGCACATAGTGCGCGATGAACACAAGCAGGATGGCACTAATGGCGATCGGTTTTTGATCGAAAACTTTATTGATGGAAGTCACAGCTTGAAGACAACTGGCGGCTTCACCGCAAAGAGGAGAAAATATCTCCCTGATCGGGATATGAATAGTAGGAAGCACACCTGGCGAGTTTGGGACATTGCCGCCAAACACACTTCCACTGCCAAAGAATAACTGGCGGTTCAGGAAGCCTGTCAGACCCACCGCAAGGATATTGATCACTGTGCCGCCGATGATCTGATCCACTTTATAGGTGATGGATAAGACAGCGAGAAGCAGTGCCATGAGCGCACCTGTTATCACAGCAAACAGCGCGCCAACAGTGATGCTGATGCCGATACCAAAATTGAAAATGTGGAACATATAAATGGCGGCAAGCCAGCCAAAGAAAGCCGATGTAAGCATCATGCCTTCGATGCCGATATTGATTACGCCTGCGCGTTCACAGAACACCCCTGATAATGCCCCCAGTGTTAAGGGTGTTGCGACTGCGATGGTTGTTGCCAGCATGCTGGTAATAATGACAATAGGGGGAGATTTTACCTTCCCGACCAGAACGACAACGCTGAACAGAGCAACGATGATTAGAAAGATGAAACCAAAACGTTTCCAGTCCATGATTTCTCCTAGCCGCCCCAGCCACGTGTCAGCACGACGCGTTCACTCTGCACACGAATTCTGTAAATGTAACGAATGATCGCATCTGCTGCAACGAAAAGCAGAATTAAAGCCTGCAGCATGGAGATGAGATCAATGGGCAATTGCGTGAGAAATTGCATACGCGTCGCGCCATTTCGCATGGCTGCGAATAGTATTGCAGCAAGCACCACCCCCAATGGATGCGACTTGCCCAGCAAAGCAATGGCAATCGCGTCGAAACCATAGCCAATGGAAAAGCCAAGTTCATGGCGATAATTCAATCCCGTGACCTCGAGTGCCCCAGCCATCCCAGCCAGCATGCCCGAGAGCGCCATGGTAAGAATAATAATGCGTTTCACATTGACGCCTGCATATTTGGCTGCATCTGGGTTTAAGCCTACGGTGCGTATTTCAAATCCAAGTGTGGTTTTGTTAAGCATCCACCAGACGAGAAATGCCGCGAGCAGAGCCAGCACAAAACCCCAGTGCACGCGCAGCCCTTCGAAGATGATAGGCATACGGGCACCTTCTGCGATAAGGGGTGTGCGGGCAATTACATTGTTGGGATCTCTGTCCTTCATGGGACCGTTAAGCAAAAACGAAATTGTGTTCAACGCGATGTAATTCATCATGATCGTGTTGATGACTTCATGTCCCCCGGTATAAGCCTTGAGAAAACCGACAATTCCCGCCCAAAACGCACCGGCTGCCATGCCAACAATAATGGCAAGAGGTAAATGGATGATGGCTGGAATGTCGATGCCAAGCCATTCAGGCAAAGCATATCCGATCAACGCGGTCGCGACTGCGCCCAGTGCCAATTGACCTTCCGCGCCGATATTAAATAACCCACCTTTAAAAGCAAGAGCAACTGCCAGCCCCGCAAAGATATACGGGGTTGCCCAAACGGTTGTTTCGCTTAATGCCCTCGCTGAACCGAAGGAGCCCTGGATTAAACCAGCGTATGCTAAAAAAGGATTTCCCCTTACAAGGACAATAATAATTCCTCCCAAAACAACGGCAGTCAGGATTGCCAAAAAGGGAATAAGCATGGCATCCAGAGCTGATCTGAACAAACTCTTTGTCGGCGAGCCTGATTGGGTTTGGGACTGCATAGGGTCTCCGTCTTTAGTTCAGCTATAATGATTTCAAGAATTATATCACTTGAAATTCTGCTTCGTGAAAATCAAATGAAAGTTAATAACTCATCTTATTCAGAACGTCCCGACACTTGCACCGCATGCAAGTGCAGGTGAGGTTTCCTTGAAAAACTTGGTTGAGCCATTCAAACCTTCGGGACGGTGCGTAACATCAATTAATAAAAAAAGGAAAGAGGCATTGCCTCTTTCCTTTTTTCTAACAAAGTGAAGTTTATCCTTCAGGCTTTACAGGAGGAACATTGGTCTTGATCGAGCCATCGAGCAGACCGGTGTTGATCTTTTCCATCTCTGCCTTCACTTCAGCAGGGACTTCGCTATCAAGATCATGATAAGGAGCATAACCGGCTTCACCGGTTACGTTACCAGCCACGAACGCGCCATCCTTTACGGCTTTGATCTGCTCGAACACACCTGGGACGATGAGCTTCATTGCGCTGGAGAGCATGCGCGGGGCAGCTTCGGGAAGAGTCAGATACTGATCGCTGTCTACGCCGATGGCATACGCACCAGCCTGAGCAGCCGCGGTAATAGCACCGTTACCCGTAATGCCACCGCAACCGAAGATTGCATCCGCGCCCTGATCCATCATGGACTTGGCAGTCTGTGCACCCCATTCGGGATCGGTGAAGGTCTTATCGAAACCGACATCGCTGTGATACACAACGAAGACTTCGGTGGTGGTGCCCATCATGCCATCCGCATACGCGGCACCGGCTTTGTAGCCTTCACCAAGGCGCCAAACGGGAGGAACCACATCGGTTCCACAGACGGCGCCGATCTTGTTGCTCTTGCTCATCATGGCGGCCAGCGCACCAACGAGGAAACCACCCTGATCTTCAGGGAAGCCGAGACCAGCCACATTGGCAACATCATTACTGGCATCATCATCGAACTGCCATGCCTGGAACTGGTCGACACCGATGAACTTGATGTCTGGGTACTTCGCGGCGTTCGCAACGGTGGCTTCACCAAGAGCAAAACCGACGGTCACGATCACATCGTAGCCTTCATCGCCGAACGTGGCCATGTTCTTATCGTAATCCTTGGCATCGGCGGTCTCAATGTACTGGACAATCGCTCCAAGTTCAGCCTGGGCACGCTGAACGCCTTCCCATGCAGACTGGTTGAAGGACTTATCATTGATCTTACCTACATCTGTCACAAGCCCAACGCAGAATGTTTCAGCGTCTGCGCAGTTCGGGGCTGCCGGTGCACAGGCAGGCAGGACCATGGCGCTGATAAGGAGCGCCGCGAGCAAAACGTACATCTTCTTCATATTCTTCTCCTCTTTATGATGGTAGGAATGATAGGGTTATCACAAACCCTTTTCAATACAAGTATACATTTACTTCAACCATTCGACAAGACAAGCATTAAGAACAGGATGAATTGCCGCGAGCGGATTCCGTTTTCAAGCCACTGCCTGCCTGCGGCGCACATGGAACATCATTGCCAGCGCAACAGCCATAAAGACCGCCGAAAACAACCACAGCCAGCGATACGAATCGCCCATCACATCCACCAGAACTCCACCCAGCGTTGGACCGAGGACAGCCGCGAATTGTGATGATAAATAGTACAACCCTGTAAACGCGCCGATGCGCTTTTCATCGCCATGGTCATACACCAATGGCAGGCTGTTAACATTCACCATTGCCCAAAAAGAGCCGATCAGGATCAGGATGATGGCGAAAGTGAGTGTACTTTGAATGAAGAAATAACCAAGCAGGGTGAGAATTGAAAGACCAATGAGACCCACTCGAATGACAGGTGCTCGTCCAAAACGCGTGCCGAAGAATCCTGCTGGCACCGCAAAGAGGATGAAGGTGATCGTGACCAGGCCAGTATAAATTGAGGCTGTGCCAGCCTGCATCCCAAGTGTGAAAACAGCGAAGGAGGATAACCCGGTTTCCAGTGCATTGAATGCCATGAACCAAAAAAGGATGCCAAGCAGTACGAAAAGCCCGCTCTTATCGGGGTTGTTGAAAACGACTTTCAAATTGTCCAGTACGCTGGCGCTTTCTTCTTTAATTTCAGTTTTTATCTGCTCAGGTTCCTTCACAAAAATTAGAACGACAACCAGCGCCACTGCCATTGCAATTGCGCCAGCCAGGAATGGAGCCACGCGGCCAAAGTTGTTGAATAAAATACCTCCGCCGAAATAGGCAAGCAAGCCGCCCACCCCGCCCATCAGATTGATGATCCCGTTTGCTTTGCTTCTGTCATTCGGTTCAAAAAGATCACCCAGCCAGGCAACCGTTGGGGAGCGGAACAATGCCATTCCAAAGTTCGTGATCAAGATAAAAGCCGCCATCGCCAGGATGGTTTGAGCAACGGGGATAAAAACAAAACCAAGCAACGCGATGGGCGCGCCAGCCAATATCCACGGTTTGCGCCTGCCAAAGCGATTCCACGTCTGATCGCTCTTTGCCCCAACCCATGGCTGGATGAACATGTTAATGATATTGTCCCAGGTCATAATGAAAAGCGCGAGACTGGGAGCCAGACCAAAACCGACAACATCTGGAATGGAACGGCCCTCACTTAATAATTGTCTTTCAAATTCAGGGTTGCCAGCTTGCAGGAATATCGGAATAAATTGATTGAATATTGGCCAGGCAATGCTTATCCCCAGAAAACCAAAGCCGAGCAGGAAGGTTTTGCCATAGTTGAATTTCATGTTTCCTCCATATAGACCGTCAAAGGTTGAAGGCGATGTCTTGAGCCAGTCCAAGGGTCAAAAGTCAAATGTTATCTAAGTCATCATGGACATTCGACTTTAGATGTTCGACAAATTCCCGGTCTTCTTTACTCAATTGTGTTTTTTCCAACATATCCGGACGTTTGTTGAAGGTGCGCAACAACGCTTGTTCCCTTCGCCATTTTTCGATTTTGCCGTGATCGCCTGAGAGCAAAACATCTGGCACGCTCCAGCCGCGAAATGTGGGCGGACGCGTGTAGTGCGGATATTCCAGCAGCCCCATTGAATGTGAATCATCCTGCGCGCCATCAGGGTCACCCAGCACACCGGGGAGCAGGCGCGCGACCGCGTCAATCACCATGAGTGCGGGGAGTTCGCCACCTGTCAGGACGTAATCGCCGACGGAAATTTCGTCTGTGACCAAATGCTCACGGATGCGTTCGTCCACGCCTTCATAGCGGCCGCAAAGCAGGGCTATTCTTTCGTGACGCGCTAACTCCTCGGCTACGCGTTGTGTGAAGACGCGTCCCTGAGGAGTTAATAAGATAATGGGAACAGGCATCGGCGAGTCCTGAAGCGGACCGAGGACGGATTCCACTGCTTCAAAAATGGGATCAGGCTTCATCACCATCCCGCCTCCGCCTCCGTAAGGCGTATCGTCTGTGATGTGGTGTTTGTCGTGTGTGTAATCGCGGATGTTGTGAACGCGCACATCGATCAATCCCCGCAGGCGGGCGCGCTGAAGAATACTGGATTCGAGATAAGGAGGGAATACTTCGGGCAGCAGGGTGAAGACCTCGAACTGCATGGTTGAATTCTAGCATAAGATAAGAGATAAATTAGAACCGTCTTGCGTGCCTTCGCCGCGAATGGTAATATAAATCCACGATGTATTTACCAAGAAGCAGTAAATGGAGCATGAACCGCCGCCGCAGACGTCCGAATTATTTCGGCTGGACGGTCTTTGGGCTGGTGGTGCTCTTCGGATATTTTTTTAATCAGGTGTATTTGCCGTCCCAGCCCAACCCCTTTGAAGCCACACCCACACCGACACGTTCCCCTGAATCCCTTGTGACCGAAGCGCAGGCACTCTATGAAGATGGCAAGCTATTGGATGCAATAGAAGCATATCAGGC
>JAXIPJ010000455.1:0-3805 GCA_045402985.1 Anaerolineales bacterium
CACAGTGTAAATACTCTGCCGGCCCGTCAGCGCGGGGAACCATTCCAACACCGAATCACACGAGACAGACGAGGTACCCGTCAGCACGAGAAAACGCGAATCAGCGGGCGTATTCTCACGCACCCATTGCATGGCATCCCGATCCGGCGGATACAAAGTTGCATTCGAGAGTTGCAATCCAAATTGCGATGTGGAAAAGATGATATACAACATGATATAAATCGAAATGTTCCGCTCAAACGACGAAAGCTGATCGGACTGCAGTGCCTCAGTTCTGACTTTTGGCTGCATCGCCATTATAACGACATCCACCAACCCTATGGCAGCGAGCATCGCCAGCGGAATCGCGGCGGGCCCCGCGGCACTGCGTCCCTCCACCAGGAAGGGAATCGCCAGCCATAACGGAAGCAGATAATCCCTGCGGATGAGGCGGTGCGCTATCCCGACCAGCCCGAGAACGGCGATCACTGTTGCATAAGGTTCTTCTGTAAAAACAAAAAATAAAAGATGGAAGACAGCCAGCAGATTTTCCCCCGTCTGTGCGCCGTTCAGAAGCGGTTCCATCCCATGATAGTGAATGACCGCGGCCCACCACGGCGCGGACACCAGCATCACAAGCACCGCAACAAAAAGCGAATTGATGAATGCAGTGCGCGAACGGGCCAGCATAATCCACAAAAAAATTGCAGAGACAGCTGTATGCACAGCCGCCTCAGGATGACTCATCACCGCCAGCCCACCGAAGAGGCCCGCCCAAAAAATATCGGCGCGGCGATTCTCCTCGTAAAGCCGGATGACCATGGCAAGCGTGAGAAGCATGAAGAATTGACCCGGACTACGCGTGAGCCCTCCACCCATCACAAACCACGAAAGCGCCCGCGGCATGAGCGCAAAGAAAAATGTTGAGAGAGCGGCATAGTATTTATCTTTCAGCAGCCGTAATGCAAGCAAATAAAATGCCGGGACAGAGAGTGAAGCAAAGAAGGCGGGTACCCAGCGCAAGGCCTCTGGCGCGCTCATGCCAAACAGGTCTGAGGCGATTCGACCAAGATAAAATCCCAATGGCGGATACGCAAATGGGATGTTCAAATGATTGTAGGTGGTAAAGGCAGGTAGTACATAGCGGCTGGCTTTCAAATCGTCCACCATCACAGCGAACATACCGCCATCGTTGATGGCGAAGCCAGCCAGCAGAGTCGGGTTGAAGCGCATGAATGCGCCAATAAAGACGGCCAACATAAGAATTAGGTCCGCCGCTTCGGTACGACGAATTGGTTTTATGTTCAGCTTTTTAATTCTCATATAAAAATTGTAACACGGACATTCGCGATAAGCATATTTTCAGATGACACGACAGTGGTCGCTAAAGTACAATCAGATAAATCATGCAAACTTCAGGCATTCGAAGAATTTTCATTATCGCTGGCATCCTATCACTTTTTGTGTCCTATTTCGGGATCTGGATACGCATGATCAGAAACCCCGTTGAGCGGACCGGCTCGGATTTTATTGCTTTTTACAGCGCGGGGAGAGTTGCTCAAAACGCAGGCGCGGCTCACGTCTATGACCCAAACCTGCAGCAGAATATTCAGGAGGAGGAAGTTGGCTTCCCGCTCGTCCCGGGACAGGTGCTGCTGTATAACCATTTGCCCTTTCTTATCCCCATTTTGCAAACTATAGTCAGCCCGAATTATGTAAATTCATTTTATCTTTGGATATTCCTATTGATTGCATTGTATATCACTGCAATATTTTTTCTCAGCCGATTATTAAAAGATGCTGGATTTGATCAAAGGAGCATCTGGCTTACTGGTGTTGGCGGCTTTCTTTTTCTGCCATTATTCTTCAGCCTCATGAATGGACAGGATACAGCCTTTCTTTTTCTTGGTGCCGCCATCTGGATGTATGGATTAGTTTCGAGGAAGGAAATGCTCGCAGGATTTGGCCTAAGCCTCACCACCGTAAGACCGCACATTTCCATCATGCTGGCTCTGCCGTTGTTATTTCGTTATCGCAAAGCCTTCATCGGGTTTGTCCTTGGCGCGGGAAGCCTGGCCCTGCTTAGCATCCTGATCCTTGGCGTGGAAGGAACCTCGGAATTTATCAATCTCATTCGCATCAGTGCCAGTGGTGAATGGTATGGAATGAAAGAAAATGCCATGTACAACCTGATTGGCCTACTCACGCGGACATCGCCCCGGCTTGGAGCATCGACGATCCGCATCATTGGCTGGATCATATATGGGGCTACGATCATTACGTTGTGTATTTTCTGGGCAGGAAGCAAAGATTTGCAAGTTGGACAAATAGGATTGACAGTTACCCTTGCATTATTAACCGTTCCGCATCTCCACTTTCACGATCTGACACTTCTGCTAATTCCCATTTATGAGTTGACCCGTTCATGCGCACAGAATGAGAGATTAAAAAGATCGATCGCGACAGTATTACCCATCGCGATCTCTCTCCTGCTTCTGCTTGGCAACATATCACCCTTCCTTCAATATACATTCCCCTATCTGATCATGCTTGCTCTGGCCGTATACCCTTATTACTCAAAACATCCAGCGCGTACTTCATAACACTGCATCAATCATGATCGCCAAAAAGATAAAGACCAGATACGTGCTGGACCACTTATACATGCGCCAGGCAACTTTGTTTCCACCTTCTCTCCAAACTGCCCAGGCCGCATAAAGCAACGCCCCTCCAAGAATGAGTGAAGAGATTAAATAGACGCTCCCTGCGAGATTGAGGATGGGGAGCAATAACGTGACCAGGACCAATTCAATCGTGTAAACGAATATTTGTCTGCGAGTCTCCAACTCCCCGCGCACAACAGGCAGCATAGGGACGCCTGCGTTTTGATAATCCTTCATGCGGACAATTGCCAGCGCCCAGAAGTGCGGAGGCGTCCACATAAAGATGATCGCAAAGAGAATCCATGCAGTCCAATCCAAATGACCAGTTGCCGCAGCATAACCAACCATTGGTGGGATCGCTCCCGCCCCGCCACCGATCACAATATTTTGCACAGTCGCTTTCTTGAGCCACAAGCTGTACAAAATGACGTAATAAATAATTCCTGTTAGCGAAAGTAACGCCGCAAGTCCATTTACAAAACATGCCAGAATGTAATAACTAATCAGAGCTAACCCTAATCCAAATGCCAGACCTTCAGCGGCCATCAAGCGTCCATCTGCCAAGGGACGCTTCGCAGTACGCTGCATATTCTTGTCGAGTTCGCGGTCAATGTACTGATTCAACGCACTGGATCCACTGGCTGCCAGCGCGCCACCCAGCAGTGTCCAAAAGGTAAGCGAAAATGAGGGCCATGCTTTTCCACCGATGACCAGTCCACCATAGGTGGTGATCAACAGCAGCCCTACGATCAACGGTTTGGCTAATGCGAAGAAATCCTTGCGTCGTTGTCGACTTCCCAAATCCCCAACTTTTACGCCATCAACAGCCAGCACGCCTGAAGTGTAAACGAGAAGTAATAAAGACACCCATAAAGCAATTGTTGTTAATTGATGCAGAAACACAAGGTGGGGAGGAAAAGACTGGGTCACCTGCATTGCACCAACCAGCGCCTGCCCAAAGAACATCACGCCGAGAATGGTGGTTAGAGGCAGTAAGACTCGCTGATCGCGTTGTTCCCTCCAGGCTTTGCGAAAAACGATCAGCATCAAGATCGCTGCAATTCCCACTAACAGGATATGCGTCAGTTTCAACCAGCCGATTGGATTTTCAGGAATACATAATGGAAAACCATTGCAGTAAATTGAAGCGTCTGTGACCGATA
>JAXIPJ010000338.1:0-11043 GCA_045402985.1 Anaerolineales bacterium
GTCAAGGCGAATCAATACAATGCCGTTTTGATGGACGTGCAAATGCCCGGCATGGATGGCTTTGAAGCGACACAACAGATCCGTGAATGGGAGAAGGAGCGCGGGACTCATATTCCCATCATCGCCATGACCGCCCATGCCATGCAGGGTGATCGTGAACGTTGTCTTGAAGCCGGAATGGATGATTACCTCACTAAGCCTCTCCAGCCAAAAGTATTGTTCAGCGCGCTGGATCGCTGGACTCAAACTGATGCTCCGCTTGCAGAGACAGTGGAAGCCATACAGGATTATTCCTCCCCAGCAGAGTTCCATGCGGCAGATCTGGATGATGGACTCTTCGGCGAAAGCGCGCCTTCCGCAGCAAGCGAGACGAAGGAAAAGGCCCCCGCTTTACAAACCTTTTCTTTCGCAGGCGTTCTCCCAGCCAACTTTGAGTCAGCACTGCCCCACTTCGACGACGACCGCGAATTTATGATGGAGATGTTCAAGGAATATAAAGCTCACCTGGGCGAACGCGTGGACGAAATCCATTCTGCATTGCGGGACCGTGATGCAAACCGCCTGGCCCTCCTCGCACATAATCTCAAAGGCGTCTCACTGAATTTCAGCGCCGACCCGCTGGCAACCATCGCTCTGAATCTCGAGGAAATCTGCAAACGCGAAGACCTGACTCACGCGCCCACCCTTGTCGCTCAGTTGGATGTGGAAACTCGCCGATTGGAAGAGTTTTTATCCAACAACTTGTAATACGAGAGGAGTATCTATGACGCGCATTCTTGTTATTGATGATGAACCGATCAACCACCAATTAGTGGCTCATGCACTAATGCCTTTGCAATGCGAATTGCATTTCGCCGAGAATGGCAAAATTGGCATTGCTCAGGCCCGCACTCTGCAACCTGATGTCATCATTACAGATGTGATGATGCCTGAGGTCAACGGTTATGAAGTTACACGCATTTTGCGCCGCGAGCCTCAGTTCGCCGCCACGCCCATCCTGGTACTCACTGCCCAGTCCGGCCTGCAGGATAAACTCAAGTCTTTTGAAGTGGGGGCTGACGACCACCTCACCAAACCTTTTGAGGCAGCAGAGTTAGTTGTCAGAGTTACATCCCTGCTCAGGCGAGTGGAAGCCGTCAAATCGTCCAGGGTGGGAGTGCCTGGGAGCGAAGGAGCGCGTGTGATCGCCGTCCACAGCCTGCGCGGTGGAATTGGCTCATCCACCTTGGCTGTCAATTTAGGAGTTGGTTTGTCTGGTTTGTGGCGCGAGCCTGCTCTCCTGGTTGATCTGACCATGACAGCCGGACAGGTGGCTTTGATGCTCAATATGACTTTGAAGCGCACCTGGGCAGACGTTGCCCACTACAACGCAGGTGAGCTGGATATGGAAGCATTGAATTCGATCATCGGCGGACACGAAAGTGGCCTGCATTTCATTGCCGCGCCCACCTTTCCATCCGAGGCCGAGACCTTACGCGCCGAGACTTTGGGAACAGCTTTGCAACTCGCCAGGGCTCAGTATGAGTATGTTGTTGCCGACTTACCTCACGATTTCAGCGAGTTTGCCATCCAGGCCCTCGACGCAGCAGATGTGATCCTGATGGTCGCCTCGCCAGACATGGCGTCCATCCGTGCTGTGAAGGCTGCATTGGATACTTACGAAAAACTTGGCTATTCAAAAGAAAAGATCAAATTTGTATTGAATGCCATCTTCCCACATTCCAATCTGTCAAAAGATAAACTGGAAGCTGCACTTGGAATGCCTGCATACGTGACCATACCCTATGTGCGGGATGTTTTTGTAGAAGCAATTAACCTGGGGCAGCCGCCTGTTTTCGACAAGCCGGATCTGCCCATTTCCAATGTATTGGAAGATTTTGCCTTTCATGTGAGTAAAGATACACATAAAAAGTCCAAGCCAGAGAACCCCACCGACGCCTGGAAGAGGGTTTATAAACGATATCAAGGGCGGAAAATCAAAGGAATTTGATGTAGATGCTTTGCGCCTTGCGCGCCGAGAGAATATTCCGAATGCGCTTGAAATATAAAAACACAAAACGTGGCTTTGGAGCCACGTTTTGTGTTTTGGTTTATGGTTGCTGGTATTTGTTATTCGCTGACTGGTTCCGCCTCGTACTCTCCTGCATCCTCTTCGATGGTCACAATGGGATCCTCTGTGGGTTTGCGGTCGAGCATCTGCATCTGTAACGCGACGACTTTGGTGTAATATTTATTCTCGCCTTGATCTTCATATCTATCAGTCCTCAGGCGCCCCTCCAGATAAACGAGGCTGCCTTTCTTCAAATACTCCTGGCACACTTCACCAAGCCTTCCCCAGGCCTCGATATTAATCCATTCAGTGTACTCCTTGGTCTCGCCGTCCCTGGTCTTCCAGCGATTGGTGACCGCAAGGCTGAAGTGAGTTACTTGTTTTCCTGTCGGGGTGAACTTGCCTTCAGGATCTCTGCCTAAACGGCCGATCAATTGAATACGATTTAATGCGGGCATAACATTTCTCCATTACTATAAGATTTTAGGTTGTAGTACTAGTTTAGTTGAAAAAAATGTACTGTCAATAAATATAGTTTTTAGTTTTGATAAGTTTGGTTCTACTTTAGAAAAATGTTAGTTTAGCTTTGAAGCGCGCTAATTTCTTTGGTAACTCTTATCCATCGGCCACCTTTCATCATATAAAACCAATCGTTGACTTGTCTCCGTCAATATGAAAACTATTTGACACTGTTATCTTGTTCGGTTATCCTTCTTATTGTCCGGGCAGGCCCGGCGCGGCAGAACCTTCCAAATCCCGCCAGGGTCGAAAGACAGCAACGGTACGGAAGTGTATCTGGGTGCCGCCGGTCACCTGCCCGGATATTTATTCACTCTTAATCTTTCTTCCATGTCCCGCTTCCTAAAAATAATCATTCCCCTCGCGCTCGGTATCGCCCTCGGTCTTCTTTACGGCTGGGTCATAGATCCCGTTGATTTCTTCAACCTGACACCCGACACACTCAGAGCAGACTATAAAGCCGACTACGTCCTCATGACAGCCGAAGCCTATCGCACCGAACTGGACCCGGGCCTGGCCGCCCGCCGATTAGCCATCTTCGGTTCCCAATCCCCCTCCGCCATCGCCGCAGATGGCCTGGCCTACGCGCGCACAAATGCATTCGCCGAAACAGATGTTGTTCTCATACAGGAACTCGTGACAGCCATGCAAGCCTGGAGTGGGATCCCGTGAGGCGCATCCCATGGAGCAGCCTGTTTGCGCTTCTCGCGGGGATTGGGCTGGGTCTCGTTTACGCGTGGGTCATCTCCCCGACACGCGTCGTTGACTCGGATCCTGTCGCATTACGCGCCGATTTCAAAGATCACTACCGCTCAGCAATTGCAGCGGCTTACAGTGCAACTGGAGACCTCGCACGCGCACAGGCACGTCTCTCCCTGCTCGGAGATAGCGACTCCATCGAAGCATTAAATGCACAGGCACAACGCATGCTTGCAAGCGGACAGTCATTTGAAGAGGCCGATCAAGTCGCCGCGCTTGCCTCAGCTTTGGATCAAAATGGCGTTGATATCCCTACATCCCCACCAATCACCCAAAGCACCGACAACACACCCGATGCAGTCAATACAGCCAATGTAGTCATTACGATCAATGCTGCCACTTCAACGTTCCCTGCTTCTACGACTGAAGTCCTCGACCAGCTAACAGCGACACCTCCAGTCATTGAAACACAAATGACCTCCATTGCTGCCACTCCGCGCCCCACGCGCACATTCATTCCAACTGCTGGTGCACCCTTCGCATTGACCGGGCAGGAATCAGTCTGTGACCCCAACCTTCCCGATGGACTGTTACAAGTGCTGGTATTCAATTCAAACCGCAGGCAAATGCCCGGCGTGGAGATCCTGATTACATGGGAGGGCGGTGCCGAGAACTTCTTCACAGGCCTCAAGCCCGAACTCGGCAACGGCTACGCAGATTACGTCATGTCAGCAGACATCACCTACACCCTGCAATTGAGGTCCGGCAGTGACATTGCATCAGGATTGACTACGCCCACCTGCCAAACCCCAAGCGGCGAAGCATTCTCCGGGAGTATTAAACTTACGTTTGAAGAACCCTAATTCTTTCGCGCAGAGCGGAGTGAGGATATGATTTTCGTCCGAACGCAGACGAGGCGAAGGAGCATACATGTTATTATAAAAAAACAGCCGCAGATAAATCTGCGGCTGTTATATTTCAGTCAATATTAACTATGGCATCGGGTTGCCATTCGCCCAGTCGTTACCCAGCCTCACCTCAACATCCACTGTCGAATTCGGGTCGGGGCTGATCAGGATCTGTGTGCTCGAATTGATGCCAAATAAAGCCTGCAGGTATTTCAGTGTATACAGTTTCGGCGAATACAACACAACCACCGTACGATCGTAAGTGCGATCTGCCGTTCCAGCTTCGGTCACTGCGAGCCCCTGTCCATTGAAATAATTTCCTGTTGTTGTTTCCAGCCCCGGCGCGAACGAACCGTTCAGCAAGCGCATACGTGCAGTATCTGCCTTGGCAAGGGTTAGCGGGTCACCCTGTGCGGCCATCGGGCTTAATGCACCCCCTGAAGTGAAAATTTCATCCCGCAACACGCGTATCTTATCAGGCAGCGGCTTCATAATGCTGGCATTCTCACCGCCCAATACCACGTTATCCAATGCCACCATGCTGTAATCGATCACGCCATGCTTGATGCTGTCCACCGGAATATCCCTTGCCAACACTCCCAACTGAATGGCAGTATCAAAAGGCATATTCGTTTTAATGCCGGCAGAAAATTCCTCGTAGAATTGCTGAGCCTTGCCCAGGAGCACAGGGAAGTTTTCAGGGCTAAGCACTTTTTCGCGGATGCCGAGGATCACTTTTTGCTGGCGCTTCGACCGGCCCACATCTCCGTCATCGCCTTTGCGATAGCGTGCATACGCTAAAGTCGCCTCCCCAGCCAGATGACGCATCCCACAACAGGTAAGTTTAATTTTGTCAGTGCCCGTGCCGACCGGGTCCAGTCTCAACTCTTCACTGTTATGGATGTCAATCCCGCCGATCAGGTCAATGAATTCGACGAATGTATTAAAGTCCACCTGAGCATAATACTGGATCGGCACACCGATGAATTGCTCCACCGTCTTCCTTGCCAGTTCAGGACCGCCGCCCGGAAGTTTATTTCCTTCACCTGAGGAATAAGCCGTATTGATGCGGCTGTATCCGAAGCCGGGGATATTGACCCACATATCGCGCGGGATCGAAAGTATGCCAGCCGTTTTTGTAAGTGGATCGACTGTCAGCAGGATCATCGTATCAGAGCGCGGCGCGCCCTGGTTCGTCATATAATCGCGATAGTCCAACCCAATGATAAGAATGGTGATGCGGCTCGCTCCATCCCAGGCGGGAGGCAAATTCGAAGCTGGAATAGTGATTGGGTCAGGCAAATCCTCAACATTGGGTAGAGGAGTTCCATCAGCAGTCAATACGGGGCCGTTCGCCGCAGTGACAGTACCGCAAGAGGATGGAGCTCTGCCAGGCATAGGCAAGGTTGGGAAATTCCAACAAGTTACGAGTCCGCGCACAAAGTAAAAGCTGCCTATTGTTAGGGCAACAGCAGCCACCCAGAAAATGATCTGTGGCGTGGTGGGGCGTCCAAATTTGATGTTCTTGAGAAAGTCTAATTTATTCATTCTGGCTTCATATATACCATATCCAGGCCGAGTCGCTCCAGGCCTTCCTTTGCCCAATGCTGAAGCAGGGCCGAATCTTCATCCATGACCTGCATCATGACCGGGATGGCGCGCGGATCACGGATCTCCACCAGTGCTCGCAACGCAAGGATTCGCTTTGACTGCGGTCCGATTTTTACCGTTTCGATTAGGGATGGTACCGCGGGCTTCCCGATATTCACCAACGCCTTCACCGCCAGGTTACCGACCAGAGTATCCTCATCGCTCAATGCCTGGACGAGTGGCAGGGCCGCGCTTTCATCAGGCTCGCCCTGTAGGGCCAGCCCCAACACTGCGCACTGACGCACCTCAGGAGCAGGGTCATTCAGAAACGGGACCAGCCACATAGTCCGCGCCAGAGGCGATTGTGCGAGCGTGCGTAGTGCCCACCAGCGCGTGTCCACATCCGTAGACCCGGTCAAATCCAATAAGGCGGGAATCGCTTCTTCACCCAACTCGATCAACCCAGGCACCGCTTTTTCTGCACGCGGCTCGTCTCCGCTGGTTAGATCTTTTAACAAAGATTGCAGGTCACTCACTTTATTTCGCAGGCGGAGGCACTGGCAGTTCGCCCTCAGCCACACTTACCCACTTATCGCCTTCTTCGATCAGCATGACCGGGATGTCATCTACAATGGGATATTTGCGAGCACAATCCTGGCAAATGAACCAGGCATCCTTGTATAGTTTGAGTTCGCCCCCGGTAGTGCGGACGCAATTTGGGCAACGCAGAATTTCGATCAGTGTTTCGCTTACCATTGATTCTCCATTTCTAACACGCGGAAGATTTTTAATGACTCGGACCAAAACTTACGAAGCAGGGTTGCTGCATAGACTCTTCTCTTGAGCTAATTTTTCAGGGTTTTTTGAATCCGGGCCGTATTCGCAGACCGCCTGCCAGGGTTCGTAATGAGTGGAAATGTCATCCTGGAAAAGCACAGTTCCATTGCGCCAGACGGTGCGCGTCACTGTTACATCAGCACCGTTGGCAGACCAATCCACCTGCTTCATTTGATTCTTACCGAGTTCATCGTTCACTTCGAATAACGGCGGCGGGGCAGCGACCACATTGGTGACACCGGTCGTATCCCATGTGACGGAACGCCCATCAGAGGTGGAATAGAACTTCCAGGTGAGCGAGCCGGTTCCCATATAGGTTTCCATCAAGATCCAATAAGGCGAATCGTTGGTAAATTTGAAATCCACCAGTGGGAAATAAACAGTTGCATCCAGGCCAGCCAGTCTGGGGTCCACGCCGCCACTGGCTATCCTTTCATAATAGGAAACACGATACGCATGCGGAGTACGTTCAACGATGGGGAAGCCTGCAAGGAATGCAGTGCGAAAGAGCGTGGTACTCACCTGGCAAACCCCGCCACCCACGCCTTTGATGGTACGTCCGCCGTAGATGATAAGCGCCTCTGCAAAACCGTTGTCAAGGCTTACGTCTCCCATCTTGGCACCCATCGAGAACGTCTCGCCGGGGGCGACGAGCACGCCATGAAAACTCGCCGCGGCAGCCTCGATGTTTTGGGTGCGTTCCGGACTCGAACCATAGAAGTAGGATGTTTCAGACAAAAGCAATTGGGTAATTCCGAGTTGCTCTGCTGTGGAAGCACCAGAAACCTGAGGCTGTGCTTCATTGATGACCAAACTGGCAGTATGTTCGCCACGCAGCAACGCATCATTGATGGCTTTGACGCTGGCCTCCACTTCCAATGTGCGACCAATTTTGGAATCTTCCATCAGGTCCAACTGACGCGTTTCATCGTTAAAGATGAACCTTGCATTGGCAGGCAAGCGATCCACCTGTGACTTGACTGGTACGAGCATATCGCGCAGCGCAGTTGGACTAAGCCCCACTTGAACACCGATCTGATCTCCATTTTGGACGCGCTGGACGGCAAGTATATTCGCAAGGACTTCAATGTTGTAAATATAAGGACCGGGATCTGTGCTGTTCGCATTCGGGATCACAAGCGTCAGCGGTTGACTCAGGATCTGACGCGCCACATCTGCCTGTCCGCTCACATCCAGGATCTGTGGCTGAACCTCCTGCACAACCAGCGGCACTTCGCCATCGGTAAAGGTCTGCAATTGTGAGCCGAGATAGACCAGTGTGGCATCGATCTTCAACTCACGCCCCATCTGCCCCGGTTGGGCGACCACATTCGTCCCTTCCAATTTAAGGCTGGCTTCAACGACCGGCTGATTGACCTGCGAGGAGATCTGGCTCAAATATTGGAATGCCACGCGCTGATCAAATATGATCACAGGCGGGACGTTAACACCCGCGCCTCCCGCGCGTACCTGACCAGATAACGCGCCAAACAAGCCGCCTCTTCTTCCCAGGCGATAGGCTGTTACCGCACTGGAGGATGGATCGAACACCATGCCGAGCTGTGCAGGGGTCGCGACCCAGGCTTTTTCGCCATCCCGAAAGAGGATCTTTCCGTTGATCGGATAAGCGAGAGTCTGGTTCAGTTTGACAGCCGCATCAGACGGGGTCATGCCTGAAAGGTCCACGCCTGCAACTGACACACCAGGGAAGATGCGCCCTGCATACAGGAGTTGATAACCCAGTACCCATGTAATAATGAGCCCAAAGAACAAAACAACGCCGCTTATCAGCGCGGCGACGATTTGTGGGAAAACAGGAGTCCTTTGATAGGGATAGGATACAGTAGCCATTGTTTGAAATTATACCTTGTTGAAAAAATATACAAGTTAATGTGGAATGAGTATTCGATTAAGACGAATGACAGAAATCATTTGTTCCCCTATAAGCATGCTCTATTGGGCTCTTGGACCCCGATAGAGCATGACTTTACTCAGGGCCAAACGCGGGCAACTCTATGGTATCCGCATCCATTCGAATGATATAGTGTGGCATCCATGCCAGGCCAAACAAGTTGACAAATACATCCGTCTTCTTCGGTGTCACCATCACTTCGGTGGTTTCGTTCACTGCGTTGCCCCATCTTCCGTTGATCTCGACAATCACCTCTTCGCGGCGTTTTACCAGTTCATCAATCTGCTGCTTATACAAGGCAATGGCATCAATGGATTCTTCAACATCGGACTTTGCCTGCTCGGTCATGCGCCGCTTGGCCAGTGAGGAGGAGAGTCTGCGTACGCTGCGTTTGCCACCAAAGAGACCGGTCACGTTTTCTATATGCGTACCCGCTTCCTCCACTTTGCGATGTGTAAGTTCGGCCTCGTCTTCGCGCAGTTCGCGCTCTTCACGCGCAAGTTTATCTTCAAGTGTTTTGAGTTGACGATCAAGTTGTGCAGTCTTTTTTGCGATCTCGGCGTCGCGGGCGTTGCGCGCGGCTTCGGCACAAGCCCTGATAAAATCTGCCTGGCTCACGTCTGGACCTGCATAAACTTTGAGCGCCTGGTTGGCGCGCGCTTTAACAGATGAGTTACGGAATACCCAATCGGCAAAGTCTTTTTGTAGTGACGTCATCAGCTTCGTATTATTCAATGGGGAGTCAATCGTGCCGAAGCGCGCCGAAGGGACGGGGGAGGTTTCCACATTATCCAGCGAAGGGCCGCTATACGGAAATTCATCCCAGCGAATTGCGCCGCGTTTATCAACAGGCTGCACCAAAACCGTCCGCGTGATTTCACTATCCACGCCGAGTTTGCGATCGAGTATACGCACCTGGGCAGATGCGAGTAAAGATGGACGATAGATCACTCCATCGATCATCACTTCATGCGGCATAGTCTGTTGTGCGGCAGAGAACGCCTCCGGCAAACTGTAGTTCTGCGGAAGGAAATATTCCTTGATCCAGGCGGGAGTGGGAGGTTTGGTCTCACTGCCTTCAAGCGGAGATTTCGGCGGGGCGGCGCGCGGGATGAGCGGAACCGTTGACATAGCGGCAGCCGGATGGAGGTCCGCTACAGAAGAGGCGGAGGGGGAGACTGCTTGATTTGCCACGGGCGTTGCATCATCCATTCGCATTTCAGCCAATTGATTTAATTCACGGATTTTAGGCCGCGCGATGGGGCCTGCAAGGAAATTCATTGCCCAGCGCGTTTGAAAGAGAACAGGTTCCTTTGCATGGATATTATGCAAAATGAAAACGCGTTTGCCAAGCGATGAGATCAATTTATCGAACTCATTGCGCTGTACACCACCTCCCGCGCCCTCGAGTCCATCCAGCAATTTGTTTTTATCCTGTTCAGTCTGGAGCTTGCCGATGAACCAGGTGCCAGCATTCGAGAGGGCCTTGTAATCCACGTCCACAGGGTTCTGCGTGGCAAGCAACAAGCCCAGACCAAAGGCGCGCGCTTGTTTAAACATGCGAAGGAGAGGCTGCTTGGAGGGCGGGTTTCTCTGAGGTGGCATATAGCCCAGGATTTCATCAATGTATAGAAGCGCGCGCAGGGATGTTGCACCGCTTTGTGTGCGCATCCAGGTTTCGACCGCAGACAGTAAGAGCGTGACGAAGAACATACGCTCGGTATCGGACAAATGTGCGAGATAAAAGACACTATGACGCGGGCGGCCCTCTTCTGTGTAAAGCAACGAAGCGATATTAAGTGACTGGCCTTCGCGCCAGGTTTCAAAGGCGGGTGCGGCGAGAATATTGTTGAGCACCATCGCCAGTTCCATGCGGTCTTTGGCTGGGAAGAAGGTCTCTACAGGGAAGGCACCCAGCTTTTCAAAAGGCGGAGTCTGCGTTTTTAGAATGAGTTCATTTAATTCCACATCCTTGCCCGCACTCCATTCACTCTCAAATATATTTGCAAGCAAAATGTGTTCGCGTGACCTGAGCGGATCAATATTTTCATAGCCCACCAGCCCAAGCAAAGCCGTGACCGTGCTGGTTATTTTCTCGCGCAAGACTTCACGATTCTCCTTCCACGGAATCTCGGGCACAGCGAGGGAGGACAAAACGCTGACAGGGATGCCTGCATCGGAGCCTGGTGTATAAATTGCAAATTGCACAGCGTTCTTGAGAGCCTGTATGCGCTCTTGTGGAATATCCCATTCCTTCAAGCCTTCGCGCCAGGCAGAGCTCGCGTCCATCGATAACTGATCCAGTGTCTTGCCTGAGCGGCGCGCCATTTCAGGGTCGATCCAGGGTTGAAAATCCTGCGGGGCAAGGTCAGGGAAATGCAAAAATAAATTTGTGAGGTCGCCTTTGGGGTCAATAATGATGGCGGGGATGCCTTTGAGCGCGGCTTCTTCAAGCAAGGTGATACACAAACCTGTTTTGCCTGAACCCGTCATGCCGGTGACCACGGCATGTGTGGTCAGGTCGGCAG
>JAXIPJ010000283.1:0-8834 GCA_045402985.1 Anaerolineales bacterium
CGTGTGCTCTTCCGATCTAACCAAACATGAAACAGCCGTCCACACCCTCAACAACGTCCTCCTCCCTGCCATGAAGGAAGTCGGTGACAAATTTGGCGCGGGTGAATTGATCCTGCCCTTCGTTTTGCAATCAGCAGAGGCGATGAAGAAGACCGTTGCTCATCTTGAGAACTATCTGGAAAAGATGGAAGGCGTCACCAAGGGGACTGTTGTCATCGCTACCGTTTATGGCGATGTGCATGACATCGGCAAGAACCTTGTTAAAACGATTCTCGCCAACAACGGCTATACCGTCATCGACCTCGGCAAGCAGGTCCCTGCAGAGACGATCATTACCAAAGCTGTTGAAGTCAACGCCACTGCGATTGGCTTGAGTGCGCTATTGGTTTCTACTTCGAAGCAAATGCCGCTCATCATCAACGAACTGCATCGCCGTGGACACAAAATCCCCGTGCTGGTAGGCGGCGCGGCGATCAATCGTCGCTTCGGACGCCGCATCCTCCAAACGGAAAGCGGAGACTTCTACGCGCCAGGCGTCTTCTACTGCAAGGACGCCTTCGAAGGTCTCGAAACGATGGACAGACTCATCGACTCGAATCGCAAACCCGCGCTACTCGAACAAGTCCGCAAGGAAGCAGATATGGAATTGGGTCGCGCCAGCGCCAAACCTGCCAATGTTCCAACCTTCCAACGTTCGAACATTATTCCTGCGCCACTCACCCTACCACCCTCCAAATTCGGTATGCGCGTTGTCAAGAACATGCCTCTGGAAATCGTACTAACCCATCTCAGTATCAACGAACTTTATCGCCTCTCATGGGGAGCGAAGAACACCCACGGCGCGGAATGGGAGGTACTCAAAGCCGAGTTTGACGCGCGACTCGATAAGATGAAGCGTGAAGCCATGCGCGAAAAGTGGCTCAACCCTCAAGCCGTCTACGGACTCTTTCCCTGCCAGGCCGAAGGTGATGAACTCATCATCTACAATCCTGACAATCTTGACGAAACATTGACGCGCTTCTCGTTTCCGCGCCAGCCTTACGATGACCATCTTGCGTTGTCAGATTATTTTGCATCTGTTGAATCTGGTCAAATGGATGTGGTCGCCTTCCAGGTCGTCACTGTCGGGCAGGATGCCACCCAACGCTTCGACAAACTCCAATCCGCGCACGATTACACGGAAGCCTACTTCACACATGGACTCGCCGTCCAAGCCGCGGAAGCGACTGCCGATTATTTGCACGAACACATCAAACGTGAAATGGGCATCCCTGAAAATCAGGGCAAGCGTTATTCGTGGGGCTATCCTGCCATACCGGAACTTGAAGACCACAAAAAAGTTTTCGAGTTGCTTCCGGCTATCACAACAGAACTAGGCATCGATCTCTCGACTGCTTATCAGTTGATCCCTGAACAGTCCACCGCCGCGATCATCATCCATCACAAGGACGCCAGATACTATAGCGTCGGTGAATCGCGCGTTGAACAATTAATGCGATAATCATAAAGACAGAAAATATCAACTGACTCATCTGGCTTGAAATTACGATTCAAGCCAGTAGTACAATTTGAGGATTCATGATCGATATACACAATATGTCCCACCGATTCAGGTTGCCGTGGAGACTATAGCATGACCGACTCTAAAACGATTCGTCTCGAGAAGGTCTTGTTGACCCTTTGGTTTATGGTAAACCTGGGTATAGGGGTGCTGACCGTTCATGAATATGGTATGAGCATTGATGAGCCGAATAATTATCGGTACGCAGATGAAACGCTGAAAGCCTATCCTTCCTTCTTTGGGATACTTTACGAGCCAAAATACGATTCATCCTTTGATGGTCATGGCCCGGCTTTCGTAGCGATTGCGGCCATCCTGATAAGGATCATTCAAAGCATAGTTCCAAATCTGTTTACGCCTGATCTCTGGCATTTCTCTTATTTTGTTACGTTCCAATTGACAGGCCTGTGCCTGTATTGGCTCACCAGACGCTGGTTTAACCCGTGGACAGCCTGGGGAATCCTCATCCTTTTTAGTACTCAGCCCCTGCTGTTGGGACACGCCTTCATCAATCCCAAAGATATCCCTTTCATGTTTTTCCTGACTCTGAGCGTGGTGACCGGGTTTCGCTTGGTAGATAGTATGAATACGCAAGAATCATTCGTTTCGCTGGAAAAACCCATCCAGACCCTGACCAGCAAATTCCACGAAGCTGAGCCAGGGCGCAGAAGGAAGTTTCTCATTCACCTTGCTTTGTCATTGGCAATAGTTTTGACTGTTGTTTTATTTTCACAGCAAATCAATTCTCTGACAGAACAGATCGTGATATTCTTCTATACAGCCAGTCCAGATATGTGGGCAGGGCAAATCTTTGGCTCTGTAGCCACTCACTCACCTACAGTCTCAGCAGCAGATTACGTGACCAAGGCAGTGAAACTTTTGCACCGCGCTGAAATCATCGTTCTGATCGCAAGTTTGGTTTTTTTTCTGGGCTATTTTGGCCTGTTAATAAGTAACACAAATTTATCCACTTTCATTCAAAAGATTTGGAAGCAGCGCCACAAACTCAGGGGCTACGTCAAGGATTTGGCCAGCTCTCTTCGAAGTTCTCTAAAGTTCGGTGTGCTGAAAACCTGGTTCGCTGAAATCTTTCGCGCGTTACACAACTCACACATCGTCGTCGCTGGAGGCGCTTTGGGGCTGGCAACTGCCGTGCGCGCCATCGGTCCAGTTGCTGGATTGATTATTTTCCTTTATCTGTTCGTAAGAGTGCGCTCAAGAGCCTGGACAACAGCTATCGCGTATTTTCTTGTTGCCGGGGTCGTCACTTATCTGGCATGGCCCCGTCTCTGGGGAGCACCAATCCCGCGTTATTTGGAAGGTCTGGGCATTCTTTCCAACTTCTCCAATTATCCCGGGCAAGTGTTGTTCGACGGTCGTTTGTATGGTGTTAGTGAGTTGCCTCGATCATATTTGCCAACCCTGCTAAATATCCAATTCACTGAGCCGTTACTTTTATGCATCTATTTTGGGGTTGGCGTGTTGGGTTGGCGAATCGTATATGGCCGGCTACGGACAGACCTGCTGCTTTACATCTGCCCGGGGTTTGCCTTTCCCTTGTTTGGGCTGATACTTCTAAACTCGCCGCTGTACCATAACTTCCGCCAGACGCTATTTCTGATCCCTGCAATGTTCATACTGGCCGCGTTTGCTCTGGAGCTGGTTTTCAGCAAAATGCCCATGACCTGGACTCGAGTGTTATTGATCGGGCTTATCGCCCTGCCCGGTGTCTATTCCAGTATAAGACTGTATCCATATGAATATGTCTACTACAACTCATTAGTGGGAGGCCCGGCTGGCGCGTACAATCGCTATGAACTGGATTACTGGCGCATCTCACTGCGCGAAGCGGCGCTTGAATTGAACGAGCTTGCCCCCCAAGGAGCGACTATTATCGTCACACGCTCAGCAGGCCTTTTTGCAAGATATGCGCGGCCGGACCTGGTTATAGACAAAGTCATAAATAGCATCCTGGGCTTGGACAGTGGTTACGATTACGTTGTCCAGTTGGCGCGCGGGAAGTCTTGGGATAGATATTCTGAATTAAAGAACGTGATCATAATTGAACGCGATGGCGCGGTGCTGGCAACTGTGAAAGCCCCAAAAAATGTCAGTGCGAGATAGAGCTCATGGTGTGAATCGCCTGTCTGGCAGTTAATGAGATAAATGCAAAAACTGATTGACTCTGAACGCTTCCCTCTGATCATCCTGATGACGATTGCTTTGCTCATCGGGATGATTACGATTCGCAACTACAGCGAATCATGGGATGAACTACAACTCTACAAATACGCCGACAACTCGCTCGCGGCTTACTCCACCTGGCCTAGAACAGGTGATATTCCTCTCACCGGCGGCTGGTTCGAAAACTACGGACCCGCTTTCATGATGTTTTCCACACTTGCCACACCAGCCCTCACTGGCCTTGGCTTCCACGTAGTAGACGCGCGCCATATCCTCTACTTTCTCACCTTCCTGCTCGGCGTCTGGTCCTTCTTCGAAATTTGCAGACGCTGGATGAGCACGATCGCTGCGCTCGGTGCAACCTTGCTTTTCGTCACACAACCTCTCATGTGGGGACATGCTTTCATTAATCCCAAGGATACGACTCTGCTGGCGATGATGCTGTTCAGTGTCCACCTCGGATTGAAGATGCACGATTCCATCCTTGGACCTCAGGCGGGCGCCGCGTTCGACGCGTTGACCTCCGCCTGGGCGCGCTCTCCTAAATCGACGCGGCGACAGCTCATCGCCGCCACCCTCCTCTGGCTGATAACGATCTTGATTCTCTTCGGCGGCACTCTATTCTGGAGCATCTGGCTGGACTCATCCGTGCGCGCCGCGGCAGGTGGTCAGAGCACATTTCTTGGCCCACTAATTCTACAAGTTGCAGAAAATATACATAAAGTTCCACCTGAAATATACATTCAAAAATTTCTGGTGGCATTCATCCAGATACGCGCGCTCATTTTCTGGGGCTTCACCTTCACTCTGCTCTGGCTATATAAGCGCCTTCTACCTTCCGCATTCCATGTTCTAAAAATCATTTTGCCTGCTTCTGTCGCTCTTGGCTTCACCAGTTCCATCCGCATCTTTGGTCCGCTCGCAGGTATCCTCGTTGCACAACATTCGCTACGCAATGCAGGCAGGAAATCCATTCTTGTCCTTGCCATCTACGCGATCTTCGCCATCTTTGTGATGTATGCCACCTGGCCCTACTTGTGGCCAGACCCCATTGGGCATCTCGTGGAAACTGTCTTTGTTATGTCGCACCATCCCTGGACTGGTCTGGTACTCTTCAATAGTGTCATCTACGCAGCCACAGATTTACCGTCAAGTTATACGCCGACTCTACTGGCAATACAATTGACGGAACCAGTTTGGGTATTGTCCGCGCTTGGTTTTGCGGTAACAGTTGTCGGCGTGGTAAAGAAGCGTGAGGGCAGCGTCGATTTGCTCGCCTTTGCCCTCATCTGGTTCATTCTTCCTCTCGCGACATTCATCATCCGGCGCCCACCGATGTATGATAATTTCCGTCAGGCGTTCTTCATCCTGCCGATGGTCTTTGTGCTGGCAGGCGTTGTGTTCGATCAAATACGGCGGCCACTGATCCAAGGAATCCTAATTTTGTTGTTGATCGCGCCGGGGATTGTGAGCATCATCAAATTGCATCCGTATGAGTACACATATTACAACTCACTGGTGGGCGGCCTGGGAAGCGCGTTCCGCAGATTTGAATTGGATTACTGGGGCACGTCGTATCGCGAGATCGCGCTGGAACTCAACAGCCTCGCCCCGCCAAACAGCACCGTGTGGGTGGAAGGGCCCACACACGTTCTTGATACATATGCTCGCGCAGACCTGAGGCTTTATTCCACTTACGAGATCGAGCGCGCTGACCGTTATGATTATGTCGTCACACTCTCGCGTCTTCAAGCTGACCTGCTTGCATACCCGGACGCGCCAGTGATCTTCTCAGTGACTCGCAACGGGGCAGTGCTGGCAGTGATCAAAAAACCATGAACAAGGTAGATATGAAATTAAATTTTTTGGAACTTCTCGAAACATCCACGCTACTTATCGATGGCGCGATGGGAACCATGCTGCACGCGCGCGGCATTGGCTTTGACCGCTGCTTCGATGAACTGAATCTCACAAATCCTGTAGCAGTGGCTGAGATCCATCGCGAATATATCGAAGCGGGCGCGCAGTTGATCATCACGAATACATTTGGCGCGAACAGATTCAAATTAAGCAAACATGGTTTGCAGGATGACGTTGTCGAGATCAATCAAAAAGGTGTGGAGCTGGCGAAACGGATCGTCTCTTCGTCATTCAAGGATGTGCTCATCGCTGGCGACGTTGGGCCTCTGGGCGTGCGCATCGCGCCCTTTGGACGCGTGCAGCCTGAACAGGCGCGCGCCGCGTTTGCCGAGCAGATCCGCGCGCTCACAGAAGCCGGCGCGGACTTGATCGTCATCGAGACCTTCAGCGATCTTTATGAGATCCGCGAAGCCATCAGAGCCGCAAAAGAGACCTGTCAACTGCCTGTTGTGGCATCCGTTACCTTCACGCGCGATGACCGCACTCTGCTCGGCGATGACCCAATGAAAGTGGCGCGGACGCTTCGAGATGCAGGTGTAGATGTTATTGGCGTCAATTGCTCAGGCGGGCCAGCCCAACTTTTGCGCATCCTAAAGCAGATGCGTCAAGCCGTGCCCAATGGAAAATTCTGGGTGAAACCGAACGCAGGCTGGCCCGAACAGGTTGGCGGCCGCATCATGTATCCTGCGGATGAGGAGTACTTTGGTGAGTATGCGCTGTCCTTTCGCGATGCAGGTGCGTGTGTTGTTGGCGGTTGCTGTGGCACGACTCCTCAACATATCGCCACGATGCGAAAGGCTTTGAACTCCTCGTCACATTCTTCGACATATGTTCAAAGTACGGAGGTCGTGGAGGCTTCGGAAGTCTCAAACGCTGAACCACCAACTCAATTCGCACAAAAACTGACCGCTGGCAGATTCGCGATCTCCGTCGAAATGGATCCGCCGCGCGGACTCTCGACTCACAAACTTCTGGCGGGCGCCTCCCTGCTCGCCGATGCGGGCGCGGACGTCATCAACGTTGCCGACTCTCCAATGGCGCGCATGCGAATGTCTGCCTGGGCAGTTTGCGATGTAGTCCAGCGCAAAGTGGGAGTCGAAACGACGCTACACTTCCCCACGCGCGGACGCAATCTTCTGCGCGTGCAAGGTGACTTGCTTGCCGCGCACGCGCTAGGCATCCGCAACGTATTTGTCGTGATGGGAGACCCCACCTCTATTGGTGATTATCCGGAAGCGATGGATAACTATGATCTCGTTCCATCAGGTCTGATCAAGCTTATCAAGCAGGGATTCAATGAAGGCATGGATCATTCAGGCACATCCATCGGACAACCTACGAATTTTTTCGTGGGCGCAGCGCTCAATCTTTGTCCGCCCGATATCGAAAGCGAGCTCAAAAATCTGCATCGCAAAGTGAAGGCGGGTACAGACTTTTTCATCACGCAACCCATTTATCGCACGCAAGACGGGCCATCTCTGTTGGAAAAGTATGAAGCAAAATATGGAAAGTTGAACAAACCAATCCTGGCGGGCATCCTTCCACTTGTCAATGTGAGACACGCAAACTTCCTACATAATGAAGTGCCCGGCATTTTTATTCCAGATGAGATACGGAAGCGCATCGAGGCCGCAGGCGAAGACGGAGTGAGGGCCGGGGTGGAGATCACTGTTGAATTGATAGACCAGATCAAGGCCTGGGCTGGAGGCGTTTACATCATGCCACAATTCCACAAGTTTGACATGGTGGCCGAGATCATTGAGGCTGTCAAATAACACGACTTCTTCAAAAAGAAAAAGCACCCACACACCTGCCTGATTTGCCAGGGAAGGTCCACAGAGATTTAGAGAAAAGAATTAAGACTCAGTGCTCCGTGGTTCTGAATTTCTCAATAATGAAAGGCTATAACGGTAAAAGAGGAACGAGTGGTAAAATCCACAAATCGTTCATCCTGTTGTTTAAGGACCTCTTATGCTTCTTACGATAGATGTCGGCAACACGAACATTACATTAGGGTTATATAACGGCAACATCCTCGGTTCACATTGGCGGCTTGCCACCGATCACAACCGCATGCCAGATGAATACGGTTTGCAATTTCAGGGACTTTTGCAAAATGCCGAACACACCCTCAAAGATGTAACAGGCATTTGTCTCGCGTCTGTCGTGCCCCAGCTCACCAGCCGGGTCGTGCAGGCATGTCGCGAATATCTTGAGCGAGATCCCTTCATAGTAGATGTGGGTATAAAGACCGGTTTAAAGGTTCGATATGAAGATCCGAAAGCAGTGGGAGCCGACCGCATTGCAGACGCAGTGGCTGTAATGTATTTGTATGGAGGCCCCGCCTGTGTGATCGATTTTGGAACAGCTACAACCTTCAACGCAGTTACAAAAGATGGTGAATATTTGGGCGGCGCCATCACGGTGGGCATCAATCTTGCAACTGAAGCGCTTTTCACTCATGCCGCGAAACTTCCGCGCATTGATCTGCAAAGACCTCCATCAGTCATTGGACGCAACACGGTCCATGCCATGCAGGCAGGTTTATTGTTCGGCTATGTCAGCATGGTGGAAGGTATGGTGGAAAGATTCCGCAAAGAGTTGGGTCCCGAAATGAAAGTCGTTGCAACTGGTGGGCTGGCCGCCCTGATCGCACAGGAAACGGATGTTATTCAGATCATCGCTCCCTGGCTCACACTTGATGGCTTGAGACTTCTCTGGGACCTCAATCATCCATTATAGGAATAATACGCTCAAGCCGCCGTCCTTTGCGAAGCATCCTGTGGACGGCGGCTAGGACGCCGCCGAGAGCATAATCAGCTTGCAAAAGTTTTTTATTTGGATATCGTTGGCGGCGCTGTTATTAATTGGATGTGGGGGATTAACATTTATCACACAGCCTTCACCAAATAATGTGATGGAAGCAACGTGGACAGTGAGTCCGCTTCCTTCGCCGACGTTGATTGACCTCGCTTCACAGACGCCCATCGTCACTGACACTGCCACCGTTTCCCCCTCCCCAACGCTTATCCCCACATCGACATTCACAGCCACACTGACTCCCATTCCGCAATGGGTGATGCAGGGACCGAACGAAGTGATCGTCCCCATCCTTCTTTATCATCACATTGGCATCTCTCAGAGCGAAAGTCCTTATTACATTTCACCA
>JAXIPJ010000080.1:0-12923 GCA_045402985.1 Anaerolineales bacterium
TCGCTCTCGTGAGGCATTCAATTGTCTCCTGTAAAATGGTGATGGCGTGCAGGTGATCGGGGAAATTAAAACGAGACCACCACGCCTCCGTGATGGTCTCGCCAAACGCTTATGCACTTGTGCATGCGCCTCGGTTGCCGATGGCTGATACGCCACGTCCTGACGACAACTCGTCCTGCCAGCCAGTAAAAAGGGCAGGTGGCTACTCCCCAACCGCTGTCAGTTTAATCTACCGTGCAGAGCATGTCAAGCCACAGGAGCGGTTCACTCTGACTCTGCAAGTTTTGTGGGCCTGAAGCCATTCATGATCCATTGAAACAATAGCTTGAATGGCAGGACGATCAGATCTATCAATTTGTTGAAAAACCCCATTGCAATTGCGAACCACGAGAGGATAAAGCCGAATTTTTGCAGAAAGGGACTATGAGCGTAAACAAGCGAGCCAACAATGATCCCCGCCGAGAGGGCAAAGCGGGTTAAATCTGTGAGTTCCACTTTCCACACCTGCTCAACAATAAGTTGAATGCCAATGTTCAGTAACAGGATGTAAGCCGCGGGTTTCAGGATAGGCTCACGTTGGACCGCGTAACTGAATATTCCCGCCGCGAAACGCATGGTCAGAATGCCGATTCCCACGCCTACCATCACAACCCATAGTTCGTCCGAGAGGGAAACTGCAGCGATCACATTATCGATGCTGAAGGCCAGGTCCATTAATTCGACGGTGAGGACTACAGACCAGAAGGATGCTTTTTGCAAATCCTCCTGTTTCTCCTGCTCTGTCTGTTCACCGGGAGTCGTGTCGCCCAGCTCGTTAAGCCCGAGTCGGATCAGATACGCCGCGCCCACTAGTCTGATCCAGGGGTTATTAATCAGAAAACTTGTGATAAATAGCATGGCGCCACGCCCGACATAGGCCCCCAGTAAACCCACTCGCAAAGCGGCCAGGCGTTGTTTGCCAAGCACCCGATTGACTCGTTTGCCAAATCCCTGAAGCCATGTGGGCCAGGGGATGGGTTCATCATCCGGCAGCCGGGAAACCATTGCGCCCAGTACTGCCGCATTATCAATCGAGAGAATACCCTCCAGAAAGATCAACTGCAAAACAATCAAAACGACGGAACCGTCGAAATTCATGGTGTATGTTTTTAATAACCTTTCTCATTTTCATAATAACAAATGATAGTCACATTTGACTATGACTATCATCTAACACATTATATTACACGAACATGCTGGAAGTATTAACAGCTCATTCAGGTTCGATCTTCGTACCTGCAGGGAGTTCCGTATCCTTTGCAATGACAACGATGCCATCCCGCACTGAATAAAGTTTCTCATCGATATCCTTGGTGTCGCGTGGGAAGGGACGGATTATCACACCTTCACCGATACGCACGTTCTTATCCAGAATCGCAGATTCGATATGACAGTTTTTCCCAATCCCGATGGGCAGGTTGCCGCGCGGCTTTTCCACATCGTAATAATCCGAGCCCATAAGAATGCTATCCCTGATTACCGTTCCTTCCGCGATCTGGCTGCGAACACCAACGATGGAATGCGTGATCTCGGCTTTGCGTATGCGGCAGCCTTCCGCGATCAACACATCCTTCAACTGGCTATCCTCTACAATCGAGCCTGGCAGATAGCGCGCATGAGTATAGATGGGCGCCTTTGCATCATAAAAATTAAATGGCGGGTCCGGGTTCGTCAGTTTCAAATTGGTTTCATAGAAGGAACGGATCGTTCCAATATCCTCCCAGTATCCGTCGAAGTCAAAGCCATACACCTGATGAGATTTTATTGCCTGGGGGATGATATCTCCGCCGAAATCGTCCAGCCCTGAATGAGTCGTAAGCAGATCGATCAGTACTTTTGTGTTGAACATATAGATCCCCATGGAACCTAAAAAGGGCCGCGCTTCATCGTGCTCGCGGCTGACGAATTGCTTTTGGATTTCAGGGTCTTTAGGCTTCTCAACGAACGATGAAATGCGCCCATCCGCCTCTCGTTTCAGGATTCCGAAACGCGGCGCATCCTCCTTTGCAACGGGCTGGACTGCCACCGTTATATCGGCATTGGTCTCCCAGTGATAATCTGCCATGGCGGCATAGTCCATGCGGTAAAGATGATCTCCCGCGAGGATCAGAACATATTTTGCTCCCGTTGCCCGGATTTCAAATAATTGCTTTCGCACAGCATCCGCCGTGCCCTGATACCAGGTTTCAGTTTCGGGGGTTTGCTCCGCGGCAAGGATATCCACCCAGCCTCCATGGAACGCGTCGAAATTATAAGTTTGGGAGATGTGCCGGTGAAGTGAAACAGAATTGAACTGGGTCAGGATCGCAACGCGGTAGATCCCCGAATTGATGCAGTTGCTGATGGGAATGTCAATCAAACGATATTTACCTGCAATTGGCACGGCGGGCTTCGAGCGCATCGTGGTCAGTGGATATAAGCGCGCTCCCCGGCCTCCGCCCATAATAATACCCAAAACATCGTTCATTGATGGCATGGCAGCCTCCACGTTGGATGGATGTGATGGGTTCTATTATCTCTTAAAATCTGAAAATCGCAGAGATTGCAATGCAAAACAATTCCTGCATTAATCGAAACGTCCTCCCTGTTAGAGAGAACGTTTTTTAAATAACCCATCAGGGTATAATCTGCTGTGCCGAAGGAGGGAATCGAACCCTCATTCCCGTAGGGAACACGATTTTGAGTCGTGCGCGTCTGCCTAGTTCCGCCACTTCGGCTTTTTGATTTGCGTTCGCAAGTATACCACTCCCAACATGATGGTCAAGATAAAATTTCTTAGAGCGGGAGACGATCCCCAACGTAAAAGGATAAGATGAAACTCGGAATTATCGGATTACCTCAATCAGGCAAGACAACCATTTTCAACGCGCTCACGCGCGGCAATACACCGACCACTGCTTCTGCGGGACGTTTTGAAGTCCATACGGCAGTTGTGGAAGTGCCAGACCCGCGCGTCACCAAACTCTCTGAAATGTTCAAGCCGAAGAAAACGATCTACGCCAAGGTGACCTATGCGGACATCGCGGGGCTTGAAACGGGTTCCGCCAAAAGTGGTATATCGGGCCAGCTGTTGAATCAACTTACGCAAATGGACGGCTTCATCCTCGTCGTACGCGGCTTTGAGGATGATAGTGTTGCTCACACCCTTGGAAGTGTTGATGCGGCGCGTGATGCTGACGTCATGCTCAGTGAATTGTTGTTGAACGATTTGATCGCAGTCGAGCGCAAATTGGAGCGTCTTGCGGATGAACGTAAAAAAGGCGGCACAGACAAAGCCGATAACGAACGCCAGACCGCCCTCTTCCAACGCTTGAATGCTGCTCTTTCAGAAAATATCACTTTACGTAAGGTGGAGGTCTCTGCGGAGGAGGATAAAATCCTTTCCAGTTTCGGCCTGCTCACGCGCAAACCAGTTTTGATCGTCTTCAACATGGGCGAAGGGCAAGCGGCGCCAGAACGGGAATTTGAAACCCCATCTGTCGCCTTGCAGGGCAAGCTTGAAATGGAGATCGCGCAGCTTTCAAAGGAGGATGCCGAAGTATTCATGCAGGAATTTGGCATCCAGGAACTTAGCCTGAGCAGGATGATCAATCTTTCATACGATTTACTTCAGGTGCAATCATTCTTCACGGTAGGTGAAGATGAAGTGCGTGCCTGGGAGACGAAACGCGGCGCCACCGCGCAAGAGTCCGCGGGTGAGATACACACCGATTTGCAACGCGGATTCGTTCGGGCGGAGGTGGTGGCTTACGAAGACCTGATCAGCCTCGGGTCCATGAATGAAGCGAAAGCAAAGGGCAGGCTCAGGCTCGAGGGCAAGGAGTATCTCGTCAAAGATGGCGATATCGTGCACATAAGGTCCAGTTTGTAAAGAACATCCCGAAGGTTTGAACAGCTGAACAAGGCTTATCAAGAAAACCTTCGGGACGATTAAATACACCTCCAAAATACGTCTTTTGCATCTACGAAAACGTTTAACTTTGTGGTAAAAAATAGCATAAGGAGATTTTGAAACATGGCTTACACGATCAAAAAATGGAATCTTGGTGAACTCTTCCCCGGCTTCGACAGCCCGGACCTGCAAGCCGCGTTTGACAATGTGGAGGAGCAGGTTACATCCTTTGAAGGCGTGCGCGGCAAGCTCAAACCGGATATGGATGCGGATCAATTCCTGGAAGTAGTGCGTGCCTCCGAATCAACGACGCGCATTGTCAATCGGATCTATGCATTCGCCGGGTTGTCATTTGCCTCAGATACGCAGGATCAGGCTGCGCAAAGTTTGCTGGGACGTGTTCAGCAGTTCGCAGCAGAAATGCAGAACCGCACATTGTTTTTTAGTTTATGGTGGAAGGATCTGGATGAAGAAAATGCAGAACGTTTGATGTCCAGTTCAGGCGATTATCATTATTTTCTCGAAGAGATGCGTCACTTCAAGCCACATACGTTGAGCGAGCCTGAAGAAAAGATCATTAATCTTAAAGACGTAACGGGGATGGGCGCGCTCATCACATTGTATGATGCAATTACGAACCGCTATGTCTACAAGTTGCAAGTGGATGGCGAAGTGAAGGAAATGACGCGCGGTGAACTGATGACTTATGTTCAGGGTACTGACCCCGACCTGCGGGCGAAGGCTTACCAGGAACTTTATCGCGTCTATGCCGAGGACGGTCCCATTCTCGGGCAGATGTACCAGACGCGTGCCCGCGACTGGCATAACGAAAACATCTCCCTGCGAAAATTTAGCAGTCCCATGTCCGTTCGCAATCTGGCAAATGATGTTCCAGATGACGCTGTAACTGCCCTGCTGGAAGTGACAAAGAAGAATGCCAAAATCTTCCAGCGCTACTTCAAAATGAAAGCCAAACAAATGGGCCTGGAGAGATTGCGCCGTTATGATATTTACGCCCCCGTGGCGAAATCAGAAAAGCCTTTTGAATATGACGCCGCCGCGGAAATGGTGTTGGAATCCTTTACTGCGTTCGACCCGAAGATCGGTGAACTGGCGCGCCGCGTCTTTGAAGAAGACCGTCTTGATAGCGAGGTCCGCAAGGGGAAACAGGGTGGCGCGTTCTGCGCTTCGATCAACCCCGAGGATACACCGTATGTCCTTGTGAATTACACAGGGAAGGCGCGCGATGTTGCCACGCTGGCGCATGAATTGGGCCATGCCATTCATGCGATGCTGGCTTCGCATCACAGTGCCTTCACATTTCATTCGTCCCTGCCACTGGCTGAAACTGCATCCACTTTCGGCGAGATGATGCTTACCGAAAAACTTCTCGCCGAAGAGACCGATGAAGCCGTGCGCCGCGACATTCTCTTCAAGCAAATGGATGATGCCTTCGCCACAATCCTGCGTCAGGTCTATTTTGCGCTCTTTGAACGCGAAGCGCACGCTATGATCCAGAAGAACGCTTCGGTGGATGAAATCTCTGCAGCATATATGGAGAACTTGAAGGAGCAGTTCGGCGATTCAGTGGAATTAAGCGATGAGTTCAAATGGGAGTGGGTGTCCATTCCGCATATCTATCATACACCGTTCTATGTGTACGCATATTCATTTGGTCAATTGCTGGTGTTTTCGTTGTATCAGCAATACAAAGCGGAAGGCGAATCGTTCAAGCCGAAGTATCTCAAGATTTTGTCCGCTGGCGGCTCCGAAGCACCTGCAAAGATCCTTGCCGAAGCAGGTATCGACATCAGTTCCGCCAAGTTCTGGCAAGGCGGCTTCGATGTGCTAAGTCGAATGGTGGATGAGTTGGAGAAAATACCGGCGGGAGTGTAAACGTAGGCAGGCAGACAAGGAAACAGGTAAACAAGTCATATGAGGCTTGTTTACCTGTTTTTATTTATCCAAATAAGCCGCACGCTTTGTTGGCTTGCTTTTATGTAGGCTTATACGCTCTCATAATAAAAGTTGTTGGTATCAATTGGGCGCGAGGAACTGAATACCACTTTTCAGGCTCATAATCTTTTTCTCTGGCAAGATTGATATCTGGCTCGCTTTCTACCAACCGTTCAATTATCAACCCAGCGTCGCTTATTGCGTTGACATAAGTTGAAAGTTTACGAGGCTGCAAAACAATTTCCACTCCTTTCCACGAGGGATTTATTTCTGGGCTTTCATCCAAATATGAACGGTTGAAAAAATATTTTCCAGAATTTATGTCGTAATCTAAACATTGATAAACTGGATGCTCCCAGCTGAAAATAAATTTACCACCAGGTTTCAAGTATGAATACACTTGTGAAATAGTTCGAGATAAATCAGGTGTCCATCCTAAAGAGTAAATTGAAATTACCAAATCAAAATAGGATTCTGGTATTCCTGGGTTCTCATCCATTGATGCTAAAAATAACTTGGCTGGAATATTTTCCTGGGCTAAAACTTCGTTTGCAAAACGAAGTTGTTCTTGTGATAAATCAAGCCCCCATAATTCACTCGCCTGCTTGGTGTTCCACAAATAGCAAAGTGTGTGTCCGCTACCGCAGCCTAACTCTAGAACAGATTTACCTTTCAGATTATCTATCAATTGCAATTCTTGTTCCGTAACTGATAAAGGTCCATACTTGGGCAAAGCAGTGCCGCCGTAAAATTGGGAGGCAACGATATTCCAACCTTTCTGGTTGATAGTCAGTAAATCTTTTCTGGAGATAGACAATTTTTTCTCCTTCTTATGCCAGGCTCAAGCCGACTAGGGATTGGGCGGCAGCCGTCCGACATCTCTTCAGACGTCTTAAGAAGCGCCGATCAATTCTTTCACCAGTAATGCATCCCAAACTAAACCTGCATTCGCACCGAATTCTGCCGTGGAACCATCGGAATAAATCCCGAGTAATTTCATGCGCTCATTTTTCATCCCCACAACAGGCGAGCCGGTCATGCCTTCCAGTGCACATGGATCGATAAAAAAGGTATTCGTACGGCGCATGCCTGGCTCATAAATTTCAGAGGCGATGAAGCTGGTTCGCCAAAATGCGGAGCTGGTCCTATCGGCTCCATCTGGTTCCCAGCCAAGAGGATAGCCAACAACATGCACTGGATCAGGAGGACCATATTCTACATCTGTATCAATCGCCGAAATGGGAATGGAGGAGACCTTCGTCCAATAATCTGTATTCTCAGCCCAAGAACGTTTGTCAATGGTGATTCCTGGGATGTTTCCACTAAATAATCTCAGAGTCAAATCTACTTGGATGGGCAGAGCTACAATGTCTACTGGGGGTTGAGTGTCATCATTCGCTCGGTATTCAATCCATCTCGGCGAGTTGTCGTCATCATACAATGGAACGGTTATCCTCTTCCGCATGCCTATTGAAAGTGGAGCGCTCTTTTCACCTTCGCCCCGGTGAATATGGAGAGAGGTTTTCAGTGTATAAGGTTCAATCACATGCTCCTGCTGCCTAGGCGCCGGAATATCCCTGCCAGAAACAACATGCCAGTTTGTGATGAGATAATATCGGTTGCCAGCTTCAACGACAAAACCAGAGGCTGGTTTCAGGTGGACACCATCTTTGGAGAACAAGTCAAGTTTTATCGATGAATACGATAACGGATTGTTCATATGGTCTCTCTCAAAAAAGCAGCCTGATTACTTGTATATCTTTTTACTTGTCTACTTATCCCTGTCCAAAAACAACCTGCACATCTCATCCGAAAAACCCAATGTCGTTTTGTCAAACTCTATCTTTGTGCGTTTGATGGCGGCTTGCATGGCGTAATCGAATTTGAAGCCCTGTTCGGGGAAGTCTAGATTCATCCATGCATGAGAGTCACGCGGGATGCGAGAGAGAACGTAAGGCCTGAGTGGACGGATAAAATACAACACATCCAGCGGATAATATACTCTACTCGAGCGAAGGTCCGGGCTGTTGAGCAGGGTCAGATCAACGGGATCAACTTCTGGCGGCGCGGGAGGCGTGTGTCCACCCAGCTCCGCTTTGCTTCGGGGGCCATTGTCGAAGCGGGAAAGCCATAATGTGATGTAATTGCTGTGTGCATAAAAATCCTGCGCGGTGTGGGTCAATCTTCCAAAGGCAGACCATGCAGAGCGCGCGTCGTCCTTTTGAAGAGACAAAATAGCCAACGCACGTTGCTCTTCAATATAGGCATAGGATTTATCAAAGGCGTTGTTGTCGAAATGATATTCATCGTGACCGAACTGTCCGCTCAGTCTGTCCTGGCTGACATTTGCTTTGAAGATGGCTGATAGTGCGCGCGAACTAAAACAATCTGCCAACGAGACAGATAGGATCTCAATATGATATCGTGTGAGCATGATTGTTTGATTATAAGCCATTGGTTATAATGACCGCATGAGTTTTTACACATCCAAAGGCGACGACGGGACGACGAATTTATTAGGGGAGGGACGCGTGGCGAAGTATCATGCGCGCATCGAAGCGGTGGGGACGCTGGACGAATCAACCGCAGCCCTCGGGCTGGCGCGCGCTCAAACGCTGGACCCGCGCTCAAGCGGGATCCTGCTCGAAGCGCAACGCGATCTATATAAATTAATGGCGGAAGTGGCGGCAACACCTGAGAACGCTGAGAAATTCCATTTCATTGACTCAGCGCGAGTGACATGGCTCGAAGAACAAACCGACGCGTTGAGCAAACTCGTTGAGATGCCGAAGGAATTTATATTGCCTGGAGATTCACTGGCAGGCGCGGGGCTTTCATTGGCGCGCACGATCATCCGCCGGGCAGAGCGGCGCGTGGTCGAATTGTTCGACGCGCATGAAATCGTAAACCCGGATCTGCAGCGTTATTTGAATCGTCTATCATCTTTGTGCTTTGTGTTGGAATTATTGGAAAATAAAGCAGCGGGGCATGATACAACATTGGCAAAATCATAAATACGTAGGGGCGGAGCATTGCTCCGCCCCTACAAAATCAATTATGGGAATCAAATATGAACTCTGAAGAATTTCGCCGCGTGGGGCATCAACTCATTGATTGGATCGCGGACTATCGAGCCCGCGTTGTTGAATTTCCGGTCCGTTCTGCGCTGGCGCCGGGAGCAGTGCGCGCGGGACTCCCCAGGACGCCACCCGAAAAACCTGAATCGTTCGATGGCATTTTCAGTGATCTTGAAGAGATAATCCTGCCTGGCTTGTCTCACTTTCAATCTCCGAATTTCTTTGGCTACTTTCCAAGCAACGGTGAGTTGTCCTCAGTGTTGGGCGACTATTTAAGCACGGGATTGGGCGTACTCGGACTCTCGTGGCAATCGAGCCCGGCATTGACCGAGTTGGAGGAAGTGGTCACAGACTGGATGCGCCAGATGGTTGGGCTCTCCGATACGTGGAGCGGGGTAATTCAGGATACCGCTTCGACGTGCACTTTAGTGGCACTGATCTGCGCCCGCGAGCGCGCTTCAAGTTATTCACTGGTACGCGGTGGCTTGCAGAGCGAAGTAAACCCATTGATCGTTTACGTTTCGGGTCACAGTCATAGTTCAGTGGAGAAGGCTGCCTTGCTTGCCGGGTTTGGACGCGATAACCTGCGCTTCATTGCTACGGATGAAAATTATGCGATGCGGCCCGATGCGCTTGCGGACTCGATTAAATTAGATATTGAACGCGGACTCACCCCGTGTGCTGTTGTCGCGACAACTGGCACCACCACCACAACTGCGCTCGACCCCATGAAGGCAATTGCGGAGGTAGCACGAAAACATAACTTATGGTTGCACGTGGATGCGGCAATGGCGGGTTCGGCGATGATCCTGCCGGAATGTCGTTGGATGTGGGATGGAATCGAGTCTGCTGACTCGCTGGTCTTCAACCCGCACAAATGGCTTGGCGCGGCATTTGATTGCTCGCTTTACTATGTGCGTGACTCGCAACATCTTGTGCGGGTAATGAGTACCAATCCGAGTTATTTGCAAAGCTCAGTGGATAGCCGTGTGAAAAATCTGCGTGACTGGGGTATTCCACTCGGGAGGCGCTTCCGCGCGTTGAAGTTATGGTGTCTCATCCGTGAACAGGGAGTGGAAGGATTGCAAACTCGCCTCAGACGTGACCTTTCCAACGCGCAGTGGTTTGCGGACCAGGTGCGCGTCACCGCGAACTGGCGCGTGCTTGCCCCTGTCCCACTTCAGACGATTTGTGTGCGGCATGAACCTCAGGGTTTGGAAGGCGAGTCACTGGATGAGCATACGCAGGCCTGGGCAGAGCGTGTCAACAATTCTGGGGGCGCATATCTCACGCCAGCGATCCTTGATGGGCGCTGGATGGTGCGCGTCTCGATCGGTGCCATCGCAACGGAACGCGAACATATTGAGGCACTTTGGAAGTTAATCCGCCGCGAGGCTGAAAAGAATATTTAGAGGTTGCCCTTCTAGCGGCTCTGGTAGCCAAAGTTGTCGAATATAATTTCGGCTGAGACTTTCTTATTTAGTTCCATAACGAGTGCCAATCCACCAACCTTCTGCCGATCATCATCCATTTCATAAATCCAATCCCCATTAATGAAAAAAATGAAGTGCGTACCCCGAGCAATGATCTCCAATCGGTTCCAATCATTGGATCGTTCATAATATGGAATCCTTGTTATTGTCTCCCAGCCATCCTTTTCAGTGTGATAACTTATAGTAGTAAGCGAGTTACTGCAAAGTGCGAAATAATACCCACCACTGTCCCAACCCTCGGGCGATATTCTGAACAGCAAACCACTACACACATCTCCTGGAGATGAATCAAGCACTTTAGTGTCTACATAAACATCAAAATCAGTGATTTTGTCTCCCTTATAAAAATCGGCCCACGAAATAAAAGTCTTTTTGACCTCTTTTACTTCCCACAAATAGGAGTCATCTTGAATTGCTCTTCTCCCTTTCCAATATTCACTATCTACAATTCCCGTCAACCATCGTCCTGAAACCGTGTCAAATCGTTCAACAATTTCATAATGGCTCTGTTCTGTTGCGCGAACGATGGCTGTTGAGGTGGCGTTTGCATGTTGTGTGGCAACGGCAATGCCTGTGGCCGTCTCATTCGCTGATATCACCTGTTGTCTTCGATCCAGCCACCAGAATGTGGCTGCAATTAAACCAATCAAACACAACCCATAAAACGCCAGCATGCTGAATACGAGCAGGCGGTCGTTCTGGAGAAACCCCTTTTTGTTTTCTGTCATGTGGTTATTTTCCATGCATCCTTTGATGGATCAAGCGGGCTGTTTCCATTCATCTGTTGAAAAGTATACCAAACGTTATTCAGCAGATCATCCAAAGGTTGCGATGACCAATATCCCCACAAAAATAACAATTGCACCCAGCACTCGCATGGCGCCCATCCTTTCCTTCAATAGCCACCAGCCTGCGAAGGCGCCGAACACCACGCTGACCTCCCGTATTGCGCCCGAATAACTGAGCGGTGCAATGGAAAAGGCGACTACAGCTAGTAGATAGGAGAACACACCCAGCAAACCTGTAACAGACAATAGCAGTCCCAGCCTGTTCCATTCCTCTTTGAGGCGCGGCCAGCCATATTGGCGTACGATAAAGGGAGTGATCGGCAAGGGGACAACTGCGAACATGGTCATTACATAAGGCATGGCATAGGCTGTGCCATGCCTGACGGCTGCGCCGTCTATGGTGGTATAGATGGAGATCAACAGCGCGATAAACAATGCGACCGCGAGACCCTTGAAATGCAAGCGACTGACATGGCTCTGCATTAAGGTACTGACGCCAATGATCAGTAAGCCTGAGATGATCAACGCCAGCCCGAGCATGCCTCCACGGGTAAGCTGTTCATTCAGGAATATAAAGGACCACAATGCCAGAAAGGCGGGAGCACTTCCGCGCGCCACCGGGTAGATCAGGGAAAATTCGTTGTCGTGATACGCGTAAGAGAGCGCGATGAAATATACAGCTTCGGTCAACACGCTGAAGAAGGCAAACTTCCACATTTCGCGCGGAGGCAGGCCTGTGAATAGCAAGGCAATGAGTGCAAGCACTCCGCCTGTGATGAGCATCCACCAGGTGGCAATATATTTATCTTTTGATTGTTTGAGGATCAGATTCCATGCAGTGTGAAGCAGCGCGCCGGTGATGAGAAGACCGATGGCAAGGATGGACATAATGCGGGTGAATGTACCATAAAAGTTCGCTCCTGCGCCGTCCCCAGTGCAGGTGTTATCTGCACCATGCCGCCGGGGACGGCGGCTTGAGCCGAGTTAATAATTAGCTGGCAAAAATGTAATCATCCAATCACGGCGTTAAAACAAACCCATGCTATACTACGCCAAAATATCCCAATGGAGATCATATGAAAACCCTACGTCCCTTATTATTCTTTGTTTCGATGTTGTTGATTGTCAGTCTGGCTTGCTCTTTTGGTGGTGGAGATAATAACCCGCCCGTGCAACCCGAGCAGCCGACCCAGGCCCCTCAACCGACAGCCGCGCCGACAGAGCCTGCGCCAACGGAGCCCGAACCTACCGTCGCTGCACCCACTGAACCACCAGTTCCCCAGGCTGAGCAGTTTTTTACTGAGGAGTTTGATGAGCCGCTTTCCAACGATTGGTCTGTATTAACCGTAACGGGTTCGGATGACGCTGATCCAGATAAAGTTACCGTGGAAGCCCAGGATGGAAAACTTGTATGGGATTTTGAGAGCGAATGGGTGTATTACTACCTGTTTTATGAGGCTTTCACCTATGAGGATGTCAAGGTTGATGTCCGTGCGGATAACCGAGGCAGGAACAATAACAACATAAGCCTGATCTGTCGCTATGACCCGGATGTAGGCTGGTACGAGTTCAACATCGCCAACAATGGCTTATATGACATCTACTATGCTGAGGTAACAACCAGCGGTGAAATTTCATATAACAGAATCACAAATGGTGGCTCGAATTCCATCAAGCA
>JAXIPJ010000116.1:0-13829 GCA_045402985.1 Anaerolineales bacterium
GTCGTCATCTCGGCTTGCTGAAAGGGAGTCCGCTTGATGCGGTGGGGGAGAGCCAGCTCTGCGGCTAGTGCAATGTCGTGATCGTTGATCTTCGTCCGCCCTTCGAACGCGGCTTGTGCGCGCGCGGCTTTGAGGATGACAAGATCCGCGCGATGACCGTCCACATTCAGTGATGAGGTCAACGCGGCGATGGAAAGCAGATCACGGCTGGTGTGAGTCACTTGCCCCACTAGTTCGCGTCCGCGTTCGATTTGATGGGAGAGTTCTTCCTCTTTGGGCATGAACGTATTGCGGAAGTTATCTGCATCCTGCTCGAAGCCAAGGTTGCGCTCCATGATGAGGACGCGTTCACGCGCCGCGCGGATGCCGACGATATCCACTGAAAGGGCGAAGCGATCCAGTAATTGAGGGCGGAGTTCCCCTTCTTCAGGATTCATCGTCCCAACGAGAATGAAGCGGGCGGGATGCACAAAGGAGATGCCCTCGCGCTCAACCATGTTCACGCCCATGGCGGCAGAGTCCAGCAGTACATCCACTACATGGTCATCCAGCAGGTTGACTTCGTCAATGTAAAGCAGACCGCGATTTGCGGATGCCAGCACACCGGGTTCGAAGTGGCGCTCGCCCTTTTGAATGGCCTGCTCTATATCCAGAGTTCCCACCACGCGGTCTTCGGTCGCTGAGACAGGCAGGTTTACAAAGGATGTTGTTTTGACATGAGATGGAAGCGGTTCTTTTCCATCGAAACGTTCCTTACATTCAGTGCACCAGGTGTTTGGCTTTTCAGGGTCGCAGCCGAAGCGGCAGTCATTAACGACTCTTACTTTGGGAAGCAACGCAGCCAATGCACGCGCCGCGGTGGATTTCGCTGTGCCGCGTTCACCGCGGATCAGCACGCCACCGATGCGCGTGTCAACAGCATTCAAGATGAGCGCACGTTTCATGCGCTCCTGTCCTACGATTGCAGTAAAAGGGAAAATTGATGGCATATAAGTTATTAACTCCGAAGGCTGATTATAACGCGTGTTTTGTAATTCCCCCAAATGAGCAAATATGAGGGAAGCAGATTAACTCTTCATATTCCATTAATCCTTAAACGGGCCGCGAAGAACGTGGGTTGCCAACTTCTACAATCGCCTGTATAATCCAATTTACAATTTTCTTAACCGGAGTATCAAGTGACAGATGAGAATCAGGCCCTGCCTGCACAGGGGAGCGATGTGAATCAGCAGGGAGAACAACACAATAACAACAATCAAACAATGGAGTCTTTGCTAAACGAGCAGGAACTTAATGTTGATTTGCCACAGGCTGGCGAGATTCGCACAGGTGTAATTGCCAGCATTAGTTCCAGCCAGATCCTCGTGAGCATTGGTGCCAAATCTGAGGGCGTTGTTTCTGGTCGTGAATTGGATCAACTGTCAGCTGAGGAACGTGAGGCGTTGCAGGTTGGCCAGGAAGTCCACGTCTATGTGGTCAATCCTGAAGATGCGAATGGTAACGTTGTCCTTTCGTGGAAGCGCGCTCAGGAGCAACTCTCGTGGGAGAATGTTGAGAAATTGCTTTCTAGCGAGGATGCGATCGAGAGCAAGATCATAGGCTTCAACAAAGGTGGTTTGATAGCTGGGGTCGAAGGCCTGCGCGGGTTCGTGCCCTCCTCGCAGATCAGCGCCATGCGCCGCAGCCAGTCGACGGGCGAAACGCCCGAACAACGCTGGCAGAAGATGATCGGTCAGCCGATCACAGTACGGGTCATCGAAGTCGACCGTGAACGCCGCCGCTTGATCCTTTCGGAGCGCGCGGCGAGCACAGAGTCACGTCAATCTATCAAAGAGCGCGTGATCGAAGAACTGGAAGAAGGCAAGGTATATACGGGGCGTGTTACCAGCCTTGCGAACTTCGGTGCATTCATTAACATCAATGGCGCCGATGGCCTCGTCCATCTCTCAGAACTTTCGTGGGATCATATTGAGCATCCTCGTGAAGTGCTGGAAGTGGGACAGGAAGTAAAAGTTAAAGTCATAAATGTGGATCGTGATAAGAAACGCATTGGCCTTTCTGTGCGCGCTTTGCAGAGCGATCCGTGGAAATCCCGTGTTGAAAAATATAGTGTGGGTCAATTGGTGGAAGGCGTCATTACCCGCCTCACCAAGTTCGGCGCATTTGCCCGCCTTGAAGGCGATATCGAAGGTCTCATTCACATTTCTGAAATTGCTGAACACCGCATCGAGCACCCTAAGGAGGTCCTCAAGGAAGGTGAAGTGAAAAGTCTGCGCGTGATCCGCATTGACCCCGAACAACACCGCATCGGCTTGAGCCTTCGCAAGGTGGATTCGGCGGCCTTTGCTGATAAAGATTTCAAACTACTTACCGCAGAATTCGACTCGGAGGATGAGCCTGAACCCTTCGAACCCACTGAAGCTTCTGATGACTCGCCGGGGGAATCAACTGAGGAAAACACAGAAGCCTGATCCGCAACAAAGAGCGTCCCGCCAAAGCAGGACGCTCTTTCACCACTATGCCCCTCATCATCGATGCACATCAAGACCTCGCATGGAACATGCTCACTTATGGGCGCGACTATACGCGCTCAGTCATGGAAACGCGACGACTCGAAGCTGGCTCAACGGCCGCGGCCCGAAACGGTGAGTCCACTGTTGGATGGCCTGAATACCAACGCGGCCAGGTTGCCATTGTCTTCTCAACCTTATTCGCCGCGCCAGCCAAATCGAAGGAAGCGCTGGATACCGTTTGGTATACGGATTCCAACTCCGCGCACCGCCTCTATCGAAACCAGATGGATCTGTACCGCGAACTGGCAGATTCTCATCCGGATAAATTCCGCCTCATTTCATCGACGACGCAGCTGGATTCCGTTATCGAGCATTGGTCCACACCCGCGCACGACTTGCGTGACGATGGTCACCCTGTTGGCTTGATCTATCTCATGGAAGGCGCGGAGGGCATTCGATCTCCGCATGAATTGGGCGAGTGGTGGGAGTTGGGCCTGCGCATGATCGGCCTGGCATGGGCAGGGACGCGTTATTGTGGCGGCACCGGCGAACCCGGCCCATTGACCGAAGAAGGTCGCCAGTTAATTTCTGCCATGGCCGATCACAATTTCATCCTCGATCTCAGTCACATGGACGAAGCCGCGGCCTTCGAATCCCTTGATCGTTACGAAGGTCCCGTCATGGCTACGCATGCAAACTGCGCGGCGCTTATGCAGGGTGCCAGTAACAACCGTCATCTGCCCGACCGTGTCATCCATGGCCTGATCGAACGGAATGGTGTCATTGGCCTGATACCGTTCAACGCATTTCTTAAGGTCGGTTGGAAACTCGGCAGCGGCAGCCGTCGCGAAGAAGTGCCCCTCGATGTATTGATCGCGCATATTGATCACATTTGTCAATTGGCGGGTAATTCGCTGCACGCTGGCATTGGCTCTGATTTCGATGGTGGCTTTGGTCTGCAATCGATCCCCCCTGAATTGGACTCAATTGCCGATCTGCAGTTGATAGGGACCAAATTGCTGGAACGGGGCTATACTGAATCTGATGCAGCGAATATTCTGGGGGGCAACTGGCTGAGATTCTTGCGAGAGCATTTGCCTGCATGACCAGTGAACCCGCATTCCGCATTTCTTATTTGCGGATTCTATTCAGCCTCATTACTGTCAGCATGGGTTCATTTATCTTTGCAGTGGGTGCGAAACCAAACTGGTTCGGCGTGGATAGAAGCCCTGTTGTGGGGTTTATCCAGATCGCCGTCTTCCTATTGGGACTGGCATTGATGTGCACAGGCGGATATGTAGGCCTCTCAGCATTATGGGGCGACGAACAGCGCAGCATCCTTGCAGACATCGGATCGCGATTGGTCGGAACAGGATATGTGATCGCGGTCTTCACCGGCATGGCCGATATATTTGGTTTGGGTAGCCAGCCTCTGCCCAACGACCCTTATTTTGGTCCGTGGCAGGCTGGCGGTGTATTGATCGGTCAGGCCGTCATCGCCCTTGGGTTATTGATGATCATTCCCTATCGTTTTGATTTGAATAAGTTGGGGAAATAAATGCTTGAACAGCCGTCCTCCTCAAAGTGAAGCTGGCTTTGTCATTGACGTGTACATACTACCATCGCAACTATCTCCCAAAAACAATTTTTATCAGAAGTGTATTCGCCCACAGCAATTTATTCCCGATACCTGTAAATATCCTATCAAGCCAGATAAGGAGGAATGGCTTTCGAATCGCGACAAGTGCAATGGCGAACAAGATCAGAAACAAGCCGTAAGCCAACACCCTGAGCACGAGTAGCATAAGAGATACGAAAATAAGAAATGGCCATGTAATTGGAGCAAGAACTATTGCGATGGGTGGATAGTAGCGCTTTTTCGGGTCGTCATCCGCAAGCCCCGCGTTAACGCAATAGGAATATCCTGCGCACAACAGCATGAACAGAGGGATTCCGATACACAGATACTTGAGATACCCGCTCAACATGGATTACCCCGATGATGATCTCATTACGTCTATTTTAAGGCAATTTTCAAATTTCGTGTCAAATGCAAAACATCCCGCGTTAACAACGCGGGATGTTTGATGAATGAAATTACAAGAAAAGCTGCTTTCGATCAGCGCATCTTTTTTCATGACCTGCTTGTGAAAGTCACTCCTGCTTCAGGAAGCGCATCGCAGTCTCTGCAAGCATTGCCGTGCCAATGGGCATGGCGCGCTCGTCAATATCAAATTTGGGATGATGGAGCAGGAAATCTTCATGCCCTTCTTTTTGTGTTCCCAGCGTGAACATCGCTCCAGGCGCATGTTCCAAAAAGGAGCCGAAATCCTCCGCGCCGAGTGTCTTTTCAATTTCAGACACATTTTCCACACCCAGCAAATCCTGCCCCGCCTTTTCAATCACATCTGAGACCATCTTATCATTGACCATCGGTGGACCACCGATCTGGAATTTGAGATCATAATCTCCGCCCAGTGCTTTTGCCACTTCAAAGGCGCGCTGGATCTCTGCATGGATCTGCTGATGCACACTCTCCTCTGCGTAACGCAATGTTCCGGTGAGCTTTACACTTTCAGGGATGACGTTTTCCGTGAAGCCGCCGCTGATCGAACCTATGCTGACCACAGCCGGCTCAAAGGGATTGATCCTGCGCGAGACGATGCCATTCAATGCAAGGATGACATGCGCCAATAGATAAAAAGGATCGATTGTTTTATTGGGATGTGCTCCATGCCCGCCTTTGCCTGTGATCACTCCGTACCATGAATCGACTCCGCCTGAACATGGGCCGGCGTTAATGCCAATTGTGCCCACGGGCTTGAGCGGGTCCACATGCTGAGCAATGACATAATCCACGCCGGCCATCGCGCCCTCCGCAGACATGCGTTGTGCGCCACTCTTGCCTTCCTCATCGGCTGTCTCTTCGCAGGGCTGGAAAAGGAAGCGCACTCGCCCCGGCAAGTTCTCTTTTGATAATAATAATGCCGCGCCGAGTGCCATGGCAGTATGCGAGTCATGTCCGCAGGCGTGCATTGCGCCTTTGTTCTGTGAGACGTATTCAGACTCGTTCATCTCGAGGATGGGGAGCGCGTCCATGTCTGCGCGGATAGCGACCATTTTGCCACCATCCCCGATATCTGCGACGACGCCTGTCTTCCCAACTCCGCGCTTAACCCTATATCCCATCTTTTCCAACTCGTCCGCGACGATTTTGGATGTCCGATGTATTTCAAAGCCGAGCTCGGGGTGCATATGAAAATCGCGTCGCCATTCAATAAGTTCTTCTGATATTGCATGTGATTGTTTAAGCATAGCATCTCCTTTGGTCATGTCCTCAGATTAAATTCGTTTACTTGTATACATGTTTACCTGTCTGTCTACTTATACGTATATTCTATTTTCTTTTTCGGCTTAATCATTTCCTTCTCAGCCGCCGCCATGATCCTATCCAATTCTTTTTCCTGTTCCGGCTCCAGCGGCGGGACAACGTGTTCGCGCAGAATCCGTTCGGCTTCGTCAGCAGCGTAATCTGCCATTTGTTTGCGTCCCATCTTCTCTTCCCAGGTATCCCACGAGTTGCGTTCGGCAAGTTTCGTCAACGCCATTTCACCGGCGCGTAAATGTTTTAGTGTGTGCTTGCTAGCAAGATAGTTACGGTTTGTATCCATCACAGTGTTGATGACTTCTACGGCGAGATGTTCTGCATCAGCAGACAATCCTGCCCGTTGCCGATGGATACTCTTCGCCAGCTCGTTATCCAACACCATTTGTGCGAACGAGCCCATTACGCCCGCTTCCATTTCGCCGATGCCTGAGAGTTCGTCCGCGCCAGCCAGTGCCGGGAGAGATGCGTTGAGTCCGCGCTCAAAGGCGTTCTGCGCGTCGAGTGTGTGCGCGTTCGTAGAGAATCCGTACACGTTAACCGAGAATCCGTAATAATGTCCGAGTTGAACTGTGGCGGCGGATGAGATGCCAAGTTCCACGCCTCCCCAAATTAATCCCGTGCGCGGCTCCAACATTCCCAATCGCCCGCAATAGATGACGCCACATCCTGGGTTGATGAGTTGAGCTAACACAAGTGGAGCCAATGACTCAGCACTTTGCTGAACAAGACTGCCGGTAATGGTCATTGGCGAGGTCGCGCCACCGGTTGGCGCTGGCAAATTCGAATTTATGACGCCTGCATTTGCCATGTCCATGATTGCCTGTGCTGCGACATCGTGCATCGTGAGCGGGCTGACCGGGGAGAGGGAGAGCGTAAGTTCATGCGCGGGCGTGCCAACCACTGCAGCCATTTCCACCGCGTATTTAACCTCATGCCCAAACTGGATGCCCGGTCCTTGAACCGGTTTTGTTGTATTTGAGAGCGTGTGGCGATACATGTTCAGAGCCATCATTTCGTTTGCTACATCGGGCGGCGTGAAGAAGGGTGTGACTGTGTTGCAATTCGGGAGCGCGTCAAGTACGCGTATGGCGTTGATGCAATCTTCATGAGTAGCGGCGTGGTGCGTGCCGGTGCGCGCATCGAAGACATCGCGCGCGCCGCCGAGATTATGAAAATACAGGTTCCCACTGCCGAGTTCGTTCACCTGCCCATTCCGCCCGCGAATCACAGGGCGCTTATTTGCCTTCGCCGCCCTGTCCATCACCAGCTTGGGAGGAAAGCAAACGCGATTTCCTTTGATCGTGCAGCCGGCATCAGTCAAAATATCCAAACTGGGTTGGTGCGTCCAGATAATTCCCACTTCGTTCATGATCTGAAGCGTGGCTTCGTGCATCGCTTTTACGTCGTCGTCGGATAAGAACTTTAACGGTTCCATACATTCTCCTCGTTACATTCATACTCGGTGGTTGAGTAGCCAGAGGCGATAGCTGAGGGCGTATCGAAACCACCACTAAGCAAAGCAATTCTTGTTGCAAGAGTACTCTTGATACCTGTTGGTTTCGATACGGCGGACGAACACCGCCTACTCAACCAACGAGTTATTTTGAATCCAACGCCTTCGCCAAAAATTCCACTCGCTTCAGTTCGGAATCAATTATATTTTCGATCTTCAAAAAGGCATGACCTTCATCTTCGTATAAAAGCAATTCCACATCTTTCCCAAGTTCAACAAGTTTATCACGCGCGTCGATTGAATCACTTGCGGGGCAGCGCGGGTCATTCTCGCCGCAGATTAACTGTACAGGCGCATTTACATGGTCAAGAAAAAAATACGGCGAGGCGTTATACCATCTCTCGTAATTTTCTTTTGGGTCGCCCATGTTCTCGATGTTCCAATGCTGCAGGTCTACGCGCGAATCTTCGTGGGACTTGATCCAATTCATGAAAGGCACAATTGCAGAACCAGCGCACCATAACTCTGGCTGTTGAGTCAAACATGTCATTGTCAAATATCCACCGTGACTTCTGCCTGTTACAGCGATCTTATTTTCAATCGCCAGACCTTCGCGCAAAAGATATTGCGCGCCCGCGACCACATCGCGCGTATCCGCGCCGCCCAGATCATAACGCGCCGCATATTGCCAGTCTCGTCCATAGCCTGTTGAGCCGCGATAGTTTGGCGCAAGCACAACAAATCCTTTGCTTGCTAAATATGCCATCAAAGGATTCCATTCTGCGGAGTAGTGCCAATTTGGTCCGCCGTGGATCATCACAACAGCTGGCGCGGGAGTTTGTCCAGGACGAAATAGTAACGCGGGCACCTGCGCGCCATCCATGCCTTCATAATAAATTTCTTCAGGCATGATAAATCCTTCGCCTGATAATTCACCTGGCATCGAATTTGTTAATTGGAAGGATGTGCCTGCCTCAACATTCATCATCCACAGATCTGGTGGCCGGTTTACACTGCTAAATGTGCATACCATCCGCTTCAAATCGGACGCGAATTTGATTCCGTCATGGATGCCTTTTCCAACTTGATATTTTTTTCTTTCGTCACCCTCGTCAAGAATCTCTATCCAATTGAACGCTCCTTGACTCTGCGTGTAAGCAATCTGAGGCGAGGAACATTGAGCTATTGATTTCGAAATAAATATTGGAGATTGAGAATCACATTCGCTCCTGGTTAGCCATGAGATTTCTTTTGATGCCAAATTATAAAATGCGATATCAAACCATCCATGCAGGTCAGAATGAAAGGTGAGTTTTGTTCCATCTGCTGACCATCTGGGATCATACGCGTTGAGGATGTCATTCTGAGCGGAGCGACACTTGCGCCGCACGCCAGTGCAGGTGAGAATCCCCGCGACTGTGCCAGAGACCCTTCGCTGTCGCTCAGGGTGACATAACATGGTGACTTCTCGTGATTCCGGATCAACAATGAAGATTCCATAATCCTGCCCATACATTTCGCAACAGACCGCGAGATGTTTACCATCGGGCGACCATTCCACTTGCCAGGCGGGGTGACCAGTATCGAGAATCAACCTGGCGTCGCCTCCAGCTGCGGAAATGACATATGTGCTGAAGTGTCCATGCTCATCACTCAGGAAGGCGAGTTGCTGTCCATCAGGTGACCAGGAGAAGTTAGGTTGTAAAGCGTAGGAGATGTTTGGCGTTAGATCTTTATGTTGGCTCGTAGCGAAATCAAAGACGACGAGATGATAACTTTCACTGCCATCAATGTCTAATACATACGCGAGACGGGTGCCATCGGATGAGTAGCATGGGTTAAACTTTCCGCCAATTCCGATGGTAACAGGTCTCGGCACGGAAGAAGTGCCCAAATCCATTTCGTAGATTTGCCATTCACCGGTCTTGTTCCATGCGAAGGCGAGTTTTAGATCGTCGAGCGAAATATTAAATTGTGGATGTACTTGCGGAACACGCAGGAGTTGGGCGAGGTCCGGCATGGAAGATCAGGCTGGCGTGGGCATTTCTTCGATGACGGGCAACTCATCCATGCCTGCTTTTTTGGCGAGGTCAAGCATGAAGCTGCGGAGCGCTTTTTCTTTTATGGGATCCAACTCGGGCTTTGTATATGAGGCTAGAAGTTTTTTCACCATTACTTTCGCGCGTTCGTAGGTATCCAAACTGCCAGCTTCTTTCCAGTTTCGCATTGAGTCGCGGTCAATCACATTGCTGGGCAGGTGTTGTTCCTTGCGGAAGAGCTGCATGGTAATTCTTTGTTTAAGAAAATCTCCACCCTTGAAGTTGATGTTGTCGTCATAGAATCCGGTAGCGAGTGTTTCAGTGTGAAGGGTGACACCCGCCACCATGCGCTGCGCCATAGCGATGCCTTCGGCGTCAATGACAAGTTTTTCGGCGCTATGGCAGGAGAGGAAATCCAGCATGCCCGAACCAGAGATCATATTGATGCCGCTCAGCGCGCCGATCATAGCAGTGATGCCGCTTTCAAGACCGGCTTGCGCATCCACAAGTTTTGAGTCAGTTGCGCCAAGGTAGGTATGTGTTGGCATGTTCAGTGATTTTGCAACCTGTGCGTAGGAGCAATCGAGCATGGCGGTTTCGACTGCGCCCATGGGTGTCGCGCCTTTTTTCATGTCGAAGATACAGGCAGCACCGCCCCAAACGATCGGTGAGCCTGCTTTTGCCAATTGATGAATCGTGATGCCCGCCAGACATTCGGCTGTATGTTGTGTGACCGCACCGAGCAGAGTGACAGGCGCCGCGGCGCCTGCCAAGGGCACTGAGACGATTTCGGCCGGCACGCCCGCCCGCGCCAGTGCAATCAAGTTGCCCGAGGCGAAGTTGCTCCAGATCAATGGGGGAGCGGGACATACATCAAAGATGGCGCGCGGCTTTTCGCGCGCGGCCTCATGGCCACCTGAGAGAATCGCAAGCATGTCTATCATCTCAGTGACTGTCTTATTTGTGAATGCCCCTGTGACGATGGGTTTCTTCGAATAGAGCAGGGCAAGATACAGGCGGTAGGAATCTTGGATTTGTTGCGGCACGTCGTGACAAACAACCGCAGTGGATTGTGCGTCGTATTGTGATAATTGTTCCGCCACCTTAATGAGTTTGAGGAGGTGCTGGGTTTCGGTGGTATCGTGTTCGAGCGTTTCCGGGTTGAGCATGGCAATGCCTGAGGAACCTGGGTCGAAGTGAACTGCGTCACCCCCATATTTGACTGTGGGATTGCCGTCATAATCGTAGAGGTAGAATTCCCGCGGCGCGGTCTCTAATGCCTTGCGTGCAATTTGCTGAGGGATTTTTACAACATTGGTTTCCAGGTCAATCTGCGCACCGGCTGCCGCAAGCAGATCGCGCGCCTCTTCGTTGTTGACTTTGATACCTGGCTTCAATAGAAGTTGATAAGCTTCATCCAGGATGCGTTCGATGATGTCTTCAGTAAGGAGAATAAGTTTCGGCTGCATGATTACCTCAAGTTCTCCATCAGCCCCAATCTTCCCTCGAATGGGGAAGGAAGTCCCCTCTCCATTCGGGAGAGGGTTAGGGTGAGGGGTTATTCTTTCCCAAGCAAGCGCTTCGCTAATTGCACCGCGCCGACAGCGTCCTCAGAAGTGCCATCGGCTTTGATCTTTTCAGCCCAATCTTTCGTGATCGGCGCGCCACCAACCATCACTTTAATGCGAGGTCGTAGACCTTCTCTATCCAATTCCTCGATAACTTCGCGCTGACGGACCATAGTTGTCGTCAACAACGCGCTCATACCGATCAGGTGCGCGTCAATTTCAAGCGCCTTGCCGATGATATTTTCGGCAGGTTGGTCCACGCCCAGGTCTGTCACTTCAAAGCCAGAGGCGCTCAACATTGTGCCAACGAGTGTTTTTCCGATCTCATGGATATCGCCTTCCACCGTCGCAAGAACCACGCGTCCCATAATCTCGCGCGCTTCGCCGAGTTTGAGCAACTCAGGTTCCAGCACAGCCACCGCAGCTTTCATCGCTTCACCTGCCATTACCAGTTCAGGCAGGAAAGCCTCGCCCAAACCGAACTGGTCGCCGATGTAATTAACTCCCACCACGAATCCTTTTGTGATCGTATCCAATGGATGCATATTCAGCTCAATGGATTTTTGCGCGAGTTCGATCGCGATTTCCTTTTCACCTTCAATAATGCTCTGCGCCATTTCTTTATAAAGTTCTTCCGACATAATATCTCCTTATTCCTTGATCAATGATAAAACTTGTTGTTCTTTTTCTCTTAATAATTCCGCGGGGATGTCGAGATAATCCTCCAGCCACTTGCCTGACTCCATTACATGCTCAATTGATTTTTGCGCGGCTTTATTTCCGTCACCTTTTTTGAGCGCCTCCACGATCTCGATATGTTCCTCATGCGTGGTGGTCATGCTATCTGCCAGCAGTTCAGGCTTGCGGAATAACGCTTCATACAAAAGCCAATCCGGGAACGCGTTTGCGACGACAGCGTATAACTTGATCAACAGATCATTTCTCGATGCCTCTGCAATAGCGGAGTGGAACTCACGACTTAACTTGCGCGCCGTGGACATCTCTTTAAGCGAGTCATGCTTCGTCATTTGGAGGATCGTTCTTTCCAGGCCCGCCAGCTGCTCCCGCGTTATGTTCCTTGCCGCCTCCCGCGCGATGATCGCTTCGAGGACGAGCCGTAAGCCGTACGCTTCCCCCACATCCTTCGCCGATATTTCGCGCACCCTCACGCCGCGGTAGGGGACGCGTTCCGCCAGCCCGGAAGAAACCAACAGGTCCAGCGCCTCGCGGACGGGAGTCATGCTCACGCCAAGTTGAGTGGCGATATCATCCTGCCTCAACCAGTCGCCAGGCGTATACGCGCCTGAAATGATCTTTTCGTGCAAAACGTCAAAAATATCCTCTTTGAGAGGACGCTTCTGAATTAGGTCAGTTTCCTGGTTCAATATCGAATGAGTAGACATCTAGCTCCTAACTGTCCCGTCATTATAAATTATATATAATTTTTAGTACAGGAAAACAGGGTCGGGTTTGTTACACCCCTAAAATTGTGAGCTATTCAGGAACTACTGTCTGCTCTTTCAACATCAACGCCAGCGGAGAAGCCACCAGCACCAATCCCGTTGTCAGCAATAAGACGGTGGGGAAGCCGTAGTTCTCCGCTAGTGGACCTGTAAACAATAGGCCCAGCGCGCCCGCGGAAAAGATAAAACCAAGTATCAAACCTGATGCCAGCGCCATGCCGCCTGAAATGATCCGTTGGGCAAGCACCACCATAATGCTATGCACTGACCCTGTGGATGCGCCTGCCAGTGGGATCAACACATACAGCCACGGCGACCATCCTATCTGACTGATGATGTAGATCGGCAGAGCCGACAGCAAAAGGGCTATTGCTGCTACTTTTCGTTTGGTATATTTATCTCCAAGATGCCCACCGATAACATTTCCCAGTGCTGAGCCACCCATGAACAAACCTGCGATGTTTCCATAGGTGACCGCGCTTAGGCCCATGTCTTTAAGATATTTTGGTACGAAGGCAATCATGTTCGACTGTGACCAGGATTGCAGTGTTGCAACAATCGCCAGCAGGAGAATAAACCCGATACTCGCTTGCAAACGGATCGTGTTATCGCCATTTGTCGGTTTGGGGTGCGGATGATTGTGGCGCAATTGATACGCAAGTGAGAACCCGATGGGTATGGAAACAATGGATAGGATCAAAAGCCAGGGCAGTCCCAGCCGCGCCAGGATCAAACCGGTAATGATGGGGCCGATGAAATGTCCCATTTGGCCCGCCGTGAAGAACAGCGACGCGGCGGTCGTCTCACGTCCGGCCAGGTGGTTGCGTCCCTGCAAGGTAGCCTGGACTGTGCCAACAGGATGAAAGGCGGAAGAACCGAACGCCGCAATTATCAGGGAGATCAATCCGCCCGCACCGGGGAAGTAAACCGCGCCCGAGAAGAAAACAGTCATCCATAAAACACCGCCAGCTGCCAACCAGCGCGGACCGACGCGATCAGAAAGCCAGCCGAAGAACGGTTGTGTGAGTGCCGATGCCCAGATGTAGATCGTTGAGATCCATGCTATTTGTGTTTCGGAGAGACCGAGATAGGTCAGCAAAACAGGGCGGGCGCTGTTGAATATATCCACCATAAAGTGGCTGAGCGCGACGGAAGAAAAGAGGGCGTCAAAGAGTAAAGGCATATTGGATTTTTGGTTTACGATTTTTGATTTCAGATTCAGAGCTAAGTTCAAGCCGCAGTATTTTATCGGTTCACACCGCTGTCCCTGATTTGCTCAAGCCGCCGTCCTTCGCGGAGCATCCCCGTTGGGGGCGGCGGCGATTCCCGGAGCAACCTGCTCATAAAGATGATGCTGACTGATGTAATGGTAAACAGGATCTGCAAGGTAGTAACGGAATGTACG
>JAXIPJ010000031.1:0-14504 GCA_045402985.1 Anaerolineales bacterium
ACAACATCGCCGACCTGACGAGCATGGAAATCCCTGAATTGATCGAAGCTGTGAAAACGATCAAAACGCCTGCCGCCGAGCCGATCGTCAAAGCGCTCCTGGAGCGATTACAGCACCTGGTGGATATTGGCTTGGAATACCTTAGCCTCAGTCGTGAGACGGACACGTTATCAGGCGGAGAGTCGCAACGCGTAAAAGTCGTTAAGCACCTCGGCAGCAGCCTGAGCGATGTAATCTATATCTTCGATGAGCCGAGCGTGGGTTTGCATCCACGCGATGTGCACCGCATGAACGAGTTGTTGCAGAAACTGCGCGACAAGGGCAACACGGTCATCGTTGTGGAGCATGACCCCGATGTGATCAAAGTGGCAGACCATGTTGTTGATGTGGGTCCGCTTGCGGGTCCGCACGGAGGCGAGATCGTGTACGAAGGCAGTTACGCAAACCTGCTCAAGGCGACCACGATCACGGGCAAACACATGCAGCAGTCTGTGCCGATGAAGGAAGAGTTCCGCCCGCCGACAGGCAAACTGCCGATCAAGAATGCGAAGGTCAATAACCTGCAAAACGTCAGCGTGAACATTCCAACGGCCGTGCTGACCGTCGTCACAGGTGTGGCAGGGTCTGGGAAAAGTTCGCTCATCAATGAGGTCTTCCAACACCAACATCCCGATGCGATCGTGATTGACCAATCCGCAGTAGGCGTCAACAGTCGTTCCAATCCCGCCACCTACACGGGCATCTTGGACGATGTCCGCAAGGCGTTTGCTTCCGCGAACAAGGTGCCGGCTTCGCTGTTCAGCTTCAACTCGAAAGGCGCGTGCGAAAACTGTCAGGGGCTGGGTGTGGTCTATACCGAGTTGTCATTTTTCGACAGTGTGAAATCGCCCTGCGAGATCTGCGGCGGCAAACGCTTCAAGGATGAAGTACTGGCGTACAAACTCAACGGCAAATCCATCAGCGATGTGCTGGCGATGAACGTGGAACAGGCGCTCGAATATTTCGAGATCAAGGAAGTCCTTCGAAAACTGCAAGCCATGAGCGATGTGGGTTTGGATTATCTGAGTCTGGGGCAACCTCTGAGCACATTATCTGGCGGCGAATGTCAACGTATCAAACTCGCCAGCGAACTGCACAAAAAGGGGAGCATCTACATCATGGACGAACCAACGACTGGCTTGCACATGTCCGATATCGGTCACCTCATGCAAGTCATCAACCGTCTCGTGGACACGGGCAATACAGTCGTCGTCATCGAACACAATTTGCACGTTATCAAGAACGCCGACTGGATCATTGACATGGGTCCCGAAGGTGGCAGCAAAGGTGGTACTGTTATGTTCGAGGGGACACCGAAACAGCTTCTGAGCGCAAAGAATTCTCTTACCGGAAAGTATTTACGCAACTGATGAATCTTTTGAACTGGTGAAGGAAAAGTGAGGCGAATATGAAAAAAGTTATTAGCGCTGATGAAGGCACCAAAAAGGTAGATGAATTCATGGAGAACCTTGATCACCTCTTGAAAGCGGAAGTACAAACCGTGAGGGATATCATTAAGTCACCTTACGCAGCCAAGCGAATAGGCTGAAGGGTCTTGAGAGTAGTATAGGCGGAATGAATTGCCTGGGAATAAAGTTTTGACTTAAGAGCAAAGTGATTGAGTGTCGTTGAGCCTTTTAGCAACTCTAGTTTGATATAGCCACATAAGGCGGCAAAGAAATGATTAGTCTGCGTCACGACCGTCTTGGTAGGCGACTTTTCCAAAGAAGCATTTTGTTTCAAGGATTTGTGATAAGGCTCGATGTTCCATCGTTTGCGATAGATTGAAGTGATCTCGTCGTAAGTGAGTGTAGTATCACTGGTGACCAAATACTGAATGCCTGTACTGCCATCTTCGTTTTCGAAGATTTGCTTGATCAGGAGCAAGGGAAAGTTGACTGCTTCCAGATAGATTTTCAAAACGGCATTGCCTTTCAGTTCCAGTGTGTCTACGGGCACAAAACGAGCCTTGCGCTTATCGGCCAGGCTCAAAGCCACTTTGCGGTTGGATTTGAGCGGCATGACAAAATCCTTTTTCAGGTCGTGTTTTACGAACATCATGTTGTCTGCGGACGCAAACCAGACGTCATTGAGCACATATTTGCACAAAATTCGGTTGCGTAGCGCCTGTTTGAGCAGTTTCTGGTACAGTTCATTCTTGCTGATCGCTGAACGGCGTTTTTCTTTACCGTCTTTCGGATCGATATAGTGCTCTGTCTTGGCGATCAACTCGAAGCCTACTGGCAACGACACACCTGTACTGTGATACAACACACTCATAAAGTTAATGCCCTTGACCATGCAATCCTTCGCATGATCGTAGTGCCAGCAAATGATCTCGTTCTCGTCCGTGTACGGCTTCTCGGCGATGCTATCGTCTACAATCATCACCCCATCTTCTCGCTCGATCTTGCGCACATGCGGCTTGGCGACCCTCCATATATTAGCTGAAGTTTGTCGCTCTCTGCCGAGAAACCGCTGAATTCGATCATGACTCACTTGTCCTTCCAACAATGCTGAAAGACCTGTTGCTGTCGTTGGTCCAAAAGCACTGATCAGATAGTCACTGTACAAATCAAGTAGTTCATCATTGTTCATTGCCTAAGTTTATGCCATTTTATGCTTCACTGCGTAAGGTGAGTTAGAAAGGAAAAGTCAAATGGCCGAGAATACAAATATCCAATATTCACAGCAGCCACTCCCGCCCTCCCCTGAGCTCCAGCGTTTGGAGCCACTGATCGGTACCTGGAAGGCAAAAGATCACACCCAGGAAAGCATCCTTGGCCCGGGTGTACCTGTCACCAATATAGAACAGTTCTATTGGTTGGAAGGCGGATACTTCCTGGTGCAAACCTACGATACGACCTTCGGTGATGAGCCCGCGCAGAAAGGTGTGAACTATTGGTTCTATGATTCCGAAACCAAAAAGTTCCGCATCATCTTTTTCAGCAACAACGGGCCGTTTACTGAGGAAGGCAATCGATATGAGGGCAAGCTCGCCGACGGCAAGTTGACCTTCACCGGACCTGCGCGCTTCCAGTACGAACTGGATGCCGACGGAAAGATCAAGACGAACCCCGATGGCACGATAACGGTTGTTTGGTGGATTCGAGACAAAGCTGCAAAATGGCAACCCTGGATGACCAACACGTTCACCAAACAGGAGGACGCTTGAAATTACATCTCATATCTGCATGCATTACAGAAGTAGGGAAAGGCAGCAGCACTTTATGCTGACAAGGAGACGAGCTGCGATCATTCTTGGCACCCTGACGTTGACGCTGATCCTGTACATCGGGATCAATGTACTGCTGGCCGCGCGCAATGCAGCTACATTCCCGAAGTACTGGCAGGATAAGGCCGCTCAGCCGGTCCCCGCCAATGCAGTCCGCCTGATCGCGATGGGTGATTCGATTATGCAGGCGATTGGCGCCACTCATCCCGAGGATGGGATTGCCGGCCGCATCGCGAACTATCTCGGCACGAAAACGGGCCGCCCCGTGCACATGACCAATGTCAGTGTTGGCGGTGCAACCGCTCGCGAGATCATCGAACAACAGGTTCCCCAAGTAGACCTGCAACGGGCTGACCTAATCATCCTAGCGACTGCATCAGACCTGGAAAAGCGGGTGCCTCTTAACATATACGAAGAAAATTTGCGCACGCTGCTGTGGACATTGCCACCTGAAAAGACCATCCTTTCCGACCTGCCCATTGAACCTGGCCGGGATGCGTATCAGACTGTACTTCAGCAGTTAGCGGATGCGCGAGGCATTCGGCGCGCTGATTTTGCCAGAGTATTCAATAGCGAGGGACGCCGTCTGGATATCTTCTCTTGGCTCTTTCCCCACTTGAACAGTAAGGGATACTATTACTGGTTTACGGCATTCCAACCCGAAGTTGATAAATGGATCGATTCAAAGTAAGCAATGAAAGGAGTATAAATCATGCACAGCCTTCGCGTTTTTTCGATCATCGCCTGGATCGCGATTCCCACAGTGATGTATGGCGGCTACGCCCTGCTTGGGATGCTCACCCGGGACGGGCTCTCCGAGTTTCAGCGAACCTACTTCCGGGCGGGCCATGCCCATGCAGGGGTTTTGCTGCTCATGTCGCTTCTCTATCACCAATATATGGAGCAAACCAATCTTAGCCCCACCGTCAAATTGGTATCGGCAGTGCTGGTTCTTGTGGGCATCCTGGCGCAATCTGGAGGGTTTTTCCTGCATATGGCGATTGGCCAACCTGGTGCACCGTCTTTGGGAACCACAATCACGAGCCTGGGCGCGGGGCTGTTGGCCCTGTCGATACTGATCTTGGCGTATGGGATGATCACCACAAAGTAAGAGGGCATTGTCAAAACATAAACTGCCTTAAGGACCAACAGGGCTGGGTCGATGATTTGATACTGCGCAGGATTTTTGAAGAAAAACGGAGTCCCTGGTGATTTCCCTTTAAGGAATCGCCCTCTGCCACGATTCGATGTATTCCAGAGATTGATGACGGAAGTATGTATCATATAGTTCTGCATAATGCCCACCGCGCGCCATCAACGCGGCATGGTTTCCCTCTTCAAGGATTTTCCCCTTACGCAACACGATGATGTCTTTGCCACATTTGTGTTTGAGTTTGGTGACCCCATCATATATCACTACCAATGAAGTTGGTCGTACCTCGCCACGGTTCCACGATATCCTCAGGAGTCAGGTTGTTCGATACAACGACTTTATCAATCTTGTTGGAAAGCTTTGAAAACTGGTGATGGGTAGGTGATGCATCCGGGTTGTTTGCCATGCCGGGCCAGAAACTACTGAACAATTTGTAAGAATTTCCTCCGAGCAATACCGTGTCGGCTGCTCTCATTCGTTCCAGGTTGTAGGAGTCGAATGCCCCATCCATGGGTAATGCCATAACATTTCTACCGGGTCCTTCGTAACAGCCATCCAGTGACATAATATTTGTGATGATTAGTTTACGCATCGTAGATCTCCTTATACTTTCTATACTCTTTTATGCCTCAAGGTTATTTTCCTCAGATGGTTCCTTCAAGCCGCTAACAATTCTCGTCGTACGCTTGTCGCAGCCAGTTCAACACTTCAGCATCCACCTCATCGACTGAAGCAAGACTGATCTGAAGTTTCATCGTCTCGTGAATCCTGGAGGCTTGCAAGCGTCCACCAGGCTTCTGCCCTTCAAGCCGGAGACCTACATCAACGCGGGTTTTCGTTGTGGGTCGCACGCGTGCAAACGTTCTGCGCGGTGTGAGGAGTGAAACATAAGTCTTGCGCGTCTGGATGGTAATCTCGCCCATCCCGATCACAGCGGAGATGATCGCATCATAGATGGGCCGTAGGGACAGACGGTCCGCGTATTGACCTTCAATCAGCTCATCCGCCGAAGCGCTGACAAAGTCCGGATAGCCAAACCGTTCCATCACAAGCAGGGATTCTGCATAGCCTGTTACCCCCTGTTGCTTGAGCCAGGCGCGCAGGCTTTGCTCGTCTTTAAAATTCTCTTTGCGGACGCGCTTATTCCAGTGCTCCAGCCCTTCTCCGGTCTGCTTTTCCAGGACGCGAATCCACATATCGCGATTGCGATTCCAATCGAATACATTTCCCATGAGTTAATCTCCAATTCCGAACGTCCGAAGTTATCACGAGTGTAATGGAGCATGGACTGCAGCAATTGTAAAAATACGACGTAAATCCAGTTGAGTTTGAGAAGTTAATTTCCAATTGTTTTCGATCGGAGTATAAGGCTTATTTGGGCCAGAGTTGCCTATCGAAAGTTAGGTGAGACGGATGGGTGTAACGTTATGACCACTTTCCAGACCTCAAACAAAGTGGATACCAAACTCCTCACCCTCGGCACCTAATGGAACGGTTGAGCCAAGCAAGTGACTAACACATTCTTGTCGTTACCTCGCCGGCGGGATGGCAGGATTGTATGCGCAACTGCGTTCAGCCATTGGCGGAATGCAGCGGGTCTTCGAGATTTTGGATACCGGTTCCACAGTCCAAGATGAGCCGAATGCCGCGCTTATGCCTCCGGCGCGCTGTCAGCTCAGCTTTGAGAATTTTTCCTTCACGTACCATGGAGAAGCTCCCGTCTTGCAGAATGTTTCGCTGGATATCCAGGCTGGAGAAATCCTGGCACTGGTTGAACCGAGCGGCGCGGGCAGGAGCACGATCTTCAATCTGATTCCCCGCTTCTACAATCCGTTCCCGACCATTGCGCATTATCAGCTGATCCAGAATTATCCCGCTATCCTGCATTGATCATTTCATCAAGACGCCGCTGAAGATAGGCGCGCTCGGCGGAGTTGCCACAGAGGTCAAGGGCGCGCTGGTAGGCGTCCGCGGCGGCTTCACGTTGATTCGTGCGACGCAGCATATCGGCGCGGGCGGCATGGTAGGGATAGAAATTACCTGTTTCGTTTTCCAGTCGCAGTAACATCTGCAATCCCTGTTGGGGACCCTTCGTCATGGCGGCGGCTACGGCGCGATTCACTTCCACTACCATAGACGGCGTCATCTTCGCAAGTGTGTCATACAGCATGGCGATTTGAGTCCAATCCGTCTCTGCTGCAGTCAGCGCTTCAGCATGAAGAGCGCTAATTGCCGCCTGGACCTGATACGGTCCGGGGTCGCGAAGGGCAATTGCCTCATCCAAAATAGAGATCCCTTCTTGGATTTTGGAAGAATCCCAAAGTGTACGATCCTGTTCTTCGAGCAGGACCAGCTCGCCTGTCGAAGAGAGCCGAGACTCGCGTCGCGAATCATGTAATAACATCAATGCCAACAATCCACGTACTTCAGCGCTGCCTGGAAGCAAATCCACCAACACACGACACAGGCGAATGGCTTCTCCGCAAAGTTCCTGACGTGTGAGGGAATCGCCCGAGGTAGCAGCATATCCTTCGTTGAAGATCAGATAAATGACTGCAAGCAACGCATCCAGCCGTTCGGGGAGGAGATCAGCAGGTGGCACGCGATAGGGAATGCCTGCCTCACGGATTTTCCTGCGTGCCCGCGCCAGCCGTTGCGCCATCGTCGGTTCGGCAACGAGAAACGCACGCGCCACCTCCTGCGTGGACAAACCGCCCAGGGAATGCAACGTGAGCGCTACCTGCGCCTCCAATGCGAGGGCGGGATGGCAGCACGTAAACATCAGCTTGAGTCGATCATCGGGAAGGGAGTCATCCATCTCGGGTTCCTCTCGCGCAAGGGAAACGGGAATCGGCGCCGTGTAGTCCTCAAACCTGGAACGGCGCAGGCGGTCGATGGCACGTCGTTTTGCAACGGTGGTCAGCCAGGCGCTGGGATTGCGCGGAACGCCGTCGACTTTCCAGCGTTCCAGCGCATTGACCAGCGCGTCCTGAAGGGCATCCTCTGCGAGCATGAAATCCCCAAGCTGGCTGATCAGGGTCGCGAGGACGCGCCCGTGTTCTTCGCGGAACGTTTTCTCGATCTGCGACTCGGTCGTCATCCCATTCTCAGTATTTCAAACCTCTGACCACAGCGGGCGGACCTCCACCGAGCCATACTTTGCATGGGGAATCTTTTCCGCCCAGCGAAGCGCCTCGTCGAGGTCCTTGCATTCAAGCAAAAAGAAACCACCCAATTGCTCGTGCGTTTCAGCGAAGGGACCATCCGTGATCAACGTTTTACCCTCCCGAATGCGCACCGTCGTTGCATTGGCGACTGGAGAAAGCCCATTGTTCGATAGCAGCACCCCGGCGGCTTTCATTTCCTTCATCAGGGCAAACCAGACCGTCTGCGAAACGGCTTCCTGGTCCTCGGGAGTTTCCGGCACAGCCGACTCGTTCGCGTACATCAATAACATGTATTTCATTCGATCCATCTCCTATAGTAAGGGATCATTGGTTGTATTGCTTTTCTATTCGGTCCACTCGACATTTAGAGAGTACCGCATAATTAACTAGACTCAAAATTTAATGTTCAACCTGCAATGTCATTCGAAAAGTTCAATTACTAATGACACAGGCGGTAAGAAATCGCGGAGATGTGTCAATCATACCGCTTCCATGAAAATCAATGGCACATAAACTATTCATAACTACTCTGGCCTAAGAGCCAAAATCTGCAGAGGGAAGAGACAAACCTCGGAAGGTTGGTGATGCAAGTCCACTCAGACCGACCAGGATACAAGCGAAAGCCGAAAGCGCAATCACGCTGGTCGATGGTACGAAGGCCAGCAGTATGCCGCCGGTGGCCAAACCAAGCGGCGATCCGCCTACGAGCAGGGTGGAACGAGCCCCGAATACTCTGCCCAGTTGTGCCTTGGGAACGTTGCGTTGCAGCAAGGTTGTCTCCATCGGCGTATAAGGTCCCCACATCAAACCACCCAGAAAAAGAAAACCACCAGCCAACCAAAGTTCATTGATCAACACCATGGGCAAAAGACTGGCGCCCCAGAGCAGTGCAATTAGCGGCAAGGCAACACCTAAACGCAGACTTCGACTGAGCATTGTACTGCTCAGCGTTCCGATCAATGCGCCGACTGCCAAAGCGGACCAGAGCAGTCCATAGCCGCGCGCATCCGTTTGAAGTACGGCGTCGCTATAAAGTGGCAGCGCAGCCTCCAGAGGACCATACGAGAAAAAGAACACCAGGCTGAGCAAGGTGGTATATCTCACCACTTTCATGCCCCAAAGTTGACGCAAACCCAGATGTTCTGAGATCGGAACTTGTGTTGGAGCGTTACTCCGTTTGAGGGTAGGAAGTGTGACGGCCACGATCGCCATCAGAGCAAAGGTTCCGGCATCAATGAGCAATACAGATGGACCACCGAAGGAGGCTATGAGAACCCCGGCAATCGCAGGCCCTATCACCAATGAGAGGTTGTCGCTGAACGACCAGAGCATATTCGCGGCATCCAAATCCTTATCCTGTAGCAGATCAGGTAAGATGCTGCGCGCCCCTACTTCTGTAGCTGGTTTAAGCATGCCTGCCAGGAAGGTCAGGAGGAAAAGCAGCCACAGCTCAAGCAGGCCGAACCAATACAGGATGGGGATCAGACCTATGATGAGGGTCCGCGGGCCATTATCGATCGTGATAATGGCCCGCGGCTGGAAGCGGTCTATCAAAGAGCCAATGACCATGCTCGTGAGGATGGCAGGAAGCTGCAGGGCCAGGAGAATACCGGCTGTTGCAGTACCTGACCCTGTGACTTGCAAGACGAACCAAGGGAGCGCAATCAGGGTGAAGGCATCACCGAATAGCGATACCAGCCTGCCGGCCCACAGCCGGCCGAATGCTGGATAACGGTGCAGCAAGCTGAAGACTTGCCAGAGGTGAGCTTTCAGCCTGCGCCCGTCATTAGAAATCATTCGCTTCGAAGGTTTTGCCTTCACAATATTCCTCATCACTGCTTCAGGTAAGGTGGTCTATCTCGCCAGCGCAAAAATCTCTACCGTAAACTTATCTGAGCCCTGAGCCAGGTAGGGGTGGTCCTTCACCAAACTCTTCACAGCGTTTATGTTCCTGGCCTGGATAATGCTATAGCCATTAAGATTTGTTGCAGAGCCACCTTTGGATCCATCGCTATGCAGGACAAAGCCGTTGTCCATCGGAGAGCCAATGCTGACGAGTTGATCTCCAATCTTGTCAAACCAGCCGGGCCATCCCTCGTGGGAGGCGTCAGGTGGCGTTGGGGTCCCTTGTAGAGCAGGATAAATTTTTTCATTGTGTTTCTCCTTTCATTCATACATGAAGTTAGCTGAACCTACGCCTAAATAGCATCGCGGTGAGTGGTACCGATACAAGAACAATACCGGTGCACCATAATACGGTGATCCAGACATGGTTCCCGACGGAGTGGCTAAGCAGCAGCCCGCGAATGGCATTGATGGCGTGGGTAAGCGGCTGGTTGTTGGCAAATCCTTGCAGCAACCCTGGCATGCTCTGCACAGGAACAAAAGCGCTGCTTAGAAAGAATAAGGGCCAAACAAACCCAGACACTTGCTGGGCGCCTTCGACGCTCTTCGCTATGAGAGCAAACACGGCAAACAGCCATGAGAAGGCGTATGAAAAGAGCAAAAGCAAACCAATCGCCGCCAGCCAGGCGCCGAAATCAGCATGCGGCCGGAACCCAACCAGCAGGCCGACGAGCACCATTGCAATCACACTCAGGAGGCAACGAACAGCAACTGACAAGACAGTACCGCCCAAAATTGCCGATGTCACCATCGGTAGTGAACGGAACCGGTCGACCATCCCGCTGTTCATATCGTTGGCCAGGCTCACTAAAATAACCGCAGACACATTGAGAACATTCGTGACCAATATGCCGGGTACGAGGAAATCGGCATAGTTTGCTTCGCCGGTGGTAACCGCGCCGCCAATCACATAGCGGAAAAGGATGATCAGAAAGATCGGCTGCATCACCGCCGCGATGAGTTGGTCTGGGGTTCGACCGATCTGTATGACGCTTCGTTTAAATAACTCCCAGGTATCGCTGAACACCCAGTAAATGCGGGGGCGTTGTTGGGCTTGAGGGATAAATGAACTAGATTGCATCGTGTCAGTTCCTTTCTGCGACGACCGATTTGCTCGAAGAGGCCTTCGTGCCAACAAGCTGCAAGAATGCCTCTTCGAGCGTCGGCCGCTGAATGGTGTAGTCGCTTACCGCTACTCCGGCGGTAATAAGTTGCTGCAAAATCGCAGCCACTTCCTTTAGTCCGCCTTCGCCTTCAGGAATAGCGAAACTCAACGATCCTTTTTGGATCTCGGTCGCCAGCGCTTTCGCGCGAAGCATTGGGATCCTTGCCATATCTGCCGGATCAGTGAGTTTAATATCCAGTCGCTCGCCGCCAAGTTTGTTCTTGAGGTTCGCTGGCGTGTCGCTGGTAAGAATGCGTCCATGGTCGATGACCATGACGATATCGGCAAGCTGGTCGGCTTCCTCCAAATATTGGGTAGTCAACAGCAGCGTGGTGCCGCCGCGCACCAGTCCGCGGATGACCTCCCAGGCCGTGTTGCGGCTTTCCGGATCAAGCCCTGTCGTCGGTTCGTCCAAAAACAAGATGGGTGGCGCCGCAACCAGACTGGCAGCCAGATCCAGGCGGCGGCGCATCCCTCCTGAATACGTCAGGACCGGACGGTGAGCCGCCTCAGTCAATTCGAACTGTTCAATGAGATCCTGCGCACGTCGCTTGGCATCCTTCCCACTAAAGCGGTAAAGCCGCCCGATCATCATCAGATTTTGCAGGCCGCTCAGGTAGCCGTCCACGGAGACAGACTGGCCAGCAACACCAATGACGTTCCGTACTTTATCCGGTTCACGCACGACATCGTAACCAGCGATTGTTATGCTTCCGCCATCCGGCTTCAACAGGGTGGTCAGAATTCTAACGGTGGTCGTTTTGCCAGCGCCATTGGGTCCAAGCAGTGCCAGAACGCTCCCCTGCGGGACGTTCAGGTCTATCCCCTCTAATACCCGCGTCTTACCGAACGTTTTGGTAATTCCTTGTGCTTGCACAATATTTGTTGCCATAGGTCTCCTAACATTGTGAGTTTAAGAGAGTCATTCCTCATAAGTAGTCAACGTGAAGGTGATGGGCATCCGTGCGTAGAATATAGTTATCGGGGTCGTTGGCTTGCCGAATTGCTTACGCATGAAGTAGCAGCCTATTTTCATTGAGAGGCATTTCGGCCTCTCAATGAGTCGAAGAAACGTGCTGATGGTTCTTACTCCTGTGCGAAAGTCAACTGGTTACCATCCGGGTCTTTGAGTTGAAAAAACTTTACGCCTGAGCCTGGACCGTACAAGTTGTCCTGGATCTCAGTAGTTTTGACACCCTGTTCATTGAGCTCTTTGTGCGCGGCTGCAATGTCAGAAGTTGAAAAATAGAACGACATGCTGTCGGGTTTGGGTGGTTCATTGTCCGTCGTACTCGACCTCCCGAGAGTAATAGACGTCCCGCCGCCACGAAAGGTGAACGTTACCCACCAGTTATCATCATTTTGGCGGTAGTCCTTTGCGACCTCTAAGCCGAGCTTCTCTGCATAAAACTCTTTTGACTTTTTCATGTCACTGACTAGTATAGAGACCATCGAGAGCTTGTTGACTGTTTGGGTACTCATTTTGAACTCCTTTTATATAGATTTTTGGCTATTTTTGCCTTTCTATAAATACGTCGCAGGAGAAAACGCCAAAATGACAGGTAGAAGGATTTCTTATCGTTTTCTAATAAATTGGTTACCGCTGCCCATATGCGTGACTCCCAGGCTCATCCCGCGATTCACTACAACCTGCGGCGTACAGCCAAGCGCAAATTGGCCACCCTCTTCTTCTACCGCCGCCGTTCCATGGTCTTGGCTCATTTTTGACTTCACTCAATTACCGAATGCTCGCTTGTAAATATTGACTTGTTATCGAACGCCTCGCCTTCAATAACTCCTTACTTGCGGACCTCGTCATGACCGAGAACGCGCCCACCCTCCATTCCGTTTGGCCAATCAACATCAACGTGCATCACGGCTAGAACGGCTTCTATATCCCGCGCATTGAACGCGGCATAGGATTTCGTGAGAAGAGCTTCGATAGTCATTATTGAACTCTCCTGAAAATGCACCTATCATGCGGTAAGAACCGCGACAGTACGCACTTGTACCTGGAACCCTACGCTTTCAAGGTGATGAGCTGCCAGGCGCTTTAAGCGTTATGAATGAAGACTTAAGCATTAAGAGGATGCCTGGCGGGGTACGCTTCATTGTGCGCATCCTGGCACTTATCCCTGCCATGAAAAACATGGGGCTGATGCTGCGCTATCAGTTTTAGATGAGGCATTGAAAATAAACAATAAAGGACCTGATCATGCAAACCGAAAAAGTGCACTTTACAAAAGAAAAAGAGACTCTGCTCGCCACTTTGCACGCCAGGGCGTTGGAGAGTCAGTCGAAGGATCCAACGTTGCGTGACCCGGCCGCAGAGGAAGCCATTCGCCGAATCGGTCATGACTTTGCGAAATTCAAAATGAGTAGCACTGACATTCTTGGCATTGTCAGTCGGGCGGTGAGGAGAGCGGATTAAGCTATTCTATTTCTTACCCGGAAAATTACTTTACTAAACCTGCCAAAATACCTTGACAGACATATTACTTTGTTGTATATTACACATATGGAGACAACTTTATGACAGATAACAAAATCTCAGGAGACCTGCTCAGAGGTCACACAGATACCATCATTTTGAAATTGCTGATAAGTGGCGATAAATATGGCTACGAGATTTCAAAATTGATTCAAACAAACTCTTCAGGTGAATACGAACTGAAGGAAGCGACCATGTACTCAAGCCTGAAACGCCTTGAGGGAGATGGGAGTATCACTTCTTATTGGGGCGATGAGACACAAGGAGGAAGAAGGCGATATTACCGAATCACCAAAAATGGAAAACAGGTGTACGTTGAAAACAAGGGCAATTGGGAGTATGCCAAGCGCATACTGGATAATTTATTATAAGGAGAAGTGATGTTATGAATGAGAAAATAAACCAATATTTGAACGGCGTTTTTGCGCCCTACGAAGGGGTAAAAAGTGTCGCCGAACTAAAGGCTGACCTACTCTCTGATTTACAGGAGCGGTTCCGTGAACTCAAAGCCGAAGGCAAGGATGATGAAACGGCCCTTGCGATGACCATTGACAGCATCGGCGACATCGAACAAACGGTACAGGAAGTTGCCAACCTCTCGCGCTCGCTGGAGCGGCAGGTACTGACAAACTTCAGCGCGAGCAACCTGCCAAAGAGCGATTTCGCAGGCGTTAAAGCGCATAAAGGAAAATTTGAAGCAAGCATGTTGCATGGCTCCGACTTTTCGGGCGCGGACTTGACCGGCAGCTCGTTTAAAGCCAGCGATGTGCGCGAAGCCAATTTTGATGGCGCGGACTTGACTGGCAGCTCGTTTTATGCCAGCGCTATGCACGAAGCCAATTTCGACAGAACGAATCTCACAGACTGCACCCTGTCCACCAGTGAACTTACGGGTGCAAGCTTCAACAAAAGCATTCTTGTACGCACCGAATTCAACATGTCAGACCTGACCAGGGCAAAATTCAGCGATGTAAAACTGATCGACGTAAAGTTGACCATGCTCGACCTTAGAGAAACGGTCTTTGAAAACTGTACCTTCAACGGTGTGGACTTCAAACTCTGTGACCTGCGAGGGCAACACCTAGATGGACTGACCTTTATTGGTGTCAAGTTTGACAGGGCGGATCTGAAGGAAGCTACCTTTAAGGGCGCGACACTGAGAAATGTGTCTTTCCTTGCAGCGGTTACCTGGACTAGCTGGTCTAAGAAACACTACCGTGCCATCAAAACCATTAACTTTGACGGTGCGATGATGGATAAATTGACCTATGCCACGCTCAAAGGTTTGGAAGTCGATTTGTCAAAGGTTACCATCATTTAGTTTTGGGAGTAATGAATATGCAAAACCA
>JAXIPJ010000276.1:0-4144 GCA_045402985.1 Anaerolineales bacterium
GTTCACCTCCTACGACGATGTCGGCATGATCACCTATCTGGTGATCGGTAATCCGCATGCCACCCTCACCGCCGAAGTGGATGTCTACATCGCAGGCGTGAAGAAGAACACCCTCCCTTACTCCATCGCTCCCGGACAGCGGGTCTTCCCCCGCTACGCCATCAATGCCGGACCGGTGCATGTGGTGAGCACCAATGGGGTGGACATCTTCACCAGCGAACGCTCCAAGTCTGGGAACAGTTTCAATGAAGTCATGGGCTATCCGGGCGATCAACTGACCACCGACTACTGGTTCACCTCCTACGATGACACCAGCATGATCACCTATCTGGTCATCGGCAACCCACCGGCCACCCTGACCGCCGAAGTGGATGTCTACATCGCAGGCGTGAAGAAGAACACCCTCCCTTACTCCATCGCTCCGGGACAGCGCGTCTTCCCCCGCTACGCCATCGACCAGGGTCCGGTGCAGGTCATCAGTACGAACGGTGTCAACATTTTCACCAGTGAACGTTCCAAGTATCTCAGCAGTTTCAATGAGATCCTCGGTCTATCCAACGATCAGCTTACCACCGACTACTGGTTCACCGCCTATGATGACGTGGGCATGCTCACCGAGCTAGTCATTGCTGCTCCATAAGACTTCACCAGTAAATTAATACCAGTTCGTATATAACAAACAACAGGCAGGTGATTGCTCACCTGCCTGTTGTTTTGCTGACAACTTCATGCGCGCGGATCTGACCCTCAAAGGCAAAAATGGCAAAACTCAGCTCAATCTGGCCATGGATGCCAGTGACGAAAAAACCATCCTCACTCTGAGGGAATCACAAAACGGTTGAAGCCGAAGAGGGGGTGAGTTGAACAGGGGATTGCAGCGTAACTTTTCCTAATCTTGTGAATTCACTGTAGGAGGTAGAATACAGATGCAATTGCGTCATGTAGGAGTAAGTCATAAATTCACATTAGGGATTTCTTCATGCTTTTCAAGAATCGCAAGTCGTTCGTTCTAAATTTCGCAGTCATTCTGGCATTAGCAGGCGGACTGTTTGGCGCGGTGCCGACCAAAGCAAGTGCTGAGACAATTAAGTTTTTCTCGTCCGCTGGCTTTCTCAATCCCGACGGCACACTGAAATTAGATAGCAGTGTTTCCGGTTCACTCAACTTGCAGGGCAGGAATGTGAGAATTGATGATGAGCACCATCCCGTTTTTTCACCTAAAAATATCGAACTGCTTTCCCCATTAATGCTAACAACGAATGCATCCTCGACCGTCCCTCCAGAATACTTGATCACTGGCAGTGACAATCCAAGGGCGCTCTTTGGATTTTCAGTCAACCCTGCTGGTGATGTAAATGGAGACGGTTTTGACGATGTGTTAGTTGGTGCCAGAGACTATTGGGAAGGTCAATCTGGAGAAGGAGCAGCCTTTCTTTACCTGGGTTCTAGCTCTGGGGAATTTAGTGCCCCTACTTGGTCTGTTCAAGCAAATCAGCAATTTGCGGCTATGGGTGGATCAGTTGATACAGCCGGTGATGTCAATGGCGATGGTTATGATGATATCTTGGTGGGCGCTTCTCAGTACACTATAGGTCAGACGGGTGAAGGTGTCGTCTTTGCTTACTATGGATCTCCAAATGGGCTAAGTACAACTCCAGATTGGACCGGGCAGATAAATCAAGCTGACGCGAAGTATGGTTGGTCTGTCAGCAATGCTGGTGATGTCAATAATGATGGATATGATGATGTGATTGTTGGCGCTCGTTACTATTCTAATGGGCAGACGGATGAAGGTAAGGCGTTTCTTTATTTAGGATCTGTGACTGGTTTAGCTTCAACACCTGCATGGAGCAAAGAGATTGATGTACAAGATGCAGGATTTGGATATAGTGTGAGTGATGCAGGTGATGTAAATGGTGATGGCTATGATGATGTCCTGGTTACATCCTATAACTATATCTATGGTCAATTAAATGGTGGAAAGGCATATTTGTTCTTGGGCGAACCTACCGGGCTTGGCGCTACAGCTTCTTGGATTGGCGAGAGTAGTATCGCGATGGATGGGTATGGCCATCTTGGTGCAAATGCAGGTGATGTGAACGGAGATGGTTATTCCGATATCCTTATAGGTGCGCCTGCTGGTGATAATGACGCAGTCAATGGCAAAGCATATCTTTATTTTGGTTCAACCGTTGGTCCTAACGTGCAACCTGATTGGTTTACTCAGGGTACAACTACGGGACTTTTTGGTAGCAGTCTGAGTTCTGCCGGCGATTACAATCATGATGGATATGATGATGTTCTGGTTGGTGATCCTATATATTACGTGCCTCAATCTGTAGCAGGTGCCGTTTTCTTGTATCTGGGTGGATCGTCTGGACCAGGTGCAAGCCCATATCTATCATATACCAGCGGTGTAAATAACTCTGGATTTGCACATGCTGTCGGTAATGCCGGTCGATTTAATGATGACATATATGACGATTTCCTTGTCGGCGCACCGATGTGGACAACAACTCCTTATTCTGGTGGTCGCTCTCTAATTTTCTTTGGTCATGAGATATGCACATCTGATTTGATTACCGTCACAAACACCACCGATTCAGGTGCGGGGTCCCTGCGCCAGGCAATTGCCGATGTTTGCCCTGGAGGAACGATCAATTTTGATGTGTCTCTTTCGGGGCAGACAATCAGGCTTGCGTCTACGTTAATTATAGACAAGGATTTGGTGATTGATGGCTCATCATTGCCTTCAAAGACAAATATCAGTGGAAATAACAGCGTAAGGGTGTTTTATGTGGGTCCAGGTATTACAGTTACGATTGACAGCCTTAATATCATGAATGGCATCTCGACTTCCTATGGCGGTGGTATTCACAACAAAGGTGTTCTTACAGTGGTGAATAGTACCTTCTCTGGTAATCGTGTTTCCGGAAACGATTCCGGAACTAAAGGCGGCGCTATTGCCAATTATGATGGGATGCTTACTGTCATTAACAGTGTCTTCTCTGCCAACAACGCTGAATTTGATCCAAATGTCGTAGGTGGGGGGTATGGGGGCGCCATATATAGCTTATTTGGCGTGCTTACGGTAACAGATAGTGTTTTCAACGATAATCATGCTTCAAGAGGAGGCGCCATTGGTTGTGAAGCGGGGACAATGACTGTGACAAACAGTGCTTACTTATCCAATAACGCATCATCATCAGCCGGAGATGGTGGAGCAATATTCGATGACTGTAATTCAACTATTACAAATAGCACTTTCTCGGCTAACACTGCATCACATCATGGCGGTGCTATTCTTACCGATAATGACATAAACCCATTGGAAGTAACAAATAGCACTTTTTATGCCAACTCAGCGCCTAGTGGCGGCGGCATCGCCAACTATGGTGGATTGATTGTTACCAATAGCACTTTCTCAAATAACATTTCCTCAAATGGAGGTGCTATAAGAAATGGCCTTGGAGGAATTCTATCGATACGCAACTCGATTCTCGCCAACTCTGTGGGCGGAGTTGATTGCATTAAAAGTGATTCTACCCCAGCCATTGAAAACATCAATAATCTGATTGAAACAACTGGTACGGGCTTTGAGTCATGTGGTAATTCACTCTTGTCCATTGATCCTCTACTTGGTTCCTTGCAGGATAACGGCGGTTTTACTGAAACCATGGCGCTGGGTCTGGGCAGTCCCGCGATCGATGCGGGCGATAATACAAATTGTCCGCCTACCGATCAGCGCGGGGTGACACGTCCGCAAGGTAGTCATTGTGATATTGGCGCTTACGAATATGATTCTGCCAATGTGGATGTAATGATTGGTGGAAGCCTTGTGGGTAACTACGATGTTGGCTCAGAACAAATTGTTTCAGATACCTATGGCATCAACGCCGGACCTGTGCTTGTGAGCAGCACCGATGGCACCTCCCCCATTTTCACCAGTCAACGCGCCATCTTTGGCAGCAGCTTCAACTCCATCGTGGGCTATCCTGCCGATCAACTCACCACGGATTACTGGTTCACCTCCTACGATGACCTCGGCATGATCACCCACCTCGTCATCGGCAATCCGCATGCCACCCTCACTGCCGAAGTAGATGTCTACATCGGTGGCATCAAGCGGAACGCTATCCCCTAC
>JAXIPJ010000144.1:0-5085 GCA_045402985.1 Anaerolineales bacterium
GACGTTACAAGGATGTAATAGCGCGAGGGATTTCTCTGAATACTATGAGCAAGTGTGCTACTAATGCCAACACAGCCACTTGCATTCGGACCAGATGAAAAGTCCGGGCGCAAGTCTACAACCAACGGACCGTTGGAGCCAGCCACTGCCTGATAAATGCCAGTGCTTCGGGGCGGCCAATTCGAGCCATCTCCCGGGTATACAAAGACCCGCAAGTTGTAACAAATTTGCGACTGGCCTGCATTGACACTCACTGTACCGTCTCCAAACATGTTTGGGTCACCGGAGCCGGCAGGCACCACAGCGTGCCAATCCAGATAGATGGTCTTTGATGCCGCTGCCTGGACGTTGATAACAGAGATCAGTGCCAGCATTAATACGAGTCCCAAACAGAGGTACAGGTTTCTTTGTTTCACATTCCATTTCTCCGTTTCCATTTCTAAAACTCCTTTCATGAGCTGCTCATCAGGGAACATCACCTCGGCCAGCAACCTATAGCAGGGATGCCGGGCAGCACACTATCATCCGCTAAAAATATCTACGGGAAATATCCTATTGTGGATTTGTTCTCTGGGACTGTACAATAACGCCTCCAGCGAGGGATATTTTCCCCGCCAAAAACAGTCTTGCGGTAAGTTCGATCTTGTATCCAGTGCGACTACTTGATAAACGCGAGATTTGGATTCGCTTGAGCAATCTCGGTGGTCATATTGCGATAATACCACTGCCATAGTCTCAAAGAATCATCAGAACCTTTGAAAACGCTTGAAAAATTTCTTAAATGGGCGCATAATAAAGATAGATATTTAAACAAATTTCGCTTGATGTAAATCCTGAACCTGTAGTAGATATCTTACGAATCAGGCGGATTAGTATGATTGGTGATCATGGTAGCTACTCAGGTTGAATGCATTAGCAGATTGGCGCCAGCTCAAGAAAACCTTAGGAAATAATGTTTAGAACCATCATGTATCGGCCCTCACCAGGAATAATCCTGTAATCTAAAAATCTAATTGAAAGGAGATCATCTTACAAAAGAGAGCATATATACCCTATACATAAGCTGACCGAGATCCTCCGCATATTCGTTTCATAGCGTTCTGTCTTGTGCAAAAGACGAAAGACAAAAGGAGATGAAGATGACTCGCAATGCCAAAATACCTTCGTTGTTAGTTTCTCTGTTAGGGGTAGCTATATTGCTCTCGCTCATGGCGCAGCCGACGGGTGTTGTCCATGCTATTAATACGCCCTGGCTGAGCGTTTCCGGCCGGTTTATCAGGGACCCGCAGGGGAACAATGTTGTTCTGCGAGGGGTCTCACTGATTGATGTCTCTGTCGCCAACTCGCGCCCACGCAACGCTGTGACGTTGACTAACATGCTCACGAACGAGGCGGATGGCTGGTATGCACGCGTTGTTCGTTTCCCAGTCTACCCGGATGCCATTGATGGGCAGCCAGGGTGGAGGGCGAATCCGGACGCCTATTTCAATAACCACCTCGACCCGGCGATCCAGAACTGTATCAGCAAGCAAATTTACTGCATCATTGATTGGCACTATATTCGGGACTACAACAATAGCGAGGTGGATACAGCTACGCGCGCTTTTTGGAATTATGTAGCTCCCAGATACGCCAATGTTCCCAATGTGATCTTCGAACTGTATAACGAGCCGATCAACCCGGATAACTGGGCCACGTGGAAGCAATGGGCTCAGCCGTGGGTGAATATCATCCGCTCACATGCACCCAATAATCTAATTTTGATTGGTGGGCCGCGCTGGTCTCAGAATCTCTCAAGCGCTGCGAGCGATCCGTTCGTTGGCAGCAACCTGGTCTATGTGTCCCACATTTATCCGCAGCATGGCGGCCAGAGCGTCTGGGATTCCTGGTTTGGGAATGCCGCCAATTCAGTTCCATTCTTCATCACAGAATGGGGCTGGCAACAGGGCGGCGCGATTCCCACCAGTGGCACCCTTTCGGGTTACGGTGTTCCCTTTAGCACTTATATGGAATCGAAAGGCTTAAGCTGGACGGCCTGGGTCTTTGATCAGTTCTGGCAGCCAGTGATGTTCGATCAGAGTTATAACCTGCTCGGCGGCGAAAACTTCATGGGCCAGTATACAAAAGATTTTCTGTTCCAGCATCGCAACGATAACCTGCCCGGTGGTGGCGGCCCGACCAGTACACCATCGCGTACGAATACACCAGGTGGTCCAACATTTACTCCCACTCGCACCAATACGCCTGTCAGTGGCGAGAATTTGAAAGTTCAACTGCGTTTGAATGGCTCAGATAATACAACACGTTCAGATTTTTACTATCGTGTTGTCAACACGGGTAGCGGCGCGCAATCCAATATTTCTGTCCGTATCTACTTTAATCTTGATGGCTCTCAACCAGCTTCCACGTATATACTGGAGAAGTGGTGGGATGGGTCCAACGTAGCCACAATTTCTGGCCCAACGCAGGCTTCAGGCTCAACTTATTACTTCACAGTGAGTTATGGGTCTGCCTCACTGGCTGCTGGAGCTTCGTGGGAGTTTCAAACAACCCTGCACTTGAACGATTGGAGCAGTAATTACAGTGGCACAAATGATTGGTGGCATACTACAGGAACCCTACCTGCGGCTTATACTGATTGGCCAACTATCCCTGCCTATTTGAACGGTTCTCTTGTCTGGGGCAGCGTCCCCAGTGGCACGCCCGTCCCAACGGCTACTCTAACACGTACCAATACGCCCAGTGGTCCAACCTTTACCCCAACTCGCACTAATACTCCAACGCGCACCAACACACCTGTTGTCGCAACCAATACACCCACACGCACTAATACCCCAACTGGTGCGACGTTTACACCAACCCGCACGAATACACCGAGCGGCCCAACCACTCTGAGGGTTCAATATCGTGCAGCAGATACCAATGCAGGCGATAACCAGATCAAGCCACACTTCAACATTGTCAATACTGGAAGCAGCAGTATCTCACTCAGCGAATTGAAGATCCGTTACTGGTATACGCGTGAAGGGACTGTTGGCCAAAATTTCTTCTGTGACTTCTCTGCTATTACAGGCAGTTGCAGCAATGTAACAGGGACGTTCGTGCAGGTCAATCCTCCTCGAACGGGAGCAGACTTCTACCTGGAAGTTGGCTTCAACCCTGCCGCGGGTTCCATTGCTGCAGGCGGCCAAAGCGGTGAAATCCAGACCCGCTTCTCCAAGACGGATTGGTCTAACTACAATGAAACAGGTGACTACTCATTTGATCCTACCAAGACCTCCTTCACAGACTGGGATCATGTAACGCTCTATCGCAACGGGACGCTTGTCTGGGGCACTGAACCAGGCGGTGGCGGACCAACAAATACGCCAACGCGTACGAATACTCCCGGCGGTCCGACCAACACTTCCACCCCGACTCCCACACGCACCAACACCCCAGCTGGTCCAACATTCACACCGACTCGAACGAACACACCTGCCGGGCCAACTTTCACTCCCACCCGTACGCCTACCAACCCGCCACCAGGCTCACACCTGGATAACCCGTTCGTCGGTGCGACATTCTATAGAAATGTTGATTACATTGCCTCTGTAAATGCGGCGGCAGACCTCGAGGGCGGTACGCTCGCTAATCAAATGAGGCAGGTGGCAAACTACCCAACCTTCGTTTGGCTCGACAGTATCGCCGCGGTCAATGGCACAAACGGCTATCCCAGAAGCCTGGCTGGTCACCTGGATGCGGCGCTTGCACAGGGCGTCAATGCGATTGGGATCGTTGTTTATGATTTGCCGAACCGCGACTGCTCAGCGCTGGCTTCCAACGGCGAACTGCTGATCGCTCAAAACGGTCTCAACCGTTATAGGACTGAGTATATTGACGTGATCTATAACACGATCAGCCAGCCGCAGTACAGCAACCTTCGGATCATCGCGGTGATCGAGCCAGACTCCCTGCCGAACCTGGTCACCAACCTCAGCTTCGCCAAGTGTTCCGAGGCGCAGTCAACAGGTGCGTATGTTCAAGGTGTCCAGTATGCGGTTAGCCGAATCCGTTCGCTGAATAACACCTACGTTTACATCGACGTGGCGCATGCCGCCTGGCTCGGTTGGCCATCCAACTTTACCCCGTTCGTCAACTTGCTCAAACAGGTGGGCACGGGCATCACCGGTGGCAACAGTAAAATTGACGGCTTCATCAGCAATGCTGCCAACTATAACCCGGTCGATGAGCCATTTATGGACGCTAACACGATGATCAGTGGCAACCCTGTCCGTTCGCTGCAAGGCTGGTATGACTGGAACGATTATATCGATGAGCAGCCTTACATTATCGCCCTGCGCAACGCGTTGATTACCGGCAATGACGCCTACCCAACTTCTGTTGGCTTGATCATTGACACGTCGCGCAATGGTTGGGGTGGACTCAACCGGCCGACAGGTCCAAGCACATCGACCGACCTGCGCATATTCGTGATGGCGACCCGCATTGACAAGCGTATTCACAAAGGTAACTGGTGCAACCAGGATGGCGCTGGCATCGGCGCAAGGCCAATCGCTACTCCCGTTACGGGTATCGACGCCTATGTATGGGTCAAGCCGCCAGGTGAATCTGATGGCTCCAGCTCGCTGATTCCGCCCGGGCCGGAGAATCCCGGAGGCAAGGGCTTCGACCGGATGTGTGACCCAACCTATACTGGCAATCAGCTCAACGGCAACAACCTAACAGGCGCACTGCCCAACGCACCAGTCTCAGGACGTTGGTTCCAGTCCCAGTTCATTCAACTCGTGCAGAACGCGTATCCACCGTTCCCGTAGGCAGTGCATTTGACCCAAGACCTAACACCTCAATAGCAAAGATGAACGGACATGGTTTTATCATGTCCGTTCATTTATCAGAAGGAGAAGAGACTCTACGAGCCGTCGACGCCGCGGCCAACGGTGAGTCGATTTTTAGCCCGACAGTGGCCCAAATTTAATTTAGCTTCTCAGCGTCTATTGAAAATTGTATGGCTTTTTTCCATAACATGTTCATGTATACGCCACCGCGTTCAACTCATCCAGCATTTGAGTCAGCCGCTTTTGC
>JAXIPJ010000056.1:0-7302 GCA_045402985.1 Anaerolineales bacterium
GAGAGTGTCTAAACTCAAAGGTAAGTTAGAATGGTTGAATGAAATGTCCAAGATGCCAATCGAGCGAAAAGCAGTATAAAGTAGGGTTCAATTTATCCGGTAGTCAAAAATTTCGTTGCTACGAATGTGGCAAGAACTACACGCCAAAGCCGAATGTAAATGGCTATCCACGGCAGGTTCGCTTGAAAGCGATCGAATTGTATTTGGAAGGCAATAGTTTCCGAAGTATCGAACGTCTCTTGAAAGTCAATCATCAGAGCGTTGCCAACTGGGTGAAGGAATATGCCGAGCGATTGCCAAAGGCACAGGTTCCTGAAAACCCCAAGGTGGCAGAATTGGATGAACTATTCACCTTCATGGGCAAGAAAAAAACGAGTTTTACATCATAACGGTTGTAGATCGAGAGACCAGATGCATCTTGAGTTGGGATGTAGTCAAAGAGCGAACCTCTGCTGCACTTCAGGACTGTTTAGATCGTGCACCACAAGCGAGACAATATTATAGTGATGCTTTTCCTGTATATGATACGCTATATTATGGTGCGCCAAATGAACTGCGTTACGACAAGAAAGAGACGTATTCGGTGGAAGGCGTAAATGCTGAGTTACGCCATTACCTCAAACGTTTGGCTCGACGTTCCCGTTGTTTTTCGCGTTGTCCTTATGCGTTGAGATGTGCCCTGCGCTTATTCGTGTTTTGTTATAACCAGCGCCAACTTCGAAAACGACTTTATCCTGCCTATCCAGCAAACTTAATTGACTTCCTTTACTTCCAGGTTTAGACACTCTCGCTATTGGCTGACGATGATGTGACTGGCAGGCGCCGACTTGTTGCCAGCTTCGTCGACCGCGATGACGGTGAAGGTGTTTTCGCCAGCCTGGTTGGCGTATAAGATGGTTCGACCAACGCCGGTAATGGTGTGGTCTAGAACGCCATTCTGGTATACCTCATACACGATGGATGCTTGCGGGGTCTGGTTGTCAACGGACTGCGTCCAGAACAAATTGATTTCTCGAGCCCCATCCCCTACATCCCAACCGTGCAGGTTGCCAGGCGATGTGGGTGGCTCTGTGTCCACTCCGCCGACAGCAGAGGTCGTCACCGTGACGACGTTGCTCGGCGCCGATACGTTCGGCGGTCCGTACAGATCCCGGGCCTTGACGGTGAACTCATAGGTCGTTTCGGGGGTAAGTCCCAGGACAACGGCGAACTGCTGATGGCGCGCATCGACACTCGGGCTGCCGTTCACGAAAACCTGGTAAAACAGGTAGGGTCCATCGTCGGTCGAGGCCGTCCACGAGAGGGACACTTCGGTCGGGTTCACGCCGGTCACCGAAACGATCGGTGCAGTGGGGGCTATGGTATCAGGTGGGGGCGTCGCACTCACCGTGTTGCTTCTCTGCGATCTGTTGCCTGACCCATCGACGGCGAAGACATAGAACGAGTAGGTACCGAGCGGGGCCACAAAATGGGTGAAAGTGGTTTGCGTCTGGGGCACGGTGTAGGTCGAACCATCGCTCACAACAACCCGATAGGAAAAGGTGCCCGAGTTATCGGTGGACGGGTTCCAGGCCAGCGACACATTGTACGACGTCACAGACATCACCCGCAGGTTCGTGGGTTTGGTCGGGGCCTGACGGTCTTGGGCACCTAAGGCTGACGAGGTGCCGAAGACCGATATCAGTAGCACCAGGATCGCCGCGACCCTGGCTATGTGCCGAAAAGGAAGATTCTTGTGCATATTGTGTCTCCTATCACAAGTTAGAAGTCTTGAGCCGCCGCGCGGCTCTCTACCTCAGCATACGGACAAAATGCTTCGTCGGATTTGTCGAATTTTGTAAGGTTCAGCTTTGGAAGGGGCAGAAGTCGGAGACGTGGAATCTGAATTTGTGCACTGCAGGTGAGAGACCGCGCAGCGGTGTCCGGCGCGTTTACGGAAAAACCTTATTGGGCTTTCTGCGCAATGATAAAAACGTGATTTTCTGGAAATTGATCATATTCGACGTGTTTGCATGTACAGCCAAACTCGATGATGAGCCGCAAAAACTCGTTCACACCGAGTGTACTGTAGTCAAAGGCTTCACCTTGAAATCCACCTGAGATTTCTTCGCGGCCGATGCCTCCGCCGCAGGTGAACAAAACCACACCTTTGAAGTTTAGACCAGCACACATTTTCTTAAGGACAGGTTTCTGTTGTGCAATAGGGAGATGAAATGTGCTATCCCATGCAGAAATAAGGTCATATTTTCGCGGCAATTGCCACGTGCAGATATCTTCTGCGTAAAAAGCCACAGCGGGATGTCGTTGCCTTGCAAGAGAGATCATCTCAGCGGAAATATCAACACCTGTGGGAGTAAAACCATTTTTGATTAATACGTCGATGAATCGACCGCTGCTACCGCAGCCTATGTCAAGCGCAGTGGATTTGTTCTCTGTGAATTTAATAGCCTGCTCCAGCTGTGCCAGGCCGTAGGTTGAATGCAAATGTTGCTTCTGCCACCACAGAGCAATTCGGTCGTAATGTGAACCTGTTTCTTCTGGTTTCATTTTATCGTGTTTTAGCGCCCAACTATGTCTTAAGTAGTCTTAAGACACTTGCTTTTATCTCAATTCGGCTTTGGTAAAAACTTCAAGCATCTCCGCCTCTGATGGAGGTTGCAAAATGTCCTGAGCAAAATCTTCCGCTCCTGGAAAATTCGTATTTCGAATCTGTTCAGCAGCCTTTGTCAGATCGTAGGACGTATGCCGCAACTCAACATCGGGCCCAAGTAAGAGCCAATAAGCGCTGGGTGCTCCATACGGTTCGCCCACGCTACCTGCATTCACCACGCGAGTCCTTCCGATCATCCGGTCAAACTGCATGTGGGTATGACCGCAGACGACCAGGGACACCTTGAGTCCTTCAAGGAGAGGCAGGAGGCGCTCTTCAGGAGTCAGACGGGTGAAGATTTCCGTTTCGCTGCGCGGCGTACTGTGGCAAAACAGCACCTCGCCCAGCCCGGGAATCTCGAGACGGAGTGTTTTGGGCCAGCTCGCCAGCACCGGCTCGTATTCAGGGTAAAGCTGTTGCACCGTCCAGCGGTAGACCGGGCGAAACTGTTCCGGGAGGGGCCTCCCCGAAGTCGTTCCCCAGTAGGTGACTGAGCTTTCATCCGTGGCTGCCATCAATGCAAGCATCGCAAGCTCGCCATTGCCGTGGATGAGTTGCATAGGCAGGTCGAGGTCCAGCAAACACCTGAGCGTTTCACGCGGCATCGGGCCCGGAACCACATCGCCGCCGACCACCACATGATCTACCTCTGCCCGACGAATATCCTGGAGCACAGCCTCGAGTGCAGGCAAGTTCCCGTGAATATCATAGATTGCAGCGACGCGCATAAAAGCCCTTCCTTTCTCGCAACGAACAATGATCGCCCCCTATATAGACATGTATATAAAAGGACTCACGGAATATCTCCATTTTGTGCGTTTTGGCCCCCAATAAATTCTCTAAATTCACTTAACCACATCTCAACGGTACCGCCTGAGCCTCCTTGATAAACATCTCCATTTTCTTTGCCAACGATCACAGGCCCACTCCCCAATAGGCGATGGAAAATATTATGTGTTTCCAAATAGATTTTTGAATTCATATAGAAAAGCCAACAGTCGTGAAATTCGATAGAATGCTCGATCACTAAATCATCGTCAGGAAGTGTTTTTCTGATGTATTCTGCAGATGGCTTGACGTGTTCAAGCGCTAATTGCCTGGCCTGTTCAAAAGTAATCATGCTTTCGAATCCTCAAATTGTCATTATCAAGATGCTATTTTGATTGTACCAATCCATCAACCAGCTCTTTGGATAAGTTTCATCGCTCACCAATTATATGAAAAGACCTCCAGGGATCTTATCCCTCGGAGGTCTTGGCACTCATTACCGACCCCCACCCAGCCTCCCCCAAATCCACAATAAAAATTTGATCCATTAGTTACTGACTGCATGTGGATTTGGGGCACCCTTCGAGTATGCTTCGCGAAGGTGCCGCTTTAGCGGCTGTGGGGGCGGGTCACGCGGTTTCCAAATACCTCTCGATCTCATGATCCGTCACGCGGCTGCGATAGTCATTCCACTCTTCCCACTTGCTGTGTTAAGCCCTGTGGCGGTGCTGTCTTGCCTAATCCCGATGAAAAAACTCATCCATGACAGGTGCGATGTTTTCAGGTATATCCTCATTCCATGCGCCACCATCGATGACCTCACCTGTTTGGTGACCTTGTGCATTTAATTTGAAATAAACTGGGATTGCATCAAATCGGAAATCCTGAAGGCCACCATTATCCCAGCCCCATTCGTCTACATCCAGTTTAATCAGGTAGGTGCCAGCGTAGGCCTTGAGCATCAATTCGTTCTGGGATTCGAGAGCCGCGTCGATGGCTATGCAAGGTGGACACCAGGTCGCGTCAAATTCGACGACGGGTAATTGCCCTAGCGCGTCTGCTTTTTGTGCCTCACTCGCAAGCATGGTTTTCAAATCACCATCTTCGGGATGTAAGCGCACGACTGTGAATCCCGGTAGTGTAGATAGCGGGTTCTCATTTTGTTCAGATGTATCAACATCAGGAGCTTGGGCTGGCGTTTTATCTGTGGGTAACAGGAAATTGCAAGACAACAGGACAATTGTTATGAGCACGAGCATGATCTTCTTGTTCATCTTTAGTTTCTCTTCCATTGATTATTGATTATTATCAAACACATCCGCACCTGGTATGCGAATCAATACAATCTTTTGCATTACCGGTGGTTTGCAACCACTGTCATTACATGCCATGTAGGTGACCTTAACAGAATCGTCAACCCAATCGTTGCCCGATGAAAGTATTACAGGCAGCTTCAGTGTCACTTTGCCAGGTGGATAGACGAGCAGCTCTTTCGGCTCAAAATTTGGCACCTGGGCCTTGAGGCTTTCAGTTAATTCGCCATTAGTTTTGATACGGCTTTTGTTCGTGAGCTCAAGCAGAGTAGGGCGGCCAAGTCCATCTACGCCTATGAGAGGGATATCTTTGCTGTATAAGTGATAGCCATCAGGAGGTGTAAACGTCGCGGATAAAGAATAATTCCCGGTTGAGTCGCTCGCAAGGTAAATGGATACATCCACATAATTTTCGGTAAAGGATGCAAGTGAAATAGGTTCGCTTAGAGGAGAATCTAAAACAGGCGTGCAGGAAACAACGCTTGTAAAGAATATCATGATGAGAACGAAAGAAAGGAAATGTAAATTCATATGTATCTAGCGCTAAGAAAAGTTCGACTTCTGCCTCCATTATATGCCAAGACCTCCAGGGATTTTATCCCTCGGAGGTCTTGGCACTGATTACCGACCCCCACCCAACCTCCCCTAAATCCACAATAAAAATTTATATTAATTAGCAATTTGCTGTATGGAGATTTGGGGGGTGCCCGCAGGGCGGAGGGGTCACGCCGTTTCCAAATACCTCTCGATCTCATAATCTGTCACACGGATGCGATACTCATCCCACTCTTCCCACTTGGCGCGGGTGAAGGCTTCATAGATCACGGGACCGAGCGCGTCCTTGAGCACTGTGTCTTTGTCAAGTTCGTTGAGCGCATCCGCCAGAGAACCGGGCAATTCACCGACGCCCAGTTTCTTGCGTTCCTTGGCATCCAGATGATACAGGTTGACGTTGTTAAGCGGCTTGGGCGGGGTGAGATTATTTTCAATGCCATCCAGCGCGGCGGCGAGCATGCCTGCGAAAGCCAGATATGGATTCGACGAAGGATCAGGGAAGCGCAGTTCGGCGCGCATCGATTTGTTGCGTCCCTCTGTGTAGCGCGGGATGCGGATCAATGCTGAACGGTTGAGCTGTGCCCAGCCAATGTAAACGGGCGCTTCATAACCAGGGACGAGTCGCTTGTAGGAGTTGACGGTCGGCGCGACCAGCGCGGCGAGTCCGCGTGCGTGTTTGAGCTGCCCGGCAATGAACGAGTAACCGATCTCGGAGAGATGGTACTCATCGTTGGCGTCGAAGAACAGGTTGTCGCCTTTTTTGTCGAAGAGACTCTGGTGACAGTGCATGCCAGAGCCGTTAATACCAAATACAGGCTTGGGCATAAAAGAGGCGGTCAGTCCATGTTGCGCGGCGATCGCTTTGACGGTGTATTTCAAGGTCAGCACATTGTCCGCGGCGCGCACTGCATCCGTAAAGCGAAAATCAATTTCGTGCTGGCCGAGGGCTACTTCGTGATGGCCCACTTCCACTTCGAGTCCCATCGAGCGCAATGAATCCATTAACTCAGTGCGGACGCGTGCCGCCTCATCGAACGCGGAGAAATCGAAATACCCACCGACATCGTGGGGCACCGGATGAACACCGCGCCCCTCCGTGCCTTTGAACAGGAAGAACTCAGGCTCAGGCCCAATGTTATACGTCCAGCCGCGTTCGGCTACTTTTGCCATCAGGCGTTTCAGCACACCGCGCGGGTCGCCTTCAAACGGCTTGCCATCCGGCGTGAAGATATCGCAGAAGATGCGCGCACGCCGCCGCTCTGGAGAACCCCAAGGCAGAACAGCATAGGTATCGGGGTCAAGCCGCAGGTGCATATCACTTTCCTGAATGCGCGCGAACCCTTCCACCGACGAACCGTCGAACCACATGCCATCTTCGAGCGTGCCTTCCAGCCCACTGATAGGCATATCCACGCTCTTCACTGTCCCGGTCACATCGGTGAACTGCAATGAGAGAAACTTAACCCCATCTTCCTTTACACGTTTGATCAAATCCTTATCGTCCATTTTTACTTACTCCTTTCGAAAAAATAAATTTCCAACTGCGTGATGCAGATATTGGACTCAGCATGTCATTGCGAGGAGGGCTTTAGCCCGACGAAGCAATCTCCGTGTATTGTTTGTTATGTGAAGTTAGTCATCGCCGTTGGGGACGGCCTGCAACGGTTCCGTCTTGAACTTGACCTGCCGCGCGCTATTTATAAATACTACTGAGCCGATAATGATTCCCGCGGCTACCAGAGTCCGTCCCGTGAGTGACTCTTGCGCGAACCAACTGCCAAGCAGCACTGCCACAAGTGGATTTACATACGCGTACGTAGCCACAAGCGACACAGGCGCGTTCTGCAATAACCAGATATAAGCAACGAACCCGACCATCGAACCGAAGGTAATGAGATATAGCAACGCAAGCCACGATTGGACCGAAACCTGCGCAAAGCTGAATGACTTCCATTCGCCAAACAGGATGCTCACGATAAATATTGGGATGCTGCCTGCCAGCATTTCCGCACCTGT
>JAXIPJ010000091.1:0-13662 GCA_045402985.1 Anaerolineales bacterium
TACTCAGAGCAGGCTTTTCGCGTGCTCGACCCCCGAAAGACAAAGGTCCGCTACAACGGTGAATGGTTAAGTGAACTATCTTTATTAGACTTGATCCGCCTTGGTCAGAATTTTACCGTGCAACAATTTTTAGCGCGCGAGAATTTTTCCAACCGGCTTGACAAGGGCGAAGCCATTTACTTGCACGAAACTTTTTATGCATTAATGCAGGGATACGACGCGGTGGCCATGCAAACTGATATTCAAGTGGGGGGCACCGATCAGTTATTCAACATCATTGTGGCAGGCCGCAAATTGCAGGAAGCGCTTGGGCAAAAGCCATTGGTTGGCATCATCACCGGTATTTTGCCCGGCACCGATGGTGTGCAGCGCATGTCCAAGTCGACAGGAAACATCGTGCCGATCAATACCGGCGCAGACGATATGTATGGCAAGTTAATGTCCATTCCAGATCTGGCAATGGGTAAATATATCCGACTCGCCACGCGTTGGAGACCGCAGGAAATTGATACATTCGAAAAGGGTCTGGCATCCGGAACAATCCATCCGCGCGATGCAAAGATGAAACTGGCGCGTGAGATCACCAGCATCTTCTATGGCGATGCGGATGCACAAAGAGCTGAAGAAGTTTTCGTGCGGACGTTCCAGCAAAAAGAAACGCCTGATGAAATACCAGAATATGATCTACGCCGGGGCCAGACCGTGCTCGATGTGATCCTGGATGCAAAAATGTCTTCAAGCAAAAGCGAAGCGCGTCGATTGTTCGATCAAAAGGGAGTCAGATTGGATGGCGAAACCATCGAACGTGGGGATGTGCCTTTCCCACATGGCGGCGTGTTGCAGGTGGGTAAGCGCAAATTTTTACGCGTGAGGTGAGGATTGTTAAATAGATGGTCTGGAAATATATGTGGCAGATTCATCTTCGGCGATCATACTCAGAAATATTTCCACAACTCTTGGGTCCAGATGAGATCCTGCAATGTCCCTGAGATATTCGATCACTTTAACTTGTGGCCACGCCTTGCGATATGGACGATCAGAGAGCAGAGCATCCCAAATATCCACCACCGAGAATATGCGCGCGGCGAGAGGGATTTGTTCGGCTTTCAGTCCGCGCGGGTAGCCGCTTCCATCCCAATGTTCGTGATGGCTGTAGGGAATGTCTAATGCTCCGCGCAAATAGGATATGGGGGAAAGAAGGTTATATGCATACACTGGATGCTGTCGCATTTCTGCCCATTCTCCTTCGGTGAGTTGTCCTGTTTTCTTAAGTATGTGATCGGGAACTCCCATTTTCCCAATATCGTGAAGCAGAACGCCACGGTGAATATTGACCAGCTCACTTTCACTGATCCCCATATATTCTGCAAGATGCAAAGTCAATTCTGTCACGCGGCGTGTATGACCTTCGGTCTCCCTATCGCGGAGTTCAAGCGCGCGTGCCCAACCTTCCAGGGTGGTATCGTAGGCCTGTATTAATTCCTGATTTGAGCGTTGCAGATTCTCAAAGAGTTGAGAGTTATCAATGGCGATGGCGGCCTGCCCTGCAAGGGTATGCAGGAATTCCATCCAGTCGGGGGTTGGCAATAGAGGGGCGCGGTGAAATACTTCAAAAACGCCTTTTATCTGTCCCTTCACGATTAATGGGATGCCAATATAAGTAACAAACCCTTCGCGCTTTAAAAATGGTTCATTTTTGATTTCAGGTGAATTTTGCAGGTCCGTAATGTGAAAGGTTTTATGCCTGATAATGACCCGCCCGGCAAGACCTTCGCCGATCCTTATCTGCGGGCGGGTGGCAGATGAGAATTGAAATCCCAAACCACCCAGATAGGTAATGGTTTGAAGATCAGGATGATAAAGTGTAATGTCTACGGCGTGCACCCCCAGATGTTTCATCGTTTGGTCCATTAGGATGTTCAGGGTCAGGCGTAGGTCGAAGGAGGATGCAATCGCAGCGTCGATATCTCGTAACGTCATCAGTCTTTGGATTTGTTCGCGGCTATGTTCAAATAGTTGAGCGCGGTGAATTGAATTACCAGCGATCTCTGCCAGCGTAGTTAGCAGGTTGATCTGGTCAGCGATCTGATGTCCCTGCTCCACGCCGATCATCAAGACGCCCATTGTCCCTGCTGTTGATTGAATTGGGATGCATGCTCCGCCCATTCCCGGCGGTGTGAGTTCCAGGTTTTCTTTGTTTACCAATGGGTCGCTGATAAATTCAGCTGAAACATATACCTTTCCTGACAGGAAAGTATGCCCAACAATGCTGCTCTCGCTTGTTTTTACTGACTTGCTCTTAAAATTGACGGCCCCGCCGCGTGCGGCGCGTTGAACCAGTTTTTCCTGGGCGGCATCATACAGCCAGATCGAGCCATGTTCTGTTTGGATAAGACTGAGAGTCTCGTTAAGTAAAATGTTCAGCATTTCATCAACAGGCTGTGTTGTCCGCAGGGATGCGGAGAGACGGTTGATGGTCTCCAATTCACTGAGGCGACGCTGTGTTTCATCATAAAGGCGCGCATTTTCGATGGCAGACGCGGCCTGATAAGCAAACGCCATGGCAGTTTCAATATTCGATTCATCGTATGCTGCTCGTTTGTAATTATCGAGGGTAATGTAGCCAATGATCCTGCCTCGATTCAAAAGTGGCGTTGCCATCCACCCGTGAATATTCTGGGTGTTACCCCAGTTCTTGAACAATGGATCTTTTTGTACATCCTGAATAATGATTGGATGTCTGGTTTCTCTTATTTTTAGGAGGAGTGGATCGTTGGCTGGGAATTTCCGGTTGATCAATGTAGCAGGCTCGGCAAATCCCTGACACACTGCCAGGCGCAACCAGTCGCCTTCATGGAGGAATACACTGGCGCTGTCATAATCAATGACCTGTTTTAGCGCTTTTAAAATATCCTCCATCACGGAATTCAGATCGAGCGTGGATGAAATGGCGGTGGCGGCCAGGCGTAAAGTCTCTGCTTCGCGGCGGCGGCGTTGCTCCGATTCGAATAGCCGTGCATTCTCGAAGGCTGTCGCAGCCTGATTTCCAAATGTCTGTGCAATTGCGGCGTGTTCTGTTGTATAAAAATTAACGATACGGCTGTCAAGATTGAGAAAACCTATCATTTTGCCATGTGTATACATGGGTACACCCATCCAACTACGGATGTACTCCGTCCCTTCGAATTTTAGGAAGCGTTCATCCAGACGAACATCCGGGATGATCACTGGTTGATGTTGATACTCCAGAGATCCCCATTTTGTCTGCTCGGTTTTATAGCGCTTGCCAACGAACGAGTATTCGCCGGGCAAACCACGCTCAGCTACGATCTCCCAATATCCATCATCCAGCAATTCGATGGAAGCGCTATCGTAAGGCACAAGTTTTAATAACGAGTCCAGAATGATCGCGTATAACGCGCCTGGTTCGATGGAGGTTGTTAGAGCCGCCGTTGCTTCACGCAGTAGTTCTGCCTGTTCACGGCGCTTGAGTTCAGCTTCATAGAGCTGGGCGTTTTCGAGTGCAATCGCTGCAGAGCTGGCCAGGGCCGCCAGTAGATTTTCATCACTATCTGTATAAGCGTGTTGCTTCGTCGTTTCAATGTTTACGACCCCGATGGTTTTCCCTCGTGCGATCAGAGGAACGCATAGTTCAGATCTGATATTTTTTATGACGGGCAGATATCGCGGTTCCTCATTCACATCTCCCGACCGAATCGATTGCCCATGTTGCGCCACCCAGCCGAGAATGCCGACACCAAGTGCACGTCTCTCAGTAAGGAGCATGCCCATTTCTTTTTCATAAATATCAAGGTTTTGTGCTTTTTGGCTGATGCCCAATGGAACCAACATCTGGCTCTCAGCATCTATCAAATAAACAGAGCCGAATTCATATCCCAGCATATCATTCATGTTAGCGATCAGTTTTTCGGCGATCACTTCAGGCTTAAGACTCTGTGTAAGCGATTTTGTAGCCTGATACAGCGAGTTCAATTGCCTTGCGCGCTGCTGGTCCTCCTTCGAGAGACGAAGCTTCTCAAGCGCGGTACCGAGTCCACCTGCGATGGTATTAAGGAACCGTTCATCTCCCTCATCGAATGCGTTTGCTTTTTTGCTTTCGACATTCAAAACGCCTATGACGCGCTCATTTACACGGATTAGAACGCACAATTCCGACCGCATACCAGATGCGATTTCGATATATCCTGCTTCTTCTGATACTGCACCGATGCACAGGGTTTTCCCAAGCAAGACTGCCTTTCCTGTGATTCCTTGGGTGAGGGGATAGCCCATCCTCCAGTTCGAAATATCTGCGCCCAAATACGAAGGATGCGGTGTGAGAGTATCACCTTGGTCGTTCAATAAAAGGATTCCGCACACCTCTGCATATAACTGCGCCGTAATTTTTGTCACCCGCCCGATGAGCTCATCTTCCGAATAACTTTCTGCACTGGCAATTGCAACAGCATGCAGAACGGATAATTCCTGCAACTGTCGTTGCATGGCCTTCTGGGCTTTCTTTTGTTCGGTCACCTCATAAAACATTGCCAATATACAGGATTGTCCACCCAGATCGATCAGTTCATAATAAGCAAGTGTGTCTTTGGGCCCATTAGGAACATTTGTATATAGCGTCTCTATGCCTTGCAGCCCGCCACTTTCACGCAATTGATGGACGAAGAATTCTCTACGGCCTCCCTGCCAAAACCCCAACTCCACTGAGGTGCGTCCCAACAGGTCTTTCAGTGGTCTTCCGATCAGATCCAGAAATGCCTGATTCGCGTCAATGAACCTGCCATCCTCAAGAACTACAACACAAGTGGCGATCGGTGACGCATGAAAAACGCGCCGGAACCGTTCCTCACTTTCCTGAATGGTCGCCTGGGTTTCTCTTTCCTTTGTAATATCAAGCAGGATTCCCTGCCAATAACTTGGATTCCCATCCTTGTCGCGGATAAGATTCGTGTCTTCCTTGATCCAGATTGTGCGACCGTCCCGCCTGATCATCCGATACTCTTCAGCAAAAGCTGTTCCATATTTATGTGACCTTGCATATTCCTGAGTGATCCGTTCCTGATCTTCAGGGTGCACGCATTTGATCCATATGTCCGGGTCGGCGCGCCATTCTTCGGATGTATAACCGGTCAGCTCCTCGATGCGTGGACTCATGTAAAGCGTGGTTTCAGCCTCATTAATATCGTCCAAAAATACAACGGCTGAGATCTGTTCCACAAGAGACTGATACTTGATCTCTGCGTCGCGCAAAGCTGCCTGCTCGCGCAGGTAACGGTTTTGGGCGACCGCATTACTTATTACAATGGGCAGACGATGGAGATAATCACTTTGTTTAACCAGGTAGTCAGCCGCGCCTGCTTTGAGCGCCGCCACTGCCACCTCCTGATCCCCCTGGCCCGTTACTAAAACCACTGGCGGAGGCGACTCACGTGCGCGCACCTTCTTCAGCAGATCCAGACCCGTTCCATCCGGCAGACGCAGATCGCTCAGGATCAGATCGATGTCGGTCTGTGTGTCCAGAATGTTCAACGCCTGCCTGATCGTTTCTGCATGGATTAGCGTGAACTCATGCGGAAGATTCTCCTCCAGGGTTCGTTGTGCTAAAAGGACATGAGCAACTTCATCTTCCACGTATAGGATTTTCATTGGCTTGAATCTGCAGATTGGAAAAGGGTGGGCATCAGGGTTTTAATATTTGGCAAGTTATGTGAAGTAATTATATAACAAAGTCTGATATTGAATAAAATTGTGATAATAAAACAATGATACTCAAACAAAAAGACGCCTTGCGGCGTCAATCAATCGTCAAATCTCCCATTGTAAACTTAGAGAGGCGTCGAGGGGATTCGAACCCCTGATGAGGGTTTTGCAGACCCTTGCCTTACCACTTGGCCACGACGCCATTTTTAAAATTACTGAGCGGGCGGTGGGATTCGAACCCACGACCTTCTCCTTGGCAAGGAGACGTACTACCACTGTACTACGCCCGCATTTCCTGGCCCATCTTTCTGACCGAGAGTGCCGAGACCCAGGATCGAACTGGGGACACCGCGATTTTCAGTCGCGTGCTCTACCAACTGAGCTATCTCGGCCAGATATTTTGTTGTTAAGCGTCCGTGATTTTACTTTGTGATAAAGCGCTTGTCAAGCAAGCCATGTTATTGCGAGGAGTGCTGTTTTGCGACGACACTTGCACCGCACTGCGTTTGGTGCAGTGCGGTGAGCAATCTCCAGGTAAGTGGATTGACTGTTCGATAAGATTCGCTCATTACACGGCAGATTTCTTCGCAACATGCGCGGAATAGAAGCATCGCCCCGCGCTGAGCCAAGTGAAACGGAGACGAGGCATCTCTTGACCTCAACCTGCTTCCGCACTACAATGCCCGCCTACTCTGAAAGTTTTCGTTCATTCTGCAGTTCAACTGCGGAATGAACGTGGATTGATAACCTTATGTTTGAAGCCCTCACTGGACGACTCAACCAGGTCTTTGACCAACTGCGCCGACGCGCAAAACTCTCCGAAGCGGATGTGGACGCGGCCATGCGCGAAGTACGACTTGCTTTGCTGGAAGCGGACGTACACTTTAGCGTTGTCAAAACGTTTATCGCCCGCGTGCGCGAACGCGCGGTAGGCGCGGAAGTATCGAAGGCGTTGAATCCTGGGCAGCAAATCATCAAGATCGTTAATGACGAATTGATCGCTACACTTGGCGAACCCGCGCCATTAAATCTCATAGGGCCAAAACCGCGCGTGATCATGCTGGTCGGCTTGCAAGGCTCGGGGAAAACAACCGGCGCTGGGAAGCTGGCGCGTATGCTGCGCTCGAAAGGGGAGCGGGTAATGCTTGTCGCAGGGGACCCATATCGCCCCGCGGCTGTCCAACAGTTGCAGCAACTTGGCGAGCGGATCGATGTCCCTGTGGAGTCAGATTTGAACGTCAAGCCGCCTGAACTTGTGAAGCGCGCATTCGAGAAAGCGGAAAAGGGTGGATTTGGCGTCATGATCGTGGATACAGCTGGTCGGTCGCAGTTGGATGCGGAGCTGATGAACGAGTTAAAGTCCATCATTGCGAAAGTTCCGCCTGTGGAAACGCTGCTCGTAGTCGACTCGATGATCGGTCAGGAAGCGCTAAACATCGCGCAGGGATTCCGTGATAATGCATCCATCACGGGTTTGATGATGACGAAGATGGACGGCGACTCGCGTGGCGGCGCGGCCATCTCGATCCGTTCGGTGACGGGTGTGCCTATCAAGTTTATCGGTACCGGCGAAAAACTCGACGCGCTCGAAACGTATGACCCCGCGCGGCTTTCGTCGCGTATTTTGGGTATGGGCGATATGATCGGCTTGATCGAAAAAGCCGAGGCCGCGTTTGACCAACAGACTGCGCAAAAGACCGCCGACCGCATGGTGCAGGGACAGTTCTCGCTTGAGGATTGGCTCGACCAAATGAAGCAGATGAAGAAGATGGGGCCACTGTCGCAGATCATGGATATGCTGCCCGGGCAGATGGGACAAGCCGCGCGTCAGATCGACCCGAAGGATATCGAGAAGAATTTTAAACAGTCAGAGGCAATTATCAATTCGATGACGCGCAAAGAACGCCGCGACCCTGATATTTTGAACGCCTCGCGTCGACGGCGCATCGCCGCTGGCTCTGGCATGGAAGTGCAGGATGTGAACCGCCTGATCAAGCAATTCCGTGAGGCGCAAAAGATGATGAAGATGTTTCAGAAGACTGGGGGAAAGGGATTAGGAAAGTTGTTTGGGTAAGAAAATATGTAGGTCACGCTTCCTTTGAGGACTTCACGAGCGTGACCTACTCGTTTATATTCCGATCTCAATACTTTTACGCTTCTTGAAATTATGAGGCTTCCCATTCCTTCCTGAATTTAAGCATTTGCCAAATTACCAGGAATCCAAGCCCCATAAAAATATAGTGCAATTCGTATCCCATGAGGAGACCATATAGGTTATCTAAAAGGATGCTGCCTCCATAGAGCCAGATTGCCAGCATCTTGCCCTGGGCAAATGCTCTCGAGCTGGCAATGATCAACGCGCCTATGGTCATGACAACTCCTGCGTCAGTCAACATAGTGCTGGAGAGGCTTGGCATAGATGCATTAGATATTAAAATCAGTGCTGAGATCAGACTTATGATCCCTGCCAGGATAGCGATGCCACCCAATCCCGCAAGGCCGATAACAAAAGTTGATTTTTTAAATACAGATTGATGGGTTTGGGTTATTGCAATTATCCTTGGTTGTGTCGTGGTGTGTTGCATGTTTTTCTCCTTTGAAATATATTATGTGTGGTTTCTGTAATCACAATGGTTTCAGTCGATATAATACAGGACGTAATTTGATGTGAAAAAATCATCTTTTAAGCTTGCATTTACTTTGCATCTAACTAAAAATTTTATTATGAGCCCCATCACCATTAATTCACAACGGAATCTCATATCCCACTTGATTTCAAACAGTCAGAAGCGATTATTGGCTTCATAACGTTGAAGGAGCGCCGCGACCCTGATATTTTGAACGCCTCCCGCCGGCGGCGTATCGCCGCTGGCGCGGGCATGGGAGTGCAGGACGTGAACCGTTTGATCAAGCAGTTCCGCGAAGCGCAGAAAATGATGAAGATGTTTCAGAAGACAGGGGGAAAGGGGTTAGGAAAGTTGTTTGGGTAATCGGAAGTCATTGCGAGCGAGCCACTTCGTGGCGAGTGTGGCAATCTCCGGAAACTTGTAAGCAACTGTCTGACGGTGAGATGGGATTGCTTCGTCGCCCTACGTGCTCCTCGCAATGACATGAAAGCGAAGCGCAGAAAATGATGAAGATGTTTCAGAAGACAGGGGGAAAGGGACTGGGGAAGTTGTTTGGGTAGGTGTAAAACTCTTTTGTAATTCCGTTGATACTAATACTACAACAGAATTGCATCATGGTTTTTTTTCATATCTACTCCCATTCCATTGGTAAGTTGTAGATGAAAGGAATTTATAAGTAAAAGGATTAAAGTCCCAAAACGTGAAGGTTTGAGGACATATTATTCCGATGGTCTGGTCTGAGTCTGTAACATTTGAAATACCTGAGTATTCGTAGGATGCGTTTATTTTGAACTGATAGATCCCAACAGCTGTGCATTTGTAAGGAATATAGAATTCTTCAAATTCTCCAGGCTCTAAAGTGAAAAAATCTGCTTCTGCATAGGTTGATTTCAGTTCATAGACATTGAAATCATTGGATAAATTAAATAACGGGAAACGTCTGATTTCGCCAACTCCACCGCACTGACTGTCATCGAATACATTTACATGGTCAAGCATTTCTTGAGTAGTGACATTTATGAGCAATTCGTTGCTAATCTTTACCCACTCTGTTTCAGTGACAATACTGGATACCTGAAGAGTGGCAAAGCCAACCCCTTCTTCCAGCAAGATTGGTGCTACGAGCCAGTCCAAAAACTCATTATTGGCTTTGGCTTGTGACAATTGTTGTTCGGCGACAGAAATGTCTTCGTTTGGATTGATATTAGGAGGCAATAACCTGGGAGCACAAGGAGATTGTAGATTCAATTTCAAAAAAGACTTCCAGTCTTGACCTAAAGGAATTGAGGTAAGGGTTGGAGAGGGAGGAGGAGTTGTAGTATCTATAATTGTTTCGGTCGGTATAGGGGGTTGAAATGCAAGCGTTTCAGCTGGTGGAATTATTGGAGAATTGGATTTTTGGATCCACGCGATTAGGACAGGGCTTGCTAAGATAGCTGCTAGCAGGGTACCACAAAGACCAATAATCGCTACTGCAATGGTAGGATCAATTTTCTTTGTTGAAGATTTTTCGTTTTTCTTCGGCTGTGGATTTTTACCCATAAGTCAAACTCCGACATAGGCAGGATTAAACCGAATTATTTCGTCGAAGACCCAAAATAAAAACCGTAGATAATTTTACGCCTGCAAATAGAAAAAAGCAACGGTGCAGTTCTTTTGCGTGATGGAGTCATCCAGTAGTCTTCATGTTCCCATACTCCCGCAGCCAGTCCATCAATTTTTCAAGATGCTCTTGATGGTGGTCGTAAGAAGCCACGAGGATGAAAGCGAGAGAGTAGCCTTTTAGCCAGAGATATCTATCCCCATCCAGTAGGTTTCTTTCAGAAATTGTATTTCCTAATTCAAGAAACCGTAGAAATCCGTTTTTCCAATTCTGATGGATTTCTGACCACGGCTTTTCGTGGTTGATCTCATAAATCCTGGCGTTCGTTTGGTCCGCATTTTCTTCCCATACTCCGTGTAATTCCATAACCCATTTGGGAAATTCAGGTTCCCGATCTTGTGCCCCTGCTTCCATCCGTGCAATGGAGATCTGTTGCCATCCCCATAAATGCGCCATCACCTCTTTGATAGACCAGTCCAAGTCAAAATGCGGGGCAGTGATTTGCTCCTCGCTCAGGCTTGCGAGCAATTCCTCCCAACTATCGAATTGCTCCCTCAGCGCCGCGAGGATGTGTTCTTTCATGTTCATGGGTGGTTTCTCCAATCAATTCTGATATCTTAGAAGAACAACGTTGCTGCTGAATGTGTGTGTTTCAAGCAGCCTCAAGTTGTGCTTCTTATCTACTGGTTGAAACATTGGCTTTCCGCTCCCAAGAATGATTGGGAAAATGTAGAGCCAATATTCATCGATCAAACCAAGCTTCATGAAAGTAGACGCCAATGCCGGTCCTCCAACGCTCAAATCGTTTCCTGGTTGCAATTTGAGCCTATTGACTTCATCGGCAATATTGTCCCGAATGAGCGTTGAATTCCATTCGACGTGATCTAAAGTCTTCGAAAAAACAATCTTGGGTTTGTTCTTCCAGATACGTGTATAGTCCATTTCGTGCTTCGGTGCCGAAAGATTCTCATCCGCCGTTGGCCAATAGGCGGCCATGTTTTCGTACAGCCGCCGTCCATACAAGTAGGTGCTGATCATACTTTCACGTTCGTTAAAGTGTTTGTGCAATTCCTCGTCTGGGAAAGACCAGCTAATATCCCCGTTTGCCGCTTCGATATACCCACCGAGAGAAACTGACATCGCGTACGTTACTTTTCGCATTGTCTGCTCCTTCCGCATGCGCAGCCTACGCTACTTTAGAAAATGCCTTACTTCATTTCTTCCATAGACTTGCATACTTCTTGCGATACTTCAGGTCTTCTTCGGTTTCGATCAATTCCAGAGCCTTCGCTTTGATTTTCTCACCCTTTACCGCGTCATACACATTCCGCATACTTTGGAGGATATCATAGCGGATCAAAGTGCAGTTCTTTTCCGTGATGCATTCCTTGAAGCGGTGTTCAAGACCCTCCATATAAATTTTCTGTTGTTTGTTTCCTGCGGCGCCAACTTTCCAAAGGGATTGCAGGCAGTGCCGCGCGGTGACAAATCGTTCATCCTTTGTCACTGCGAGCAAGGCATTGAAATCCTTCAGGATTCTCTCCTTCGGGTCGCTTTTGGCGAGATTACAGAGAACTTGTGCCGCAATTGCCCTCACGTGATTATCCGCGTGTTTTAAGCCTGCGACCATCTCATCCCATACATCGTATGTCCAGTCAACAGGCTTTTCGGTTACATTGAGGATATAGAAATAAGCTTTGTTTTGGAGTTCTTTATCCTTGGAGCGGATTTTATCCAGGTGGGTTCGTGTAAGTTTGTCCATTCGTCTCTCCTATAAACTACAGGTCATGCAAGCGCCAACTCCATGATAAAGTCTCTTTGCGGGTCATGGCCGACATTGAATGTATGAGTACCAACTTCTTTGAACCCCCACTTTTTATAGAAAGCGATCGCCCTTGGGTTTTTCTCCCAAACGCCCATCCAGATACTGTCACAGCCTCTTTGTCTCGCTTCCTGTATGGAAGCACTCATTAACTCTTTTCCCACACCTTTGCCAATATTTTCTTGGGTTGCATATATTCTTCTGATTTCCAGCGACTTGATGCCCTTTAGGGATTCTTCTCTGCTATCCGTGATGAGTTGAGCAAATCCGATAGGGCCCTTTTCAGATTCGGCGATCAGAAAAATATTTTCTGGCGCAGCAAGTTCATTGAATTGAATTTCTGGTGAGAAGGATTTTCTCAAGTGTACATCCATGTTTTCGGGCGTGTTATCGTTTGCGAACGTATCGTAAAAAGTCTTTGCCCCCAACTCGGATAACATCTTTGCATCGTCCGTGGTTCCATGGCGAATGTTCACATTGATTCCACGCCATATATAATTGTCTTACTTATCTGCAACCAGAAACGCAAGTTCGGTCTTGAACTTGGTCGGGTCTTTTTCAACCGCGGGATCAGAAAAATAAAACTCGGTACGCCCATTCCACCACTCGACCCCTTTTTTCTTTGAGGTATTCCATTTGATCTTGTTTTCTTTTGCCCAATCTAGAAGTGCAACCGTTGCTTTGAAGATGCCTTTGCCTTTGTAGGGTCCAGTGTATAAGAGTGTGGCGTAACGGCCAGCAGGCAGAAAGTCCGCGGTGATGCGTTCGTTTCCTTTCACAGCTTTATCCACAGTAAAGCCCACATCCAAATCCAATTTCTTCGACATATCTGTGGTGAGATAACGGATGATAGCGGGACCGGAAGGTTTTATAGCCTTCGCCTCCAACCAATCATAGACTTCATTCCACGCCGGCTGTAGATATTTGCCGAAGGGGATGGGCACTGCCATTCGAATGGCGACATAGTTCTGTTTCTTGCGACGTTCGATTTTGGGTTCCGTTAGCATGAGTCGGCCTCCTGGTGAAATATAAGCCTGATTGTAGAACATGCATTCTATGATGTCAATATGAGAATGGGCTTATTTCGGGTTGTATGTTTACGGTCTTAATTGAATTCTATGTAAGGCTCAGTTCCATGATGAAGTCCCTTTGCGGATCATTTCCAACTGTGAATATATAAGATATCTACCCCCAACAAGTAGTAGAAAGCCATGAGACCGAGCAGAGCCAGGATGTAAGTGCCAAACCATAGCTTATCCCCAAGCTTCGCGCTGGGTTTGGGTACTGTTTCCTTGGTACCTGTGGTCTGTTTGAGCGCGGACTTAATATCCTCCTGCTCTTTGAGCTGCTCAACTTCAGTCTTGTCGTTCATAACTGATTTCATCCTTATGTGAAATCATAACCGCCTGACATCCCGGTTTGATCGGATGTTAGGCGGCTCTGAATTGGAGCGAACTTTTTGGAATTTACGGGAGGCGAACACTGAGACCCGAATTTGGTCCCGACGGCACGCCGAGAGATGGTGATTCGCCCGGATGGGATCGCAGATCCGCCAGCAAGTCTTCCGGCGCGAGGGTCGTTTCAATCAGGGCTTCTGACTCAGGCCGTGGGCTGTTGACTTGCTTGGCGCGGTAAACCACAAGTTCTGGGATGCCATCTTCGATAGCGCGGCGGGCCAGCGCGCGGATGTAGTAACGATTGAACTCGCTCTCGGAAAGCACTTCCGCAGCGTTCTCTGGTGTGGCGGCAATTACATAGCCGCCTTTGGGTTTACGCCGTGGGAGCGTTTTGATGAGGCGGCGATGTGCGCGCAGGTTTTGCGCCAGTGTTTCGTCATTTCCGCTTTGAAGGGCCTCACGTAATAAATTGGCGTAATCTCTCTGACCCTGCCCGCT
>JAXIPJ010000134.1:0-3087 GCA_045402985.1 Anaerolineales bacterium
TACACCTGTGTGGGGGATACGGTCAACCTGGCGGCTCGGCTCGAAGCTCAGACGAAAGTGCTGGGCAAACCCATTCTGATCGAGGGCGTTACGCGGTCGGCTTTGGGTGACGAGTTCCAGGTCGAATCGCATGGTCTCATCCAATTTAAAGGCAAAACTGTCGAAGTAGAAGTATTCTCAGTCCCAGTCGGGAAAAAGGTCTAATATGCGCTCAAGTCTCCTGCGAAACGTCCCACTCTTCTCCACGCTTCCGACAAATGAAATTAAATATCTGGCTTCCAGGTTGGCACCTTATCAATGTCCGGAAGGTCATATTCTCTTTCATGAAGGCTCATGGGAAGAGGAATTCTATATCCTGCTGGAAGGCGAGGTGGAGATTCTGAAATCGGTCGGCACGCCGGATGAACGCAGTCTGGGCATTCGCAAGGCTGTGAGCCTGCTGGGCGAAATGAGTCTCTTCAACCGCGATGGGTACCGTACAGCAACTGTACGCGCAAGTTCACCCTTGGTTCTGTACAAAATGAACCGTGCCGATTTCGATGCCCTGTTGCACCGGCAACCTCAGCTGGCGTATGAGATGGTGGGGCTGCTTAGCAAACGTTTGGAAAGCTCAGAAAACCAAACCGTCGCGGACCTGAAAGAAAAGAACGAAAAATTGAGGCGTGCCTATAATGACCTTAAAGCGGCTCAGGAACAGATCATCGAAAAAGAGAAATTGGAGCATGAGCTTGAACTCTCCAGCCAGATCCAGCAAAGCATTCTGCCCCGGAGTCGACCCAAACGGACTGGTTTTGATTTTGGTGCGTTGATGATTCCCGCACATGCCGTGGGCGGTGACTTTTATACATTTCTGCCGCTGGATAAAGACCGCATCGGCATCGTTGTGGGTGACGTTTGTGATAAGGGCGTTCCCGCGGCGTTGTTTATGTCGGTAGTCTACAGCCTGATTCGTGTGGAGGCTCAAACATCACATTCACCTGTAAAAGTGCTGAGACAAGTTAACCGTCACCTGTTGCAGATGATAAACAACTCAACCATGTTCGTTACACTTGTTTACGGCATCTTGAATTGCTCGAATGGACGTTTTCATTATGCGCGGGCGGCCCATCCAGCTCCTATCGTGTTAGACGGGAATGGAACAGCAACGAAAGTGCCTGTCAAACCCGGACAACCACTTGGCTTGTTCGGGCATCTGCCCATTGATGAGGAGCGGATCACAATTCCACCTGGAGGCACACTGCTGCTTTTTACGGATGGTTTGAATGAGGCTACAAATTTGGATGGAATTGAATTTGGCGATGATGGTCACCTATTCGATTCCCTGGCTTCTGCTCGTCACAAACGTGCTCAGCGCATCTGCGAACATTTATGGGATGACATTCAGGTTTTCGGTCAGGGCCTGCCACAAGGTGATGACTTTACAGCCGTTGTTATAAAAAGGCACTCGGCAAAATGAAGAGGAGCAACATCGTCGGTATCGATTTGGGCAAAATGCTTGCGAGGAATACAGGCGCACACCACTCCATCGCACAGTCTTGCGTGGGCGATACCATCAAGCCTGTCGCGTGCATAGCCGGCCAGGCGTTGGACACGATGTTTGTGACTGGATCGATTATGGTAATATGTTGCCGGTACGGGAACCTAGTGCCATGCTGGAGCGTCGCAAAGTTGGGAAGAGGATTTCTCTCATGGCAGAAAATCGAAGGCAAGTATTCAGCACAAAACGTTCCATCGCACTCGCTGGGACTCTGCTCTTCGTGTGCATTGGTGGGATCGTTCTATTTTCCAAGTGGTCCCAACATGGCATCGTCACTCCAGGCGATACAAACACGATTCCCATTATCAATAATGGCGATACGCCGCCATTAGCCGGGGAGATCAATCAGCAAACAGACAAGTATGGCATAGATATCCAATTGAGTGAGGGGCAATCCTGGCCGCAGACTGTGAATATGTTGCCATTGGCAACGGGGGAACCGCTCTCACCGGAAGAAATTGAAATGATCCTGGCGCGCCTGCCGGCCCTGCCAATTGCTCCTAATGAACAGACAGAGTTCAATCTGCCACAGGAAGCTCTGCCTCCGCCGCGCCCGGGCAATACGATCAAAGAGATATTTCCGCCTCTCGAAACAGAATCAACTCTGGGGACGGTTGAAGCGGGTTCTCTTCAAGTGTCCCGATTCGCCCCCGAAGGGGAAATCCCGATTGCACCGTTTGTCAGTGTCACATTTAATCAACCGATGGTTCCGCTTGGAACGTTAGGTGATCTGGCTGAGAAAGATGTGCCGCTCACCATCGAACCACCTTTGCCTGGTACCTGGCGTTGGTTGGGGACGAAGACCTTGACTTTCGAATACGATTCTGAGTTGATCGACCGTCTGCCTCAAGCAACTGAATATAAAGTGACTGTGCCGGCAGGGACGAAATCCGCAACAGGTGCTATATTATCCGAAGCCGTCGCCTGGACGTTTAAAACTCCTCCACCCAAAGTAGTCGCGACTTTCCCCGATTATTCTCCCCAACCTCTTACCCCAATCTTTTTTGTTGCATTCGATCAGCGCATCGACCCTGCTGCCGTATTGAGAACGATTTCAGTGAAGGCAGGTAGTCGGGCAGTGAGTATTGTATTAGCCAGTCAAACAGAGATTGATAACGACACACACGTGAATCAATGGGTCAAGGATTTTCAAGATGGGCGCTGGCTTGCTTTTCGGGCTATACAGCCTCTTCCAACTGAAACGGATATCTCCGTGACCATCGGGCCCGGAACATCCTCTGCAGAAGGACCACTCACTACAGCAGAAGCACAATCCTTTAATTTTTCGACTTATGCACCCTTGCGGATTGAGGAACATCGCTGTGCCGGGAATGATAACGATTGTCAGCCATTGGCTCCTTTCTATATCCGCTTTAATAACCTTCTGGATATGAACGTTTACAGCGAGGATATGTTGCGTGTGGAACCTGAAATACCGGGTGTGTCGGCCAATGTATATGGTGAATCCATAGAGATCAGCGGCGAGACCCGAGGGCAAACCACGTACACGGTCATAGTCTCGGGGAAGTTGCAGGATATCTTCGGTCAAC
>JAXIPJ010000252.1:0-6267 GCA_045402985.1 Anaerolineales bacterium
TCACCATCAACTTCCCGTGGGGCAGTTTGCTTGAAAGCCTACTGATTGGTGACGCAAGACTGATGAATAGCCTTGAACACATTTCAAGTTCATTTGCAAAAGTGGATGTGCGTTTGAATGGCGGCGCGTTGGCTGAGACTGGTACCGCTCTCGAAGCTGGCGCAGAGCAGATCTACAACAATATGCTTCGATCTGGATGGCAGATCAATGCGCCTGTGCTGATGAATGCCAATTCCCTGCACAATTTCCCCAGTACCTGGGCAAAACGCCTCGCCTTTGGACGTGATCCACGGGCTATGAAAATGAATGGTTACTTTAAATAAAATAGCAGGGCACGGCTGAGCCGTGCCCTGCTATTTTCATCTTCCTCAATATTCGAAATACCTTCGAACCTGTGTAAGGGCGGCAACAAATGACATTACAACACGATCGGCTTTGGCCCGATCATTAACCTGCGATGCGTGGCGCGCATACAGGCATCCATCACAACTTGCAATCCGGCCTCCCGTGCCTTCTGCGCGGCTGCTTCATGCCGTATGCCCTCCTGCATCCATACTACTTTTGCGCCAATTTTGATGGCTTCATCTACCACTGGCGGAACATCTTCCGGTTTGCGAAAGACTTGCACCACATCCACTTTTTCGGGAATGGACGATAGATCAGGGTAAGACTTTTCTCCCAGGATCTCATCTGCAGTTGGGTTAACGGGAATGATTCTATAACCTTGCTCCTTTAAATAAGAGACGATCGCATAACTTTCCTTCTCCTGGTTGGAAGAGAGCCCCACACTGGCAATGGTTTTCGTGGATATTAAAATATCTTTCATCTTTTTATCGTGATCGTTGTTCATGTGTTCTCCTTTGGTCGCTTGTGTCATTGCGAGCCTTCGGGAAGCAATCTCATGTAGCTTCCAAAGCAGGAGATTACCACGCCGCCAACGAACGGCGGCTCGCAATGACATCATTAAACTATAATTTGTTCATTCTCACTGGCAGGGCGACTCTAAACTTCGTCTCGCCAGCTTTTGATTCAACCAACAACTGTCCATGATGACGGTTGGCAACAATATCGTGTGAAATGTGCAAACCCAATCCCGTTCCCTTGCCCGGCGGCTTGGTGGTAAAGAATGGCTCGTATATACGCGCCTGAATTTCTTCGGGAATGCCCGGGCCATTATCAGTGATCTCGACCACAACTTTATCATCTTCCGCATAAGTCCGCAGGGAGATTTCACCCTTTCCATTCATTGCGTCAATGGCATTGTCTATGATATTCGTCCACACTTGATTCAATTCGCTGGCATAAGCTTCGATGCGCGGCAGGTCAGCAGAATACTCACGCCGTATCGTTACGCCTTTCTTTAACTTATGCTGCATGATAACGAGCGTATTTTCCAACCCATCATGAATGTCCACTTCCAGCAGCGGTGCCTGGTCAAGATAAGTATAAGATTTCATGGCATGGACGATCTGCGAAATTCGTTCTGTCGTGTGCTGAACCTCAAATAACAACCCAATTCCCCGACACGCCATTCCCAGCCATTGGATGGATAGATTGAAGAGTCCCGCAATCTTCAATTCTTCAAGCGACTCGACCTTCCACCCGAAGTTGACCAGCGCGGGCGCAAGTTCCCATGCGGACTCAACTCCATTCGCTTCCAGCCACACCTCAAGTTGATCCACCAAATCGATCTTTTCCAACGCATTGAGTTTAAGCGGCGCGCCAAACCGACGTGTGGTTTCATCCATAAAACTGTTCAGCCACTCCGTTTGGTTTTTACTAAAAGCTGCGGATATGATCTGATTGGTAAGGCTCTGCCATTGGATCAAAATCTTGTTGAGTTCCGCCGCACTTCTCTGCGCGGCAGCAGCAGGGTTGTTCAATTCGTGAGCCAGCCCTGCGCTCATTGTGCCCAGCGCGGCCATCTTCTCCTGCTGATGCAACAGGGACTCATTTTGAGTCAACCGTGCCATTACCCAATGCAGCACAGCCATGGCAGCCGTTGAACTGGAGCTTAATAGTTTTTCAAACGCCTCCTGCGGAATGCGTAACGCTTCACTATCAGTTTTTGAGAGGACGGTTGCTGAGCGCGGAGCGCGTGAAAGCAAAGCCATCTCGCCAACCACGTCACCTTGATTCCGTACATCAATCTTGATGAGCGATTGCCCTGTCTGTTTCTGTATCTCAAACTCACCCGTCATGATCACATAGGCAGAATCACCCACGTCACCCTGTTTGATGAGGATATCGCCTGCGCGCAAAGAAACAGGCTGAGCCATATCCATCAGTTGCCCCAACTCATCATCAGATAAGCCTTGAAAAAGTGGAGATTTGCGGAGGTCTTTGAGGTTCATATTACTTTTGTTATGTCACCCTGAGAGTAGCGAAGGGTCTCTTCTCGCGACATGAAGAGATTCTTCGGTCGCAGCGAACGCTCCCTCAGAATGACATGATACTTTTCACAACGTCTTCAAATATTCCTTGATCAATGCATGGGCGATCGCGCCCTCGCCGACTGCAGAGGCGACGCGGTGATTGGTTCCATAGCGCACATCGCCTGCCGCGAAAATGCCAGGGACGCTGGTCTCCAACAGATACGGATCCCGTTCAAGGGTCCAGCTGAGAGGCGGCTTTTTATCCAGCATGAGATCGGGGCCGGTATAAATATATCCCTTGCCGCTGCACATCACCAAGTCAGAAACGATCTGGCTTTGCGGGCTCACGCCAATGAATACGAACAATGCGGAGGCATCCAGTGTTTGCGATTCACCATTCTTCGTGTTTTTGATGACAATTTGCTCCAGTATGTTTTTGCCTTTGATTTCGAGCAAATCTGTGTTCAACAAAATTTCAATCTTTTTGTTATCGTTCATTGCATCCACAAGATATTTTGAGGCGGTCGGTTCAGGGCCGCGAATCAAAACCGTGACTTTGCGCGCGAATTGGCTCAAATAGATCGCGCCTTGGGCAGCAGAGTTCGCGCCGCCCACAACGAACACATCCTTGTCCTTATAATGTATTGCCTCAGTATATGCCGCGCCGTAATAAATCCCCGCGCCGGTTAATGCATTCGCGCCTGGCATCTTCAACGCGTGGAACGACGCGCCGGTTGCCATCAACACCGCATGACAGGATATCTCGGACCCATCTGCCAACCGGACAATACGATACGTATCTTTCACATGGACTTTTTTCACTTCCTGCGCCGAAAGGATCTCCACACCGAATTTTTTTGCCTGCGAAACCGCGCGGCGCGTCAGATCATCACCAGAAATGCCTGCTGGGAAGCCCAGATAATTCTCGATCTTCGGGCTGCTGCCCGCCTGCCCACCTGGCGCGGCCCTTTCGATCACGAGGCACTTCAATCCTTCCGAACCCGCGTACACAGCAGATGCCAAACCAGCGGGGCCACTGCCAATGATCACCACATCATAAAATGGCAGGTCAGCACGCGTCTGTAATCCGACTTTTTCTGCCAGCACTTTTAAGTCCGGGTCAATTAATGTATTCCCATCCGGGAAAAATATGACCGGAAGCTTTGTCGAGGACTCATTTGAAACCTCATCCACCAGTCTTTGCGCGTTGGGATCTTTTTCGATATCCAGCCATTGATAAGGGATCTGGTGTCGCGTGAGAAAATCCTTCACTTCGTGACTGGTGAGCGACCATAAAGTTCCGGCGATGCGGATGCCCTCATAAGGCAAACGGACGTGGGCTTTCCAATCTTCGAGCAGTTCATCCAAAATGGGATATAGCCGTTCTTCCGGCGGGTGCCAGGGCTTCATCAGGTAATAATCCAGCCCCACTTCGTTGATCGACTCGATCGCCGCTTGTGTATCGGCATAAGCTGTTAGCAGGACGCGTTTGGCTTGCGGATATGCTTTGATGGCCTCCAGCAGGAACTCAGTTCCACTCATGCCGGGCATGCGCTGATCCACTAAGAACAGCGCCACAGTCTCATTGCGCTGTTCAAGTTTCTTTAAATAATCCAATGCAGCCTGCGCCGAATCAATGGGCAGAATCCGATACGCCTGCCCGTAGTGAGAGCGCAGATCGCGTTCGACGGAGTTCAAAACGGATGGATCGTCGTCAATGGTGAAGATAATCGGCTTTGCCATTTTATAAGGATACTTTTATTTTCACATGAATGGGGCGTACTTATTAATCCAGTTATTCCATTTTATTCGATATTCAATTCAATTCTGTTCAAACATTTCAGTGGCATTGAGGCTCGCCTTCCTGTGGTGCATATAAAGCGATCTCATGCAGAGGGTAGGCAACCTCTTCACGGTAATAGCAACGAATGGGTACGACCACCCGCCTTACCCAGGCATTGTTCTCCTCTGAAAAACCGCGCGTCCTTTTCATGATGATATCATTCAAAGGGTCTACAATGATCAGGGCGAAACGCTGGTTCCCAATATCATCGCGGAATCTGGCAAGGTAGCCCAGGTTATCAGCCATTACCATTTCCATTAAGTCTTCGCGTTCATATTCAGGCACAAGCGTTACATTTTTCAGCATATTCATGGAGATCAGATGCCGCTGGGTGATGAAGAGCACTTCTCCACCCTGTGAGTTGACTTCATCTACTTCTTGCTGCAATCTCGCCATAATCTTTTCAGTGCGCACGGTTTCATAGGATTTAAAGTCAATGCCGAATTGCAGATACGACCATGCTGGCATGATGATCAATGCCAGCGCCAACAGCCATGGCATGGCAACAGGCTGTGCCAGTTCCCCATTTTCACGGCGATAACGCGCGAAGACGAGATACGTGAAGACAATCAACAACATGATTAGATAAGCATCCATGTTATGTAAATTCGCACCCCCGCCGATCGTCACGCTCACTACGAGTCCACCTACGAACAGGACGAACAGCGCGACAAATATAAAAGCCAGCCGTATGGGATGCCAGTCTCCCTTTCGCGCACTGATCACAAGATATATCCCCAGCCACAGAGGTAGGGAAGCCAGAATTGACGCTGGCAGAATCCCAAGAAAATAAGATGCGTTTGGCATAAGCCGATACCATAACAAATTCGACGTAAAGCTTGTATAAAAATGACTGCTATCCGGCACACCCGAGAGCGCAATGTAAACCCGCTGTGACGCAAATGCGATCAGCATTCCGGTCACAAACCAAAGCGTGGGCTTGAGCAGATATTGCCATACGATTTTCCCTTTGATGGGAACTTCCATTAAATATAAAACAGCGGCGATCATTCCTGGCATGGGATACCAATTGACGCGACTCCATCCGCACCAGATGGAGGCGAAGATAACGGCGATCCATGTCCGCTCATCGTCCTGCTGCGAGAATCCCCAAAGCAGCAAAATGACAGGAATAGCGAGATGAAAATAGATGGGGCCCATAAACAGGAAGAGGAACATCCATAATCCCACAATCCAGCGTGCGGAAAAGCTTTGGATGAAAAGCCGCCTCAACAACACAGGGACGATGGCCCCCACTAAACTATATCTGATTGCCACCTGCCAGAATCTGTGGACCCAAAGCGGCGCGTCGAACAGGTAGGGCGGTGCGAGAAGTAAATGTAAAGTAGGGTGCAGAATTGGCCATGCATAATCGCGCCCATAAACAGTTTCAGCCAGAAAGAGGGACGGATAATAAAAGCGACTGGTTTCCGACCACCCCATTGCAAACGGATAGTCTGTTACGCGCGTCCAATACGCAAGCAGCAGGTGAAAGGCCGCCTGACAAATGGCTACAGAAAGTAATGTCGTCAGCCAGGGGGCATCGCGGCGGATCGATTTGAGCGCCAGCAAGCCGATAAGACTAAAATACCAAAAAACCAGAACACGGAACCAGCCGACCCAGATCAAGAAACTTAAGAAAGTTAACTTTAGGAATATGGTAAAACCGGTCACTGAAACAAGCAGGAACAAGCCAGCGATCCAACGCGCGTTGTCGGGCAGACGCTGCGGGAATTCTGCCAGCGAGAGGATCCGCTCTTGATAACGGGACCCAGTCAAAGCCCATAAAAGAAGCGGCAGTATCCACATCACGCCAAGCCCCAGAATGGCTCCCATCCATGAGTTGCTGGCGGAAATGTCCACGCCCAATTCGGCTGCCATATCCAGCAGTTGCAGGATGGAGAGGAAAGCCAGGAAGGCAGAGGCGGCAAAGATGAGCCGCCAAAATGTGAGCCGCGAGGGTTGAGTAATTGTCATTTATTTTCAGAGTTAGAAGAAGTTTGAAATTCCCAAGAGCCACATCATAGCTTATTCATATGTGGTTTTGAT
>JAXIPJ010000120.1:0-4878 GCA_045402985.1 Anaerolineales bacterium
TCGGGAGATTCTTGAAGTAGTTTTATTGCGTGTTCCAGTACAGGCAGAATCACCTGTAAATTTTCCACCGCGCCTTTGGGACTTCCCGGTAGATTGATGATAAGAGTTTTCTTGCGGATACCCGCAACGACTCTTGATAGCATGGCATGAGGTGTAATCTTGAGGCTGGCGGCACGCATAGCTTCAGCGAGACCCGGGGCATCACGCTCAATGACGGCGCGAGTTGCTTCGGGTGTGACATCACGCGGGGAGAAGCCGGTGCCGCCTGTTGTGAGGATCACATCCATTTCGCCGCTATCCCCCCACTCGATCAATGTCGGGCGGATGGCAGATTCGTCGTCGGGGAGAATCGATTGTTTGATCACAGACCAACCCTCGGCTTGGACCAGACGCGCAAGCGCGAGCCCGGATGTATCAGCACGTTCGCCACGTGAGGATCGATCAGAGAGTGTCAAAATTCCAAATCGGAGAGTCATTGCAATTCTTTTCCAAATATATGCACTTGGTCCATGTGCTGCCAGCCGCGCTGCCGGTAGTATTCTTCAACTTCGGGATTATCAACGGTCACAAGTAAATAACATTTCAGGCAACCTTTGGCACGCAGTCTGGACTCGACGCCATCCATTAACTGAGAGCCGATGCCTTGCCCTCGAAAAGAGGACGCAACCGCAAGATGGTAAATGAGACCGCGCCGACCATCGAACCCGCCAATCACAGAACCCACGATATTGCCAGCCGACTCCGCGACCAGGAACAAGTCCGCGTCGCGTGCGATCTTCTTCCCGATCTCGGCCAAAGTATCCGAACGCCCGACATGCACTCCCTTTTCGATTCTTCGCCACAATTCAAAGACTTGTTCATAATCTGACGGGAAACGGAACTCGCGAATCTGAACAGATGAATGAACCACGTGAGCTGGGTTACTGTTTCAAGACATTGAGCAGGTCATCAGGCATAAAGGGCTTCAGCAGAAATGCGCTGGCACCGCGGCTGAGACACTCATCGCGCATATTAAGCCCAGAAGTCATCACGACGCGAATGTTGGCGAGGTCCTGATTTTTCCGGATCGATTCGAGAATTTGCAATCCGTTTTTCCCACCCAGATGCACATCCATAAAAATGGCATCCGGCATTTCCTGAAGAACCATACTCGGCACATCTGCATTAACATCCACAGCTACCACTTCAAAACCCTCCATTTTGAGGAGGGTCTTCAGGAGGGATATCATGGTTGCATCATCTTCAGCTAGAAGTATTTTTGCCATTGACTTTCGTTTTCCTTGCTGCGGCCTTTTTCTTTGCTGTCGCCTTTGACCGGGATGATTTGGGCTTCGATTCAAGTGCCGCTTCCAGCACATCATCCATTGACTCCGCGAAAACAAATTTCATGATCTTCTTGATCTCATCGGGCACGTCGTCTATATCCTGCTTGTTTCGCTTCGGCAGGATGATCGTTCGCAAACCGTTACGGTGCGCCGCAAGGATTTTCTCCTTGACACCGCCAATCGGGAGCACCTGCCCTCTCAACGTGATCTCGCCGGTCATCCCAACCTGAGGCTTCACCCTGCGACCCGATACAAGCGACACGATGGCAGTCGCCATGGTTACGCCGGCAGATGGCCCATCTTTTGGCTGCGCACCCGCTGGAATATGCATATGAAAATCGGACCGGTTGAAGAATTCGGTGTCGATACTGAGTTGCTTGGCCCGTGAACGCACATAGGATAATGCCGCGCGCGCTGATTCGTTCATTACATTACCGACCGACCCTGTAACCTGAAAGCCTTTGCTGCCCGGCATGCTTGTTGCTTCCACGAATAACACGTCACCGCCATAAGGAGTCCATGCCAGGCCGGGTACAACGCCAGGAATTGACATGCGCTGGCTAAGCTCCTCTGTGCTCTGAAAGATCGGATGATCCAGATGTTCCTCAACCAGCTCAGGCGTTATCTTTGTTTTCTTCAGTTTACCTTCAGCGATGCGCGTACCCACCTTGCGACACACTGCGCCGATCTTGCGCTCCAAATTCCTGACGCCTGCCTCGCGTGTATATTCGCGGATAAGCTTCTGCAAAGCATCGTCCGTAAAAGTAATTTCACCTTCGCGCAGACTGTTCTCACGGATCTGACGCGGAATAAGATAGCCCTTGGCAATCGCGATCTTTTCATTTTCCGTGTAACCTGAAAGGTAGATGATCTCCATGCGGTCGCGTAAAGGGCCAGGAATGGTCTCAAGCGTATTGGCGGTTGTCACAAAAAAGACTTGCGAAAGATCGTAGGCAACCTCCAGGTAATTGTCACGAAATTCGCTATTCTGTTCGGGATCCAGCACTTCAAGCAGCGCGGAAGCGGGGTCGCCGTGAAAGTCGAAAGTGAGTTTGTCAATTTCATCCAACATAAACACCGGGTTCTTCGACTCGATCCGCCTTAATGACTGCAGGATGCGCCCGGGCATCGAGCCAATATACGTACGTCGATGGCCGCGGATCTCCGCTTCGTCGCGTACTCCGCCCAAGGAGGCGCGCACGAACTTCCGCCCCATGGCATGCGCGATCGATTGCCCTAGAGAGGTTTTCCCAACCCCGGGCGGACCCACAAAGCAAAGGATCACTCCTTCGCGTTCGCGGCGTATTTTATCTTCAGAAGGTACCTTGGCTTCATCCTTGCGATCCAGGCGCAATTTACGGATGGCAAGAAATTCCAAAATGCGTTCCTTAACATCCTGTAACCCAAAATGGTCCTTATCCAAGATCTCGCGGGCATGCGCAATTTCAAGATTATCCGCTGTGGATTTAGACCACGGGATTGAAACCAGCCAATCCAAATAGGTGCGGATGACGCCATATTCCGCCGCGGCTGTCGGCAAACGCGACAAGCGCTCCAACTCACGTTTGGCCTGCTTCTCGGCTTCCTCAGGCATCTTCGCCTCTTCGATCTTCTTGCGAAAATCCTCCGTCTCTACCGCCTGCTCGTCCCGTTCGCCCAGTTCCTTCTGGATGGCTTTCATCTGCTCACGCAGAAAATACTCACGTTGAACTTTTTCGATCTCGCCGCGCGCCTCATTTTGGATTTTTTGTCCCAGCTGCAAAACCTCCGCCTCACGCACCAGCAAACCGATCAACTTCTTGAGTTTCTCGGCTACAGAATCAAGCTCAAGGATTTCCTGCGAATCCTTGATATCCATGCGCTGAAAATTTGCAATTGTATACGCTGTTTGCAAGGGGTCTTCAACTGAGGTAATCGAGCTTGCCAGTTCCTCAGGGAAGGAGGGGATCATCTGGGTGATCTGCTGGAATTGATCGCGTGCGTTACGAGCCAGCGCGTCCATCTCAAGCCCGGCTTCCACCATTTCAGGCGCAAGTTCGATCCGTGCCTTGAGATAAGGCTCCTCCGACACAAACTCGCCCAGCCTGAAACGCTCCATGCCTTGCACCAGCAAACGTATGGTACCGTCTGGTGCGCGCAGCAATCGATGGACAGTGGCAATCGTCCCAACGCGATAAAGATCCGCTGGACCTGGCGATTCAAGTTCCGGATTGACGGCGGCTACCAGGCCAACAAGCTTGTCTCCACCCACAACTTCATCCACCAACTTGATCGAGCGCGGCTGTCCCACTGTCAACGGGACCGCAGTTTGAGGATAAACTACAACACCGCGCAGTGGAAGAATGGGAAGAACATCTGGATCTTTGGTTGCATTCGATGGTTGAGGGGAACTGGACCCGGATGCATCCGAATCTTGTTTCAGAAAGCGTGAAAACATGGATGGCAGGATCATCGACAACAGTTCATTGTCGTCCTCGCCCATCCATTGAAAAAGCTCATTCAAGCCGGAGTGCCAGCGCGAAGCAGGCATAACTCTTATTCAACCTCTTTTTGTTTTGCGTTTGCCCTGGGCAGCTTTATCATTAAGAATCCATCTTTATATTCAGCAATAGCCTTTTCAACATTTATGGGCGCCGGCATTTCAATGGCAATTTCGAATTTTCCAGTCCTGATCTCCATTTGATAATACGCGCGCCGCTCATTAAGATCTGATCGGTTCCCGCTGATCATCAGAACATTATTCTCAATAGCCACTTCAAAATCTTCCTCACTCATCCCGGCGATCTCCACTTTTACAACAAACCCATCTTCGGTTTCGTAGAGATCTGTTGGTGGAGTCCAAATACTCGAACGCACCTGCCAGCTAATGGTATGGAAAATCTCACGACGTGCTTCCAAAATAGCGGGAAATGACTTACGTACAATGGTGGGCATGAAATTTCTCCTGCTCTTCTTCCTGTTTTCAATAATCCTAGTGTACCAGCAATCCACTTTGTATGAGTCAGTAATAGCCAGGTGTTACAATTGTGCCCCTACCAGGAATCGAACCTGGATCAACGGTTTAGAAGACCGCTACTTTGTCCGTTAAGCTATAGGGGCATTTATTATGAAAAAATGCAGTTCCTGCCATCAAACAAAACCAGAAAGTGAATTCTACACGAAGGGCCAAAGTGGAAGGCTAAATTCACTCTGCAAAGAGTGCTTCAACGATTACTGCCAGAACAGGTGGATAGAGAGAAAGAGGAAAGCTATTGCGTATCTGGGCGGTAAATGCTCGCGTTGCGGTTACGATCAGCACTATGCGGCCATGCAGTTCCATCATATCAGCAACAAGGATTATACATGGAACAAGCTCCGGTTGTTCAATTGGGAAAGAACCAAAGAAGAGCTGGATAAATGTGTTCTGTTATGCGCGAACTGTCATGCAATCGCACACTCCCTGGAACCTTAAAACTCAAACTTGTTCATTGCCACGTCAACTGCTGTAAGGTTTTATTCCCTTATACACGCGCGCGCTTGCCAGCGTGCGTAAAATGATCTCAGGCGGACGATT
>JAXIPJ010000444.1:0-2498 GCA_045402985.1 Anaerolineales bacterium
ACCAGTATTCGGATATTTCTTTAGCAAGCCTTCTATTTCTTGGATATCTTCAGGAGACAAAATAACATCTGCTGCCCCTGCATTTTCTTCCAAATATTTTCTTCGTTTCGTTCCTGGGATGGGAATGATGTTATCGCCTTGTGCCAGAACCCAGGCTAAAGCAAGTTGTGCAGGTGTGATGTTCTTTCTTGCAGCAAGGGCAGCAAATTCAGATGCTAAGTTTTGATTATTCTCCCAATAATCTCCACTGTAACGCGGCAGATGCAGGCGGAAGTCATTTTCTTCGAGAGTGCTTACATTGAGCCTATTGGTGACCAACCCCCGGCTCAGTGGAGAAAACGCAACCAACGTGACACCCAGCTCTTTGGTCAATGGCAGCATTTCTTTTTCGACATCACGAGTGAGCAAAGAATATTCATTTTGCAAGGCAGCGATCGGGTGAACAGCACATGCCTTTCTCAACGATTCAGGAGAGCATTCACTTAACCCCAGGTAACGTACTTTCCCCGCTTTGACCAAATCCGCCATCGCACCCACCGTTTCTTCGACTGGCACAGTCGGGTCTACGCGGTGTGCGTAATAGAGATCAATCGTTTCGATCTTCAATCGTCGAAGGCTATTCTCCACTGCTTGCTTGACGTACTCCGGGGAACCGTCTACGTAGCCTTCTCCAACGCCAGAATCATCCTCCGCATTGTCCCGGGTTCGGAAACCGAATTTGGTCGCAATAAAAATCTTATCTCGATTTTCAACCAGTACCTTCGAGACTAACTCTTCATTCGCCCCATTTCCATACACGTCGGCAGTATCCCAGAAGTTGATGCCCAGTTCCAATGCGCGGTGTAATGTGGCAATGTTTTCTTCTTCATCTGCCGGCCCGTACTGGGCACTCATTCCCATACAACCCAACCCGATTGCGGAGAGCTGAACGTCTGTTTTGCCTAATGTTCTGTATTTCATCTTTATTTTCCTTTCTACTCCTCCATTGGAATCATTTGTTTCTCTTTTTTCAAAACAGCGTTTTCATATACTTCAATCTTGTGATCCAATATATCCAGCGTTTTTTGCATTTCCTTCATTCTTGCCACAAGCAACTCGCGTTGTTCGACCAGGATCTCTTTTCGGGCTTCAATGGTCTTGTCACCCTTCTGCACCAGTGCGATATATTCAATCAGCACTTCCACGGGGAGTCCAGCACTCCTCATGCACTTGATGAAATCAACCCGCCTGAGATCGAGCTCGTTGTAATCCCGAATACCGCTTTCACTTCGATTCACGGGTGGGATAAGTCCAACCCGTTCGTAGTAGCGAAGCGTGTCCGCTGAAAGACCATATTGTTCACTGACTTCTGCGATTTTCATATTTCACCTCGAACGAGAGTGTAACACCTGGAGTCGACTCCAAGTCAAGGGTTTTTATGAGAATGCGATGACTTGCAGAATCATAATTAGGCGACGATGGCGGCCCCCAACATGTCCTGTCACTTGGCGAAAGCGCAATTCTGAGATTTGCGAACCTGGCTAGGTTGTGAGTTTATCGAGCATATACAAGGATGACGAATGGCAGCAGCGTTCTGGGGGAAATGATCTCGCGCGGCTCCGCTACCAATATACCGGTGGAGCCTCCTCCGTCTAAATTGACGGCAATATCGAGGTTTAGATCTGATTCGGTCAAATAGACGCTTAACTGGTGCAATGTAAAATATCCTTCAGGTGCAACGATAAACAGGATTCGGCTATCATTATCCTGCGCAATCACAGTTCGTCTTGCTCTGGCATGATCTTCCCTCTCTGCAGCGAAGCCAAGTTCGCCACCTGGTTTGACCAACATGGGAAACGACTGCAAAGCAGCTTGCAACGGTTCATAGGGATTGTAGGGCTTCTGGACCAGCCACCTTAATTCTGCCCCAGATTGATCGATCGCCAGCATGCCTCCGAACCCATCAAAACTGCGGCCAGAGGCTCTTCCATTGACGATGATGCGACCGTCTGGAAAATATCTCTCGTTTTCGATACTAAAGTAACCACCATTCACCACAAGATTGGCATCCGTCTCTTTTTGCCAGGTTTCCAGAGATTTGGGCCTTTCGGCATAGGCAACATCCAACCGGAAGGTATTTTGATCGAGGCGCCACACGTATAATGACTCAACGTGTCCGTTCTGGTCATTGTAGATTTGGATCACCCGCCGCTCGAGCCCGAGCTGTAACAGGGACCAGTCTGTATCCGGTATAGTTGCTTCTACTGTGGCGGCGAGATTGGGAGCGGGTGTGGGCATGGTTGTGCGCGTCGCAGCAGGAGTAACACTAAGTGCAGTGGGTGTGGGTGCGAGTGTCGCTGGAGGAATCCGGCTGGGCGCAAACTTGAAGTGATAAAGGACGTTGCCCCAGGTGCCTATAAAAATGAGTATAAGCAAAGAGTTGAGTATTCGTGAAATAGGCTTTAACATAAAAGTGATTCTAACAGATGAATCATAGAATAGAATTAATGTTCTAAAAA
>JAXIPJ010000023.1:0-3285 GCA_045402985.1 Anaerolineales bacterium
AGAGCCTCTGCAAGCATTTGACGAACTCTTACATCCACAATATTATCCCGAAGTTGATAATGCTCTCCAAGCTGACCATCGGTGAAAATCAAATCAGCGAATTTTCTCGCTGTAGAATAGCGCGGGATGACATGAAAATGTACATGCCGGTCCCCATTCATCAAGAAGGCATAGTTAAAATGATCTGGCTGGAAAAGCGTCGAAAGGGCTTTGCGAACCACAGCTAATAACTGCCAAAATTCAACTTGTTCGGCTTCCGTAAGCGAGGTGACATCGGTCTCGTGCCGCAGCAACACAAGCATCACTTTTCCAAGGTAATCTTGACTATGGTTGATAATAACCTGCCAATATGGCCACGTACTAACATAGTCGGTTGGCGCAATCAGATGATCGCAAAACACACATGGAGTGTCGGTCATTGTTCCTTCCTACGCGGTACTACTTTCTAAAGCCTTATGATGCTTTACTTAACGACCAATACGATTTTGTCTCTGAGGGATCCTTGGAGATTACTTTTTCGGCCGATAAACAAAGGTCCGAGCCAGGGTATCTTCCAACGTGTAGTGGGCATAGATCGTGTTCCTGACCTGTGGCGTCCAGCGAACGGAAATGGCACGCCAGTCGCGCGGCTCATACAGCAGGATGATCGAAAACTCCTCCCGCTGTATCGAAGCGATCAGTGGGGCCTCATTCCATAAATTGGCCGCCTGCAATTGCTTGAATTCAATCGGCTGAAAGTAGAGCTGGCGCCCATACAGCGGAATCAAGCCCATGTACTCGTCGGCCAGTATTGGCCCTTGTGCCTCCTGGATGTACTCCGCGAGTTGTTCGACCGCGCGAGTATCCGCCACCTTGTTCATAATCGCTGGAACGTAATCCTGCCGTGACCAATCGATCAAGACATTTACTTGCACCGCCAGCACGAAGACGAGGAGAGCTTTTAACCAGTAACTCTCGCCCGCCCAGGCGATGAAGGCCCCGCTGGCCAGACAGAGCGCGGCCACGGCTTCAAATAGGTCATTAGCGCTTGGATTGGCCATGCCACCTGTGAGAGTCATGAAAGCCGCCCCTAGACAGTAGGGCACCACCAGCGGCCATGAACGGGTCGTTTCCCCCAGTCGCTCAATAACGATGAAGATCAGGCACCCGATCACGAGAAAGCCCGCATGCAGGTACAGGTTAATCACGTAACCGGTGACCGTATACCACGAGAAGGATGTCAAATTGGCCATTACAGTGTTCCGGTAAAAGCCACCTTGCGTGATCAGATTCAAGCACAGAAACAAGCCCAGGCAACTGCCAGTCACGATGGCGGCTAGGCGGAAGGCCGGTCTGCGGTGCTCCAGGTGCCACAACCATACAATTGCTGTTAGCGGCGCGGCCAGCGCATAGCGCGTGTTGGTGAAGGCCGTTGCTGTAAACAGCAGCCCAGCTACCCACGGCCCACGCCGATGACCCGGCCAACGCACAGTTGCATACAGCCCACCGAGGCTCAGCGCGAGGGCCAGCGCGTCAACTCGGTTGAAGACAGACCCCTGCAGGAGGTACGGAAAGGCCAGCAAGGTTAACCCGCCAATTGCTGAAGCAATCGAGTCTCCGGTGAGGGTATATAAGATCAGTCCAACCAACGCGGCGGCGCTGACTGCACTCAAGATCGAGATCAGGCGACCATACCAGAATGCCGGTCCAATGATCCAGGCGAATGGGACCTGAATCAATTGGAACAAAGGCGGGTAATTTGAAACCGTGTAAGGTGGCGAGGCAAAGCTGTTGCGATAGATGTTCTCGAACTGGGCCAGGCGTAAGGTCTGGTCCAGCATGGGACCCTCGCCATAGTCCAGTGGGAAGGGAAAGGCCAATGCTGCTTTGGCGAGCTGGGCATACTCGAATAAGCTGATGCCCAGCCGCACCACCAGCAGGAGCAGGGCCAGGCTGAGGATGATTCCGGGGAGTGTCAATGTCTTCTGAATCCACAAGGGAGCTCCCCAATCTCTCCAGTTGACTTTACGCATAGGCCTGCTGAGTTTACTAAGCGGGAACCAGGCGCAAGGTGACAATCTCGTAAGGCCGTACGGACAGAGTGATCGTTATCCCATCCGTCGTCAGTGCGGCCTGGTTCTCCTCCAGCAAATTGGTGCGCCAGGCGCTACCAATTTCAAAGCCCAGTTGTAACCGGACCTGACTCCGCCGCCGCTGACTCTCATAAAGGCGCACGATCAACCCGTTGCCGTCTTCGGCACGCTTGATAGTCTCCACAACGATGTTCGCCGGCTCAGCCGATAGCAGGCTGATTGGCTGAAGTGCCGACGCCTGACTTTCCGGCCGGACAACGATCAGCGGATCGTTCAACGCATACGCCTGGGCAATCGTCGTCTCACCCCAACTGCCGGCATGGGGTAACAGGCTATACGCGAAGCGGTGCTCGCCCTGATCCGCCTCCGGATCGGGCATGGTGGGACTGCGCAACAGGCTGATACGCATCACGCCGCCCTGCGGCGAGTTATCTCGGATATCGTGACCATACTTGCAATCATTCAGCAGGCTCACACCGTAGTCGCCTTCGCTCAAGTCCACCCACTTATGAGCACAGGTTTCAAAGCGGGCCCAATCCCAACTGGTGTTGCGATGGGTGGCCCGTTGAACGTTGCCCCATTGGATGTCGTAGGTTGCGACGTTGGACAAAACATCCACCGGGAAGGCCACCTTGAGTAGGATATGGCGTTCGCGCCAGTCAATCGTCGTATCGAAATCCAGGCGAGGGCTGTTGTAGTTCAGCGAGATGCGTTGCACGTAGTCACTGTGCAGGATGCGGCGGCGCACCTCCAGCGTGGCCCGCAGCGGGCCGGCCTCGATCACGTTCACCGAACTGGCCGGATCGCTCTTCCACATCTTGTCTTCGAAAAAGATATCGACATCCCAGGCATCCCACTGCAGGGGTCGATCCTCAAAGGCCTGGAACTGATTGGCGATAGCGTCCTGCGGCAGCACCTCCCGTCCGTTGGCTTTGTCGTAAATGCGCGTGATGTCGCCCGCCTCGTTCAATTCAACGCGCAAAAACGCGTTCTCTAGACAGGTGGGGGTTACAGCCAGCTCGCCTTCCGGTGGCGACGCGGCACCGGCGGCCTCGCTCAGCGGTGTGACGCTAAACGGTGGCAGGGCGCCTGGGGCGATCAAGGTGCCGTCAGCTGTGGACTGAGCCGGCACTCGTGCCCCATCGGCGCTTTGGAGAGAGCGACCATCTGCCAGGTGGCCCGGCCAGAAAGCCAGATCATCCCGTACGAAGGA
>JAXIPJ010000477.1:0-7760 GCA_045402985.1 Anaerolineales bacterium
CAACCAGTCAGCATGTCCACGCGCAGGAACGGGTTGTGCGAATCGAAGTCTTTCATAAGGCCCTCTATATTTCATGAACCAATACTAATCAAATAAATTATAGGGCAAAATCTCCGATTGAAAGTGAGGATTTGATTGCAGGAATTTCGGCCCTACAGCGGCACCCTCCAAAAGCTGAGTCCCGAACGTTGAATAATTTGATTATAGCATGCGGATAATGTGAGATCCCCTCGCCCATTTAGAGCGAGGGAATTCACCAGAACTTATTCGCTCCAGGCCAGTACGGGCATTTCCGCATTTTGCCCGAACAGTTGTCTGCGCACCAATTCGCCATCTTCTGCCTTCAGCATTATGATCCCAGCTGCTTCACTTCGGGCCCAGATCTGATAACTATTTTGAAGTGACTCGTTGAAAACATCCATAATAGATTCGGAGTCATCATCCGCCGCGATGCGATTGATCGATAGGGATCTACATTCTGTGCATTCGTGGATAAGCATCAACTCGCCTCTTGTCTCAGGCCGGTATTTGTTCCTGCCCTTTTTCATTGTCAACCCTGTTGGCTTCATCTGTCCCCTGCATGCAGACAGACGATCTCCCGCGGAAAATAGATCCAGATGACACGACCATAGGCAATACGAACAGTGGTTGCGGTTATTGACGCCAGAGAGCAGATGCGCGGCAGAGACGATGTTACGACAATGCGCACATCTGAAATCTCCGAAAGTGGAAGCTACGTGTTTCATAGCTCCCCTCGTAGGTTCATATAACTCTTGTAACGGTGCGGGCTCACCGCGCCAGACAGCACCGCACTGCGAATGGCGCAGCCGGGTTCGCGGTCGTGACGGCAACTCAAACCGAATTTGCATTGCCCAACATAATTTGCCATCTCAGGGAATAGGTACACCAGCTCTTCACCCGCGATCTCCCATAGACCAAATTCACGTATTCCGGGTGTATCCACCAGCGAGCCGCCGAATTCCAGTTCGAACATTTCGAGATGGGTGGTGGTATGACGTCCCTTGCCCTGCTCGCCCTGGCTCACTGCTTTAACGCGCAGTCCCAACCCTGGTTGGATGGCATTCAACAAAGAGGTCTTTCCCACACCAGATTTTCCCACCAGCACAGACATGCGACCCCGCAGGATCTGCTTAAGTTCTTCGATACCCTCGCCCGTAGTCGCACTGACGGGTTGGATGCTGTAACCAGCGCGGCGATATGCCTCAAGCTCTGAATCAAACTCCTTGTTCTTCCATGCCAGATCAATTTTTGTAATGACGATCACGGCTGGCAGGTCCGATGATTCTGCCGAAACGAGATAACGGTCCAGCAAGCCCCATTTGGGCGTGGGATCTGCTACAGCAAAGACGGGCAGGATCAAGTCCACGTTGGAGGCGATGACCTGTTCGAAGGCGTGTTGACCGGGAACAGTTGCAGGGCGCGAAATCTTTGAGATACGAGGCAGGATCTCGGTAATGATGCCGCGGCTTTGCCCTGCATCCAAAAAACGGACGCGGTCGCCGATTGCAATCGGGTCCACATGCTCGATCTCACGAACTGCCTGCACCTTATGACGCAGGGAGGTGGGATCAGCAGTGGGGTAGATCAGTTGTTTATGGATAAGGGACGAGAGTTCGCAATCGAGTTCTCGTCCGTTGGCGTGGACGGTGTAATGTCCACGTGTTTTTCGAAAGACGACGCCTATGTCGTCTGTGTCGTTTGAATTCATTGTCAGGGTTTCCTGTTATCGTGCTCCAGCGCGGCGTTTGATCTGCCGGGAACGGCGCACGGATCATGTGAAAAAAGTTTTGCGATAAACGCCTGTTTTGAATTGCACAGGCAGAGAGAATGCCATGTAGTTGAAGGACTTTTGCGACTTGTGCGGACATAGGATTTTTCCTTTCTGCATGAAAAATAAAACCAGCCACGAAATTTTTCCGTGGCTGGTGGTGGATGCTGAACAAGCGGACGTCTGTTCGTTTAGTGTGCAGGCGAAGAGACGCGGCTTTATCTATTCAATAAAAATGCCACGGACGTGGGTACGCCCGTGGCAGAAAGCTCGAAGTTGAAAACTGGCTTAACTGCTATGCAGAGACGCGCCCATATGATGATCGCGAACAAGCACCGATACTGATTTGAACATAAAACGCGTCTCCTTTCTTTGAAATGAATTACTGATTTGTAGTTTACCAATGACATTCTGGAATGTCAAGGTAATACAAAATATCTCTAAGATTCCAAAGTAAGCAGCCGGTCGAAGAAGGAGCGGTAGCGTTTCATGGTAACGCGCAGGTCCTCAGTGGATACATCGTCTCCACTTTTCCATTGAGTTTCCAGTGAGGTTCGTTTGTCTGCGAAATTCCTCGTGATGTTCCTGATCACATTTGCGACCAGCTCATCTGCATCCTTGACCGAAACACTCGGGTCATCTACAAACCTGCTTTGGATCTCCAGCCATTGCGAGCGAAACTGCTCTGCCTCATTGTTCTCGAACAGCGGTGCGAAATTTTCGTCCTCGTTTATGTTGCGTTTGTTCTGATCGATTCGTTCTTCCGCGATCTGTTCGTTTCTCATCTGCTCTTCGCTTGTTTCAGCTGCATCAACTGCATCCATATTCATTTGTTTCACTTTTTCTTCCTGCATCAGATTTTCTCCTTTTCATCCACAACTTCCATCTCTGAATTAACAAGTTTTTCGAACAAGGCCCGCCCATGGATCATGGCCTGCCGCATCTCTTCTGTGCTCACTTCTTCATCAGCACCCTTGAGAGCAATGAGGTGCAAGCCGCGGTAATCCGCCACTAAATCGGGATAGTCCACTGAAATGTCTGCGACCCGCTGCTCGAAATCTTCAACCGGATAGCCTTTGGCCTTCATGACCTCTCGGATCAGTCGATCTGACTTTTGCATGGCTGTCAGTGGCTCATCGACGAATTCGGCCTGCGTCAGCTGCCAGTCGTTTGTGAAACGGTCAATTTCATCTGCTGAAAGCGGACGAATATCAAGCGCCTTGACGTGATCGAGACGCGCCTGCAGATCATTTTCAGCCTGACGTGCATCCCCGATTTCACTTACAGTACGCTCATACTCGGGTCCGAATTTGTCCTGAAGTCGTTTGGTGCGTTGACGGCGATTGAATAGCATGCCAAGCATACCTCCGATGACAAACGCAACAATGACCGCCAGGATGATCATTGTGGTGTTGGTTGTATCCATTTTTTTCTCCTTCCAGAGCATTGGCGTATTCAAGCCGAAACTTTATATCCTTTGCTCTTGATGATCTCTCTTTTTGTTGATGGTTGTGTTCTGCAATCACAATCATAAGAAGGTTGATGGAATATGGATAGAAGGAAAAACCCCACCGCACGGTGGGGATATGCCTTTCCAATATTTGTTGTCCCGACACCAGCCCTCACCCTGCCCTCTCCTAGAGGGAGTGGGGAGTTCTTGGTGACTTTTGAAATTACGATGGCAACTTCGGTAAATTAAAAAAGACCCCGCCGTGAGGCGGGGCCAGTTGGTTCAAGTCAATTGACTCAATTTTTCGTGTCGAAGCCGCGTTGTTCTCTCGGTTTGGCTAAATTCACGGTCAGCGCAAGGTCACCCAGGGAATAAGCGTTAAACATGCTGATAGCCTTGTCGGCTTCGCTTTGCGCGCTCATCGTGATGAAGGCAAAACCCTTGGGCTCGCCACTTTTGCGATCTTTAATGACATCGACAGATACAACCTGCCCGGCTTGGGTGAATAAATTATTCAAATCGGCCTGGCTGGTGGACCTGGCGAGGTTTCCTACATATATCTTGGCTTCCATATTAAAAACTACTTTCTCCGGGATGACCGGCAGATTAAGCAGCGCCTTCTATATTATGACGGCGTCTGGGATATTACACAAAAGGACAGGCAATTTTCGATTGCATATCCAGTGTCCGCAATTCGAGCCGCGGACGATTAGACGATCGGCAGTTTGACGCCGAGTTGATCGAGGATGGCGCTCAGGCCAGCGCCGTCCGTGGGCTCAACAGCCCAGGAAGTGACCTTGTTATCTTTGACGGTCACCTTTGTTTTTTCGACCTTGACGGAAAAGTCCTTGTCTGTGGCGGGGATGACGCCCATGTTCATGGCGGTCAGGTCAAAGGCATCAGTGTGGGTTCCGCTCAATTGTGAGGTGGTCTTTACAACATCACCCTGCGCGCCGATGACATTGAAGTGATAGTCCAAATTTGGGAAGGCGGTCTTCAGGCTGGCACTCATTCCGAGCCAGGAGTCTCTGTTGATGGGAGTGGGGACGGGTCCGCTGAATTGAAAATCATCTGCGAGCATGGATTTAGCGCGGACGAAGTCACCCTTCTGGATGGAATCCATAAGGGATTGTACGATCTCTCTTTTATTCATCATTTTTCCTTTACTTTGTCGAGCTTTGTACTGCAAATGGGCCTGGATATTAATGAATGCTCCCTATGGAACATTCTCCGTTTCCCCCAAAACTGATAAACACATCGTTTATGTAACGCCAAATTTAGTGTAACACACTAACGGTGCAGAAACGCAGCGCTTAAAAGCTGTAAGGCTGAGGCATTTCACTCTGAAGCCGGTATTTTCTGTTGCTCCTGTGTGCTTTCCTGCACGGGGACAAACCGTTTTTGTATGCCCAGCCATGTATGCAACGCGTAGAATCCCAGCGCAGCGACTGCGCACAAAGCGCCGCCGATATACCACAACAGATTTGGGTTGTAGTTATCGAGGATGAGACCCGCCGCACCCGGCCCAACCGTGGCGGGGATCGCCCACACCAGACCAAAGACTGCCATATAGCGGCCGCGCATGTCTTCAGGAGCGAAATTGGCAGCCAGCACCTGGCTAGTGGGGAAGAAGAGCATTTCGCCAATCGTTATGATGATCACTGCAAGAAGGAAAAGTGGAAGCCCTCTTACAAAACCGATCATGCCAAACCCGATCGTCAGGAAGAGAGCGCTCAGCATCATCATCAGGAACGGAGAGTATTTGCGGATCTTGCGGCTGATCCAAAATTGGAAGAGTACCACCTCCAAGCCTGTAATGGATAACATCATGCCATAACTTTTGGTATTAATGTTGTGAACATCCCGCAGGTAAACAGGCAGCGAACTGTATTGTTGCTGATAAACGATCAGTACGATCATTCCCGTCAGAATAAAGCCTATAAAAGCTAGATCACGCAGGACGATTCCATAGCCTGCAACTGTCTTGAAGAAGGACTCGTCCTTCCTGGCTTCAATATGCGATGCAGGTTTGGTCTCAGGCAGAAAACGGTAGAGGATGATCGCGACGACCGTGCTGAGCAGCGCGTCAATGACGAATAATGCCAGGAATGAGCGCGCCGCTATCAGTCCGCCGAGAGCCGTTCCGAAGATCCAGGCATAGTTGAAGACGACGCGCATGATGCCGAATCCTTCCTGTCGTTTTGATTCGGGCAGAATATCCGCCATCATGGCATCATGGGCAGGGACGGCGACGCGCGAAAGCAGACCCACAATCGCGACCAGAAAATAAAGGATCTTTACATCCGAGGCGAGACCGAACAGTAGGCTGCTGAGTGCGCTGAACGTGAGTCCAAATAATATCAATCGCCGGCGACCGAACTTGTCAGTGAGAGCGCCTCCAATAATGCTGCCAATGAGTCCAAAAAGGGAGGACATACCCAGCAGAACGCCAGCCTGCGTCATGCCGACGCCAAACTTTTGGGTAATATACAATGCAAAGAATGGAAACAGTAATGTACTGCCAATGGCGTCAATAAAGAGCGTGCCGACAATGACCCAGAAAAGAGATGGGAACTCATTGTAGGTTTTTTTGAGTCTGTTGAGCATGAGCGTCCTGAGGGGAGAGGCTTGGGAATTGCTTTCCTGACTGTATTCCCTGCCTGGGTATGATAATCCAAATCAGGATGTGTTCAATGATAAAAGCATTGAAATAAAAAGCCCCGCCGTGAGGCGGGGAAAGAGCTGATCCATATGATCCTTATGACCTGTATGAAAATTTACTTTACAAATTGAATGCTAAGTGGATAGCGGACTGGCTTGTCAGTCAGCGAGCGGAATGTGTTCATCACAGCCTGGTACGAAGTGAATATACCAACGAACAGGATCGGCAGAGGCGGTAGTATTGTGAAAATGTCACCCAGTAACCCAGCTTCGCCATCCAAACGCTGGACCATCATCCAGACTGCAGGAGCGACCATCAACACCAGTACGAACGCGAATAAAACAAGTGTGATGGTGATCTGAAAATTCAATACATCGCGGCCCTGCTGGTCAATTTTGTAACTCTGGTCCTTCTTCCACGACCATAACAGCAGAGGGATAAAGACAATGCAAAAGACGCTGCTCAAGTGCAGCAATGCCAGCCATAGATTTTCGTTACTCGTGCTCTCCTTGCCGAAATCAAATTCAAGGATGTTGCTCAGGCTGTTGCGCGTGAATGAGCGCGGCTCCACTTCACCGCCTTCAATACGCTGAATTGTGCGCGTGCTGACGTCACAGTATTCCGCCAGCTTTTCCTGCGTGAAGCCTTTCTGCTGCCTGAGTTCGGTAATTTTGAGTCCAAGTTCAGGTTGGTTCATGGAATTTCTCCTTTGGTTAAGATATCCCCATTATAGAAATTTGCCTCAAATTCACAATGTCATAAGCACGACATTGGCACGACATTCGTTTTTTTGTGGAAAATTCGTCCAAACCACTCATTCCTGCGCGCGGTATCAAAACTTCACCATGTAATAATGTACAGCTTTATCCTGGTGCATGCTGCGCCAGAAACGAATTAATGATCGGAGAGACATGCCGATGATGCGACACCAGGCATTCATGTCCTCCGCCCTTGACGACAACGAGTTTCGAATTCGGGATACGCTGCGCTACTTCCTGACTGTATGCCAAAGGGATGAGATTATCTCTATCTCCATGAATAAGAAGAGTTGGCACACGCATATCCTCCCAATTGAATTCATCCATTGCGTGGACTTGTTCCAGGTCATTCTGAACTCCTGCGCGGCGCTCCGATATTGGATTGTTCTCAAAGAACACTCGCATCATAGATCGTGTCTCTGCATCATGTACCATCAATGGCAATCCCATATGGACAGCGAGCCGCGTAATGAGCCAGGCCAGTCGATCGGGTAAGGAATTGGCTCGTTGAACAATTTTTATGGAAGCGTTCGGCGGCGCTTTTGTGATCGCATCTGCCAATACCAAAGCTTTGCAATGATTTGAATGCCTCAACGCAAAATGTGCCGCGGACATGCCTCCACCTGACAAACCAAGGATGGCAGCTTTCTCGACCTTCAATGCGTCAAGTAATGACTTATACGCGTCTGCCAGCTCGGCAGGGAACTTGCCAGTTGACAAGGGTGTGCGGAGATAGCCCGCGCGTGATACAGCGATTCCCTGATAGCTATTTAGCAAACGTGAGATCGCCAGACCCTGATCGTACCCGCCTCCTGTGCCGTGACAGAGGATCACTGCCGCGCCTTTACCGCGTGTGACATATTCAATCTCGCCGCGCGATGTTTGGATCAACTGACTCTGTGGTCTTTGCATTGAGCAATTATAAAGAAAACCCCCGCCATGTGAACTGGACCCCATAGGCGAGACACAAAAATAGAAAGCCCTCCAGTGGTTAGGAAGACAGGCACCTGGTTTCAAAAGGTGTCTGTCTTGTTTTCAATTGGATGCGCTCATAGTTGTAAAAGTGAATATAGTCATCAATGATCTGCCTGGCCTCTTCAA
>JAXIPJ010000162.1:0-3793 GCA_045402985.1 Anaerolineales bacterium
CTGGAATCAAACCCTAATATAGACAAAAACCGCCAACATGACCTGTTGGCGGTTTCTAAAAAATTGATGCCCCCACGGGGATTCGAACCCCGGTCGTAGCCTTGAAAGGGCTGCGTCCTAGTCCACTAGACGATGGGGGCAGTGAATGGTTCTAGAAGCGGGCGGATTTTATCATTCCCCAATGCAATGGTCAAGCAATTCATTGTTTTTCATCTTTCACGCGTTGACCAAGCAGGGCTAATACATCAACTTTTTCGCGATTAAACAGAACGGCCGGGCTTTCCACTTTGAGGTTGGGCATCAGGATGGCAGTAAGAACCGCTTCATAGATTGGAATGAAGTTTCGAGTTTTGTCGGCGATCATCACAGCGAAGTCAAAGCGACCAACTACTTCGAGCTTGCCTTCGATCTCGTAAACGTGTGTGGTGAGACGCGCTGGTAATTCTGCGATGTGGCTGTATCCGCCGCGCACAATGCTTGTAGGGCCGAGGTCTTCACGCCGCGCTGCGCAGATCGCGAAAACCTGTCCTTTTACCAGGCGCACAACTTCGAAGTGGTCCACCAGTTTTGTGGGCATGTGGATGCGCGCAAGACGCGCGTCATGGATCTCGAGATACGACTTGTTAATATCATTCAATATGCCCATGATGCCATTCGTAGACACCATAACCTTGCCCACGACGCGATAACCTGAGGTGTACACGTCTGCGGGGAGAAATCGATAGGTTCGTGGGGAGCTGTCCATAATGGCGGCTTGGGAACGTGTGAGATCAGTCGAGGGGGAGGCGCGGAATGTTTCGTTTGGTGGTGCCAGGCCTGGAGGTAGGTTTGACGCGGCGGGTGGGCTTTCCGGCGTTGGGGTTGAGCAGCATGGTGATCCAGGCGATTGCCTGCTCGTCGTATTCGCGTTTGCCGCACATGTCACATATCCAGGCAGGGAAGTTTGTGACGGTGATCAATTCCTCTCCCAGCCAGGTGAAATACGTGATGTGCCGCAGATGCATTACACCCGCGGCGCACTCACTACACGGCGAGGCGTTTGAGGCTGTCAATGCTTTTTGAATGTTCATCTCATGGACTCCAAGATAGCAGCGCGGTTGAGGCTAGTTTGGCATGATTGATCACTTGCCATTCTTCTGGAGGCCAGTATATCAACACTGCCCTTCCAATAACATTCTCAATTGGTAACAATCCCCACTGATGAGAATCGCGCGAATCATTGCGGTTATCCCCCAGCACGAACAATTGACCTTCAGGGACCTGCCATTCACCGTTGTAAAACGGCGCAGCGTTGATATATGGCTCATTAAGGGGCGTTCCATTAATGCTCACAACGCCATCCTTCACAGTAACAGATTCACCCGGGAGACCGATCACTCTTTTGATCAGATCCTCTTCCAGATTCATCGGGAACATGAATACAACGATGTCCCCGCGTTGCGGCTTGCCTGTCTTGTAAGCCATCTTATTCACAAGAATGTATTCGCCATTCTGTAGTGTTGGATTCATGCTGAAGCCATCCACGCGCACCCGCGCTGAGACAGCGTTAATTCCAAAATATAATACGACAGCCAGAATGATCGTTTCCAGAATATCGAGCACCAGGCGCTTCCAATTGGTTGGTTGCTCAGTGGCAGGTTCGGGCTGAACTTGAGTTTCGGGTTGTGTTGTTTCCAAATTGTAGTGCCTCCAAGAAAATTATACTGCCATTTATGTGCACTTTGTTCACCCTTAAGGTTGAGTTAACTTTACCGGCAGGCAAAAGGCACGAATATGCTAGTTGTCTGTTTTTTGCAATTTATTATCATGTTCCGCCCAATTGCGGATGAAATTTGTTTGTTCATAGGTCTCAGGGGAACGCGAATGATAAAAACTTTTGGGCACGCTTTTCCACCAATCAGCCAGTTGACGCAATGCCTCTTCGCCCGTTCTCCCGCACCTCACCAGGTAACAGCCCACAGTTGTCCCTGTGCGCCCAATGCCGCCCCAGCAATGCAGATATATTTTTCGTCCAGCCTGTAATTCGGCATCAATCATATCCAGAATGGACCTCATCTGTTTGTGGGTGGGTAAACCAAAATCACCAATGGGGAAGCGCTGATGTTTTGCATTAACGTTATGGGCTTGTGACTGCTCGATGAGAATGTTGAGATAAGGCGACGTTTCATTCGGCTGGGTCAGATCAATGAATGTGTTGAAGCCTGCCTCGATCAACGCATCGATTCGTTTGCGGGCCTGATCTTTGTCATAGTCACCTGGGTATTCTCCCGCAAGCAGGCGACCAGGCTCCACCCAATAAGATTCAGAAAGGGGACGTTTTGTATTATCCATGCTCATTGCTATTCTACATCACCGCAGAGTGATCCAGCCTGCGTCCAGTAAATATAAATAAATATACCCGACGAGCAAAATGACCCAGCCTAACAATTGCAGTCGGTCCATTAGATTTTCCCAGGACATGGTGAAATTTTCCTTGATGGTTTCGACAATGCTTTCGAGATTATCGAGTTTGCTGCGTACACTTTCCTTCCAATCCTTGAGATATAACTCGTTGTGAATGGACTCATATAATTTCGCTGTGTACCAATCGCCGATGAGCAGCAGGTTCTGTTCTGCGCGTTCGAAATCGAGCATCACCTCCAGCCTGTGTTCCGCGATCTGACGGATAAGTCCGCGTGTGGCGCGTGGGCGTCGTTTCTTCTGAAAGAAGGATTCATTGATCTTATCGAGCATGTCTTCGATCAGTTTATCCAGCATACGATAACGCAACAATTGATAGTTGCCGATCTTGAGCAGGACGATATCTGATTGAAAATCGTTGTTCGGCGCGATGATGACAGCGCCTTCCCAATCCACAAGCGTGAGGTCTTCGGTGGAATAACGTGAACGCGAAGCAAGGATCTCGCTGATCTCATTTTTGTCGAACACCTCGCGTTGCGAGCGGATGAAGTTAGCAAGTGCCAGCCCGTTCCTCTCCAGCCATTTATCGGGCGTAGGTTTGGCATCCGCAACCAGCAGGATCGTATATTCCTCGAACAATCCGCTTTTGCGATATCTTTCCGGGATGTAGCGGCTTTGCAACGCGCTCTGGATCTTGGTCCGTTCCTGCAACACTGATGGCGCAAACGGATCGCGCAGATCGAAGTGACATTCCACCATTTGGACGTAGCCATCGTAACGTTGACGCGTGATTGCCACCGCATAGCCTTCGATGATAACGGTCTCTTCGCCAAGTGTGACCAGGTCAATATCAATGGGCTGGAAGTAAGGCGCGTCTTTCAACCCTTTGAATTGTTCGGTGGACTGATGCGTTTTCTCGTCTGAATCAGGAAAGGCAAGCAGATAACATATCTCCATTTTTTAAGTGTAGCACGGATTAATCCCTTTGCATTTATACTTGAAGAAGAATTAACCACTGAGCCACACAGGAGAAATCTACCGCGAAGAGCGCTAAGGTCGCTAAGAAGCAACCTTTTAAATCTTTGCGTTCTTCGCGTCCTTTGCGGTTCAAAAAATGGTGAAAAATGTCTATCCGAGAACAATATAATAAATGGAAAGAATCCACGCTCAAGAAATCATTGGATAAATTCTCAGAGCGGAGAACGCGCTTCGAGACCTCAGCCGGTATCGAAGTCCCGCGCGTGGCGCTGCCGGTTGATGGCGCTTCATCTGTGGGCGCTTCGACTGCGCCTACGGCCCCGCTCAGCGCGAGCGAATCCAATTATCTGGAAAAAATCGGCTTCCCAGGCGAGTATCCATATACGCGCGGAGTCCAGCCGACGATGTATCGTTC
>JAXIPJ010000273.1:0-48169 GCA_045402985.1 Anaerolineales bacterium
CACGGAGCCGCTGAAATTTCCGTCCTTACTTTGTTGGCTAAGCCAGGCATCCATGCCCGAAATCAATTCCGGCGGAATTGCTGTCGGTGCAGGAGCGGGTGTAAGGGTAGGAGAGAGTTGTGAGGCGCATGCCGCCGTCACAAGCAGGATCCCGCATACGGTTAGGCGAACAGCATGGTGTCGCATAACGAAATTCCTTTTCTCACTAGACCGTTACCAGGAAGCAGCACAACGAATGATGGACTCTGCGTTGCGTCCCCGAGAAATCAACGTCGAACCTTTCCAAACCAGCGCGGGACTCTGTTCTTGTATTCCCGATAAGCTTCACCAAAGCGCGCCTCCAAATCGCGCTCCTCCCTGGCAACCACTCTCTTAATCATTACTGGCGCCATGACCAGCAACAAAATGAAGATAATAATATTCCCATAAAAGATCGCCCATCCAAACCAGAGCGTCAATTCGGCAACGTACATCGGATTACGTGTGAACCTATAAGGGCCGCTCCTCAGTAGATACCTAGGGGTTCGTTCCAGTTGCACTCGCTTGGGCATCCGGCTGAAATGCAGAATCATCAGCCAGATCAGGCAAATGGTTGCAAGCGCAACAGGAACCAGACCCAGCAAATTCCAGGTTGTAGGGCGACCATCTATCCATCCGTAACGAGGGGTGAGCAACGATATTGCCCATGGAATCCCTCCAGTTACGAGTGGCAGCAGTATCACCCAGAAAAAGAGCGCAATGAGGAGAACCATCCAGCGCGGAAGGTTCGCTCTGTCAGGTTGTTCATTGGCAGGATTTTCAGTTGTATTCATGGCTTTTGTCTCCTTTATGTTTTTTGCTGATAGGATACGCTGACGAATGAAATCACCAATAGCATTGATGGCCTGTTGGGCTTCAGGTAGTGTGGGCGCGAATAAATGCCATCCATGCCACATCCGGGGCCAGATGCCTAAACTCACGTCCACCCCGGCGGCGCGCGCATTATCGGCGAGCCGGGTCGCATCACTGAACAAGATTTCATTGTCGCCGACTTGAATGAGCAGCGGCGGCAATCCGCGCAGGTCACCGTAGTGAGGCGAGAGCAGGGGCAAGCGCAAGTCCTGGTTGCCAGCATAGTGTCGGGCATTTGTTAGAACAAGCTTGTCCGATAACGCTGGATCTTGTTTTGTCAAGAATGATTCACCTGTGCATTCCAGGTCAGTGAGCGGAGAAATACATACAGCCGCGGCTGGAAGCGGATCGCCCGCGTCGCGCAACGAGATCAGTGTAGCCAGAGTGAGATTGCCTCCAGCAGAGAACCCTGCGATCACAATGTCGCGCGGAGAAGTTCCGTTTTTCAGTAACCAATAATAGGCGGTCAGGCAATCTTCCAGACCAGCTGGGAAAGGGTGCTCCGGCGCGAGGCGATAATCTACTGCCAGCGCGCGACAAGCGGCAGTTTGGCAAATATGAGCCACCACTCGGCGTTCCAGGTTATACCAGCCCCACGTAAATCCGCCGCCATGTATGTAGAAAATGACAGGTTGTGAAGAAGCGTTAGGCGGAATAATCCATTCAACAGGTATGCCCTCTACCAGTTCGGGTTTGACTGCCACCTCTTTGGGCAGTTTGACAAAGCGATCACTCCATTCCATTCGGGTGCGCCATTTCTCGACCGGCGCTGTCCAATCCGTGCCTGCTTTGCGCAAGAATAGAAAGGTACGCAAAAAGAATGCTTGTATGCTCATTATCGTCAACTGCTCACGACGGGACTCTTGCGACTGTATTGAGGGCTTTTCAATTCATTCAATACAAAAGCAGCCACATCAGCACGCGCAATGTTCATGCCAGTACCAGCATCCAGATACCCAGAGCGATACCTGCCTTGAGCTGGTTTATTGTTAAGAGTTGGCGCGCGCACGATCGTCCAATCCAATTCGCTTTGTTTGATTACCTCCAGTCGCTCGAAACCCGGTCGTACGTGCTCAACCGGCGCGCCTGCTCGCTTCAACATGGACATCAAGACGTTGTTCAGGAAAGGATTCTTGCCGATGAACATGATGAGCTTGTGCACGAAAGCTGGTTTGTCATCCGGATCTAGAATTCCAAACTGAAGTTGCATTGGGAGGCTTGACAAAACGATCAAGCGCTTCACATTATGTTGCTGCATGGCACGGAGAATATTTTGTGTAGCATTTTTCTGCATTTCAAGGGGCGAGTCCTGCCTCGGACCTGTGAAGTCAATCACTGCTTCTGTAGATTTGATGGTTTGTTCAACGTTCCCAGCGTTTAGAATGTCTCCCTCAATGATCACCAAGTTGGAAGACTGAAGGTCAAGCTTGGAAGGGGTTCGGACTAATGCCTTCACAAAATATCCATCTTTGAGAGCTAGTTCGGTAAATAGCCTTCCTGTCTGTCCTGACGCGCCGAAAACAGCGATTTTATTCATAGTTCACTCCTTCTCGATGTTTAGTGAATATCACGATTGATTAATCATTCCGACACCTACCAAACGCCGGGGATCAACCGATAGTGGACTTTCGCCGCATAGCGTGCCTGCCAGCCGCCCGCGCTCACAACGCGTGGGATTCCATCAAGTCCTTCAGGTTGGCGAAATCGGCTTCAAACTGTCGCTTAACCAGGCTCACGAGGAGCGGCTCCACCAGCTTGAAGAAGCCGCCCGGTTCCGCCAGGCTTGTGAAGCTGACCCGCGTGCCGCCTTCAACGCGCTCGAAGGTTATAGAGTTTTTCACTGGGATAGGCCCCGATATAGTTTTCTCCACATATCTCCGGTTCGGCTCGTATTCGGTCACCTCGCTTTCACCTTCGATCCGCCGACCAAGAAACGTGACGACGGGTCGGAACGTGGTGCCGACGCCAATAGGCCCTGCCGAAGTTATCTTGACTTCGCTACTGCTTGAGATCCACTTCGGGAAATTCTCAGGGTTGCTCACAAATGCAAAGACCTCCTCGATGGGCCGGTTAATCACGGTGTTGATTTCGAGTTTGAGCATCTGACTTTCTCCTTTCTTGCGAGTTGAGAGAATTTATCTCACCTTATGCTGGACATCTACCAAATGCCAGGGATCAGCCGATAGCGCACTTTCGTAGCGTAATCGGTAGAGCTAAATTGTCGTGCAACATCCGATCCTAATTCGCCATCCACGGTTGACCGCTGTGACTGTGCTCGATCCTAAGATACACAATGACCTCAAGTTGTTATCTGACCGCTATTGTCCTGCTCCAACCGCGGATTCTTGCAGTGCTGCAATCAACTTGCCTGGCGTAGTCTCAGCCCCAGCCAGATGTACCAGACTGGTGTCAAAATGACGAGACCGAGGCCCGCGACAATCGCGGTGAACGATTGGATCTGCAGGAAATTGGAGGCGACGATCAGCCAATAGACGATAGTGACCGCAATACCCAGATAGGTTAATGGCTTGGGCCAAATGTCACCGCGCAGCGCCAAAAGACTGACGACCAGGACCCATAAGCCGACGGCTCCTAGTCTGAGCCATGCTTGCGGATCAAGAGCCGGTAGAGCACTCGGCACGGTCAACGCGGCTCTTATGGCAGCGTCGCCCTGCATATAGGCCGTTGCCCTGGCGGGATCAAGAGCCATGCGGCGGAAGGAATCTATCGTGTTAACTGCAAACCCAAGGATGGCCAGTGTGCTGGTCCAACTTACCCACCCTTCATTTACGGATCGCACGCTCTCGGAGATTGCCGGGACAGCTGCAATGCCCAGGAGTGAGCCGAGGGCAAATACCAGGCCGCCCACAATGTACAGCGTGGGGTTTTGCGCCAGAGACTCCAAGAATACCCCTGGGGCGATCCCAGCGGCGTCTTGTTGTTCCGCTGGCATTACAATATAAATGACGGCGACTAGAACATATGAAATGCCCAGGAGGATAGAACAGGTTCCTCCGAGTTTGCTTAGTGAGTTGTCTTTCATGTCTAACTCCTTTCTGCAAGCAAACTTGCATATACGGTGCACAACCTTATTCATAAAGGTTTGGGTACTGAATTGGTGATACCTCTTGCATCATCTCATACACGGCATCGAAGATCGACTCCACATTGGGCATGGAGAAATAATCGCCATCACTACCATAGGCAGGGCGATGTTCTTCCGCAGGGAGAGTCTTCGGAGGAGAATCGAGATTAACAAAACCGCCTTGCTTCTCGATGACTTCTCTCATCATGTAAGCGGTCGTCCCGCCGGGAACATCTTCATCCACAAACAAAATGCGATTTGTTTTTTTTAAAGAGTCGACGATCATTCCATGAATGTCAAATGGCAAAAGGGATTGCACATCAATGACTTCTACTTCGATGCCAACGTTCGCGAGTCGATTTGCCGCATCGAGCGCGACACGACAACATGAGCCGTACGTCACCAGCGTGATATCGCTCCCTGCGCGGATGATCTCAGGTACACCGAGCGGAACGGTAATCTCAGCGATGTTATCGGGCAGGCGCTCCTTGGCGCGATATCGAATCAATGTTTCAACAATGATCGCCGGTTCTTCAGTCTTGAGCAGTGTGTTGTAAAACCCGGCGGCCCGCGTCATATCGCGCGGCACCAGTACATACACGCCGCGTACCAAATTAATAATCCCTGACATCGGCGAACCGGAATGCCAGATGCCCTCAAACCGATGTCCGCGCGTGCGGATGATGACCGGCGCTTTCTGTCCCCCTGCTGTACGCCAATGTAAGTTCGCCAGGTCATCGCTGATCAATTGCAATGCATACAACAAAAATGTCAGATACTGGATTTCACAGATGGGTCGCAAGCCGCGCATCGCCATACCCATCGCCTGACCCAGAATCGTCGCTTCACGAATCCCCGTATCGGTCACGCGCAGCGCTCCGTATTTTTCCTGCATGCCTTTGAGTCCCTGGTTCACATCGCCAAGTTTTCCCACATCCTCACCGAACGCAATCAGGCGCGGCTCACGCGCCAGCGCCGCGTCAAAGCAGGCATTCATCACTTCGAAACCCATCATGGTCGGTGAATCATCTGAGTACACCGGTTTGATTTCTGGAACATTCAACGCACTTTCGCTATAAACATGGGAACCATAGCGAGTTGCATTGACTGCATTCTGTTCAATCTTCCACTGGATTAACTTTTGCTTCGATGGATTCTCTTCGTCGCGCAGGATTCTTAACGCTTCATGCGCTGCGCTATGGATGTCACGCCTCAACGGCGCAGGGATGGCTGCCAGCCGTTCTTTGATTTGATCCAATTCTGACGCGTGACTCGAACTACTTGCCACGGCATCGAGCATGTCCATCACTTGCTCACGCTCTTCAACTATCGGAGCTAGATACGCCTCATAAGCGCTTTTACGGAATCCCTCTACAGCCGCCGCGTCCTCTTTTTCAAGAGCAACCAATTCCGGCTCTGTAATGAAGCGTTGCTCCAATATCCACGCGTGCATTCTGCGGAGACAGTCGAATTCTTCCTCCCATTTCAATCGTTCAGGACTCTTATAACGTTCGTGGCTGCTAGCACTGCTGTGTCCTTGCGGTTGTGTGACTTCGATAACATGCACGAGCGCGGGGATGTGTTGCGTGCGCGCGGTTTCCGTTGCGGTGGATAATGTTTCTACGAGCGAGGGATAATCCCAGCCGCGCACTTGATACAGGAAATAGCCATTGCGCCCGGGTGTGCGACGAAATCCCTGCATGATTTCGTAGATGTTTTCCTTGACGAGTTGGAATTCATTCGGGACAGAAATACCCACGCCATCATCATAGACTACAATGACAGCCGGAGCCTTCAATACACCAATGGCATTGACCGATTCCCAGAACATGCCCTCTGCCGTGGAGGCGTTGCCAATCGAGGCGAAGGTCACTTCATCGCCATTGTGTGAGAAGCGCGTGAACTCGCGCAAGGAAGGCTCATTGCGATACAGTACAGAGGCGTACGCCAACCCGACCGCACGTGGCATTTGTGCCGCAGTAGGTGAGAGGTCTGCTGCAACGTTATACATTTGAGTCTGGTCGCGCCAGGTGCCATCCGGGTTGAGATAGCGCGAGGCGAAATGCGCATTCATCGAACGACCGCCCGTATGCGGCTCCGCGTGGACATCGGCATGCGCGTACATCTGCGCGAAAAATTCCTGGATGCTCATCACATTCAGCGCGAACATCCAGGTCTGGTCACGATAATAGCCAGAACGCCAATCACCTTTACGAAAGGCGCGGGCGATGGCGAGATTGGCAAGTTCCTTGCCGTCGCCGAAGATTCCAAATTTGGCTCTCCCACTAAAGACTTCGCGCCGTCCGATGAGGGAGGCTTGACGGGATTGGTATGCTAAACGATAGTCTTTGAGGATTTCGTCAACCGACAGTGATAACTGATGGGCAATCGTTTGCTCTTTTAACATTCAACGCTCCTTTCCGTGAATACTGGGAGCTTCAGGAAGAAGTACCTCCAAACCTACGACGAAATTCGCCGACGAGCGCATCTCCACCCGCCTCAACCAGTTTGCTAACAATGGGTTAAGTAAGACTTAAAGGATTCATTATCTGAAATGCACTAACCACACACCGGGTGACTGTTCATCAACTATCGAATTTAGCGTCACCACAATCACCCAAGTGTGACCAGGCTTGAGCGGAACAAGATTGCCATTCTCATCGAGGAAGTGGATCGGGTGCCGCAAGCGAGTTTTTTTCTCGTAATCGTCTGACATGGTGCTCCATTTGATCTTGTACTGTAGCCCGTCACGGAACAAATAGGCGTTACCTGTCATGCCTTGGTTCAGTTTGATATCTAAGTCTCTCGGCAAGACTTCCTCATGTTCCGTGAACAACACAATGAGATTCTCGAAGTGCAACTGGCGACCGTTCAACCGATCAGTATCTGGTTGAAAGACTCCAGGGGTTTGTTTATTCGCGTTGTCAGTGTAACGCAACCAGGATTGCGACAACGAATCATATACCCATCTTGATTGATTCAGAAGTGACCAATACACATCCAATTCCGAGAGGGGCTTGCCTCCAGAGGGTGGTTCGTCGGAATAGATGTTACTTTCATAATTAAAATCAATGTCGTAGCTTTTTCCCCGACCATTCTCGCGGGCGATCTCTTCCAGGCGAGCGATGTCCAGCATGTCTCCGGGTTCCGCGTCGTGGGAAACACGTTTGATACAGGGAAGATGTTTGATCAACATCTCCAGCACACTCTTGTCGGCGCCGGCCGCGACGAGGCAACTATCCTGAAAGAACTCGCCAATATAGGCGTAGATCCGCCGTGCGGAACGAATGGGGCCGACCTGCGGAAGTGGGGCTTTAACGGATGGATCTGACGGAACCTCGGGAGACGGGAACTCGCCGTAGAATGCCGCCAGGAAACGCGCTTCGCCATTGGTGATATAAAACTCGAAGACATACGGCGCGAACGACAGCCCAGCCTGCGGTCGCGCGCTGGGCGGGAAGTTTGGAATGGAAACGAGCACGACCGGCAAATCAAGCAACGACGGATCAACGACGGGCTGTCCTGTGAGTGGATTAATGCGCACAGGCGTGGATGTTATCTGCGTCGCGGTAGGGGTGAAGGTGGGTTCGTGTGTTGGAGTTGCAGTCTGCGTTGCAGTCGGAACGCTGGTAGATGTTGCTGTAAGAGTAGCAGTCTGAGTTGGGTTTGGGTTGGAACTAAACGCATAAGGAATATTAACGCCCACCGCTGTCGTCACCACAATCGCAGAGACGATGATAAGGACTTTGCCCACTGTGATCCCAAATAAGGATGGAAACAGAGACGGTACGCTCATCCAGAGGAATTTCAAGAGTCCGATTGTGGCGGTTGTGGTTAGTATTCCAAGAGAGATATTGACGTATTTCTTGTCGCCCGCCAATCTCAGTGACTTAATACCGAGCTGCTTAAAGCGACGATCTCGATTTAATGCACGGGTCTTCAACTCAAAAGCCGCTAGTGCAGGCATATCCACAAAGATATGCACACTGCCAGCAGTCAGGTTCGTGATTTGCAATTGAGATTCGGGAGTTTCGGTAAGCTCTGAAATAAAGCCTATAAGTTGCTCCTGTTTTTCAGTCCCGAATGCACTTGGATCAACACCCTGGATGACCAGTTCAGCCTGGCGAACAGATAGTTCCCCATCAGGCTTCAATGTTGCGAAATGCTCCCTGAGGACATCAATTAGTTGATTCACTGCATCATCCGTCCCCAATTTTTGAATGTCGATATATTGCAATCCAACCAATTGATAGCGCATTTCAGCAGGAAGTTTTGCCACGGAATCCAGCCTCATAATGAAGACGGTACGCCCGGAATCCTGAGCCAGGTCAATTTCTTTGCGCACATTATCGGAAACAGCGGAATTGGATGAGAGCAGTAAAACAAAGGCATCACAGGCATCGATGGCCTGCACAATCTGCACACGCCATGTCTTGCCGGATTTTATATCATCGCGATCTATCCAAACGCTTATTCCTGCATCTTCTATTTTTCCCACAATATGGTTGACAACCTCTACATCGCGTCTTGAATAACTGATAAAGATCTTAGCCATCACATACTCCTCTTCCGATAAGGAACAGTAAAGAAAGAGAAAATCAAATCAACCGATCAGCACGCAGGGCAAATCGGAATGCAATCGGATTAAAGTTTTGACTTTGAAGGGAACAGATTTTACGTCTGCTGCGGTCTTGTCTGAACATCATTATATGACAAAGAGTTTTCATTTTCAACACCTTTTAAAAGTTGATCCCTTTCGTTGCTCATAGCCGATCTATCTGGAGTCGTCCAACGTTACGCGTCATTTGCTTACCAGGTGCCAAGAGAGTGAGGCGGTGTGACGTATTCGGCATTGTCTCAAACCTCAGATTTCCCTTGCCCATTGAACCGATATGCTGGTTCAAACCCGACCATGCGCATGCCCTCTTCCTCAATCACGATTCCGGAACGCTCAGAGAGTGCTAACACGGGCTGCTGGTATTGACACACATATGCTTCTATCAAGCTGTCATCCTGGCGCTGGTAATGCACCCAAATCGAGTGGCCTTCGGCCAAATCCAAGCCCTGCGTTTCCACTAAACCTACCTCATTGCGGTCAAGGTAATTCACCGTTCGGATATCTCGGCCCAGTACTGCTGCTCCTGCACTGCCACCATATACTGCTTTGCCACGACCGACATATTCTCTTAGATAGTGATCAAATCCGCTTTTCCGAAGCTCAGCCAGTAAGGCAAAGGTGTTCCCGCCGCCGATATACACTGCATCAAACTCATCCAGTTCACTAGCCTGATGCTCGCATAGAGCGGTCCACATTGTAATATCGGTGATATTGCAGGGAGCAAAAGTGATTGTGATCCACTCCAGGCAGGACTGGAAAGGGCGAATGCCGCGCAAGGCACAGGGCAAGTAGAGCAGCTTGCCTTGTGATCCTATCCAGGCGGCAAATACTTGATCCAGGAGGCGCGAATCGGCTGTTCCACCTCCACCACCCAAGGCCACTTTCATTTGCGGTTGCATATCATACTCTCCGATATCCAAATACCAGCTAGTTATGAGCTACCGATCAGGATACCTGCAAGGAAAACAATCACTCCGCCCACCACCACTTGAAATGTGGCCGCCAGCAAGGGTGTGTCCATGTAGCGATTGCGGATCCAGGCAATGAGCAGCAGCTCTGCAATGACAATCACGGCCGCGAGAATGGAAGCAGTCATGAAAGCTGGGATCAGAAAGGGTAAGGTGTGACCCAATGCACCCAGGAACGTCATCAGGCCGCACACAGCGCCGCGTATCCAGGGACTACCGCGCCCACTCAACTTGCCGTCATCGGAGAGAGCCTCGGAGAAGCCCATGCTAATTCCTGCGCCGATGGCGGTGGCCAAGCCAACCAGGAAAGCTGTATGGCTATCCCGTGTGGCAAAGGCAGCCGCGAAGATAGGCGCCAGCGACGAAATGGATCCATCCATTAAGCCAGCCAGTCCCGGCTGGATGACGCTCAGGACGAAAGCTCGGTGCTCGTCTGTGGAGGAAGTCCTTCCTGAACTTGAGATAACTTCATTCTGAATCATTTTGCACTCCTTACTCTGTAAATAGACTGCCTTGAACGAAAATCCTAAAGTTGTTCCTATTAAAGCGGAAATGGAGACTCAATTGGTCTCCTTTGGGTATACAATAAGGTAGACAAATTGGTATACACAAAATCCTGTGCTTTGCTTTAATAAACGGATGGAATCCACAAATTCCTTTGGCTATTGGATACGACGGCAGCGTAAGGCGCTTGACCTGACCCAACAGGTGCTGGCTGATCGAGTTGGCTGTTCACTCGCCGCGATCAAGAAGATCGAGAGTGATGAACGTCGTCCCTCGCGGCAGATTGCGGAGCGGCTGGCAGACGCGCTGGGTGTGCCAGCGGGTCAGCGGGAGAGGTTCCTGGAAGTTGCGCGTGGCTTGCGACCGGTAGACCAGCTTGCGCTGGCGCGCGAGCCAGCTGTCCGCTCACTTCCATCTGGTACCGTGACCTTTCTGTACACCGATATCGAAGGTAGCACCCAGCTTTGGGAGCAGTATCCGCAGGCGATGGAGGTCGCACACGCGCGCCATGATCAAATCTTGCGGGAAGCCATTGAATCCAACAACGGTTATGTATTTCAAGTGATTGGCGATGAATTCTGCGCGGCATTTCATACAGTTGGGGATGCGGTGCGCGCTGCCGTGAAATCCCAGGTTGATCTACAGGCGGAAAATTGGGGAGAGACGCCCATCCGGGTGCGCATGGGCATCCACACTGGGAAAGCTGAAGTTCAGCAAGATGGACTGTATCATGGATATCTAACCCTGAGCCATGTCCAGCGGCTGATGTCTGCTGGACACGGTGGACAAGTGTTACTTTCATTCACTGCACAGGAGCTTGTACACGATGAGTTGCCTGAAGGTGTTGAATTGCGCGATTTGGGGAAGCACCGTTTGAAGGACTTTGACCGCCCAGAGCATCTCTTCCAACTGAATATCGCAGGTTTACCATCGGATTTCCCACCACTCCATACACTCGATTCAGCTCATCATAACCTGCCGGTTCAATTGACCAGTTTTATCGGCCGTGAAAAAGAGATTGCGGATGTAATCCACTTGCTGGAAAAGTCGCGCATGGTTACTCTCGTGGGTCCCGGTGGAACAGGTAAGACCAGAATCTCGATTCAAGTTGCAAGTGAAATATTAGATCAATATCCAGATGGAGTATGGTTGGTGGAGCTTGCTCCCATCCTAGATGCTCTGCTGATCCCACGTACAATCGCCAGTGCTATTGGGTTGCGTGATGAACCCCAACGTCCTGTAATTGATATGCTATTACTGTGTGATTATTTGTTCGATAAAGAACTCCTGCTGATTCTGGATAACTGTGAGCATTTGGTCGAAGCCTCCGCGCAACTGGCAGACTGGCTCTTACACGCCTGCCCACAGATCCGTATTTTAGCCAGTAGTCGCGAAGCCCTGGGTATGTCGGGCGAGAGATTATATCTTGTCCCCTCGCTTCAACTGCCAGATTCACTGAGCCCGCTAACCGTCGAGTCGCTCAGCCAATGTGAAGCTGTTCGATTGTTCACCGAGCGGGCATTGGCTGCAACTCAGAATTTCAGATTGACGGACCAAAACGCATCTTCCGTTGCTCAAATCTGTCACCATCTCGATGGGATGCCACTTGCGATCGAGTTAGCCGCGGGCAAGATCCGCGCGTTGAGCGCACAGCAGATCGCCAAACGCCTCGATGACCGCTTTCGCCTGCTGACAAGCGGAAGCCGCACTGCCTTGCCGCGCCATCAAACGCTGCAGGCAGTAATCGAATGGAGTTACAATCTGCTCTCTCCAAGTGAACAAACCTTATTTCGCCGTCTGTCTGTTTTTGTCAACGGCTGGACTCTCGAAGCAGCTGAGTCAGTTTGCTCGGATAAAGATACAATCACAAAAGATGCCCTAAAAACAGGAGACATCCTAGAATTACTTACCCAACTTGTGAACAAATCCTTGGTGATGACTGAAGAAACACGTGATGAAATTCGCTATCACATGCTGGAAACCATACGGCAGTTTGGGAGCAATAAGTTAGGTGAAGCCAATGAAAGCGAAGCCTTGTGCGACCGGCATCTGGAATATAGCTTGCAACTGGCCGAGACTGCCGAACCGCATTTGCGAAGGGCAGAGCAAATCGAGTGGTTGAAGCGACTCGATGCCGAGCATGAAAACCTACGAGCCGCGCTCACATGGACGATGGGCAAGCCATCGGCAGAACCCGCGCTCCGGCTGGCAGGCGCGTTAGGATCTTTCTGGCATATGCGTGCGTATTGGTTGGAAGGCGCCAAGTGGTTGGTTCAAGTATTGAATAAAGAATGGGATACTAATAGCCAGGCGGAAAAAAAGGCGCGCGCCAAGACGCTGTATCGGCGGGCGGGCATTGCTGAGGCTTTGGACGAGATGGATAATCTGAAAACGTCCGCTGAAACTGCGTTGGCGCTTTGCGAGGAAGTGGAAGACTCGTGGGGTAGTGCCTACTCATGGGCCCTGATTGCCCTCCAGCAGGCGCAATCAAGAATGTTCAGAGCCAGCAGAACTTCCTTTCAGCAAAGCCTGAATGAATTTCAAAAGCTTGGAGATAGTTGGGGCGAATCGTTTACATTGAGTTGGATGGGATGGGTGTTAAAGGGGACAGGAACACGAGAAGAATTTCTTGAGACCACACAGCGCGCGATTGCACGCGCACGCGCTTCTGGAGACCGCGACCGAATTGCACAATCCCTACTGGGATTCGTAGTAGAGTTGTCACGCGATAGCAAATGGGATGAAGCGGAAAGGATACTCCAGGAAGCTGAACAGTTATTTGCAGAAATTGATGCCTCGTTTGGGATCAACCAGGTGCGTCATTTGCGCGTTCAGGTTTTCTTCGCGCATGGAAACCTTGAAAAAGCAAAGGCTGAGGCGGAACTCGCTATTGACTATTCGATTCGTGTGGGCGAGAAGAATTGGCAGGCTGTCACCTTATTACTCCTGGCATTGATTGCTGAAGGCGAACATAATTTGAAAAGCGCTGCGGAATATGCGCGAAGAGGAATGGAATTGAGGAAGGAAATGGCGATGTTAGGATCTGTCGCGTCGGACATCCTTCTCGTGGGATTATTCGAATTTCAGCGAGGAAATCTCGAAGTTGCCAGGCAATGCGTACGTGACGGTCTGGCATTAATGCCGAGAGGCGAGGCATCGATAAGGATTCATACTTATGCTTTTTGTTTTCTTGGCGGACTTTTTGTGGAAAGAGATGCGCAAACTGCGGTTCAAATTCTAGCCCTTTCCGAATCTTTCTCGCAATCGCTGCGCGTTCCCCGAGACCCTATATTCAATAAACCGTATTTTGACCGCTTCCTGTCAGCGGCGCGGGCGAAACTCAGCGAAGATGAATTCACGTCCGCGTGGGAGGCGGGCCTGAAGATGACTGTAGATGACGCGGTTGAGCTAGCGTTGCAGTCGATAGAAGAGATATAACAATGTACTAGGTAAGTCACCGCAGATGCATTAAGCGTTATAACTGAATAGTCGGGATCCTTCGGGTGTCGCAAACCTGATGGGCCTATTATTTTTGAGAAAAGAGATGGAAACCACGAGTTCTTTTGGCTATTGGATACGCAGGCAGCGTAAGGCGCTCGACCTGACCCAACAGGTGCTGGCTGATCGAGTTGGCTGTTCGCTCGCCGCGATCAAGAAGATCGAGAGCGATGAACGCCGGCCGGGGAACAAACCAGAGAATTTTCGATCGATTTTCATGCCAGCAGCGACACATTCCTGCCTGTGTGCGCTTCGAGATCATGCCGCTCCTCTCTCGTAGACTACAACCTGCCAAACGTACGGCAAAACGAACATTGTCTGGCGACTGATCTGTCTCAGCCCCTGACTATGTACTAAAGAATCGACCAATTCAGAAGAGTGGATGAACGCACGAAACGAGCTTCCTCTGAGCCTCGAGATCAAGTTTTCAATTCGAATCCAGAACTTGCTCCACCATGTATCTGTTGGGTAGACGACGCCATAATACTTGCGGGCGCGTGCAGAGGAGAGCGTTACCAGAGACCTCACATCGTGATAACAACAGATCACATGGTCAAGCGTCACGATGTCAGCGGGCATGATCTGGGGAGCCAAGGTTACGAAGTCCCCGTGATGGTAGGTGATGCGATCCTTTAACCCCAGCCTGTCCGCTTCTTTCGTGGCGGCCTCCAGGTAAGCGCTCGAGGCTTCCACACTGACCGCGAGACTGGCGCCTGCCGCCAGTAATTCATGTTGAACAACACCAATCCCTCCGCCAATATCGAGAAGCGCACGGCCTTCCACGCCCAGCGCGAGCAACGCATCGATTAGTGACCGCCTGGCTTTGTCCTTTCCTTTTTTGCGGAGCCTCTTGAGATCCCATTCCACCCATTTTTTTGTCTCAAGCTCAATTCCTGCACATTGATTGCATTCCATAGCATCTCTCCTTTACTCAGCAACAGTCAGCGACCGGAGCAATACACTCGTGTAGCGGACGAAGCGAGTGTGCGGCACGTCTTCGCGCTCTTAGATGGATGTGAACCATGGTCTATAACCCGACATGTGAGGGCTGTTGCGCGACCTAAGCCTCTATTTCGGGCCTCCGGACGGACATACATCCGCTTGACTTCGCCAATGCTGTCCATCAGCGCTTTTAGGCAGGCAATTCCCATGGGTTGATCTTCCACATAACCAAGCAACAAACGTCCTTTGGGTGGCATAAACCAGTTCAAGTGTTGTATGCTCGACTCGACCAATTCAGGTGTATCAAATTGCACACCAAATTCTTCATAGAGTTTTGTGTTCTCCCACTCAAGGTATTCCTGGAATAACTCGCGGATCGTCGGAGCATGCTCTTTAGTGGCTGTGATCATTTGGATAATTTTTCACTCTTCATCTTTTGTAAATCATTTGAGTTATTGAACTGACTGATAACCCAAAGTTACACTTCATAATTTATTGCCTTGTTAAGCTGTCTACTCATTACCTTGTCTGGGACAACGGTTAGCATGAAGTCTCGAAGCGTACAAAGGAAGCGGTTATCCAATTGTGCAATCCGGCCAACGGCTTTGGACTGTTTCATGATCCACGTTGTGCGCGGCTTGCGCTCGGCCTCATAACGATTTAATGCAGATGCCAGATCTTTTTCCTGTGAGAGACTGCGCGCCAACACAACCGCATCTTCGATGGCCATACATCCACCCTGCCCCATGTCTGGCGTAGCGGCGTGAGCAGCATCCCCCAGCAGTGTAATCCGCCCCTTGCTCCATTTCTCCAGCGGTTCAATATGGTAAATAGCTGTTTCTAAAAAAGCATCCGCAGTCGTCATTTCAATTAAATGTTCAATTGGATGGTGCCATCCCTTAAAGTGTCGACATAAGAAATCTTTACGTTCCGCGGCAGGCAGCGTTTGCCCCTCTGGTAGATTGACCACTGCAAACCAATAAACATGTTTCTGATCCACATACAAATATCCAAAACGATGCCCGCGTCCCCACGTCTGATAAACAATGTCAGGAGTGATAACATCCTGGGTCGCAGCAACGCCACGCCAGGAAGTTCGGTTCTCGTTGTATAGACGGGTCCCTGGAAACAGTTGCTGGCGAATTACTGAACGAAGTCCGTCTGCTGCAATTACGAGGTCAGCCTGATCTGTCTTTCCATTGGAGAGATGAATGGTAACGCTTTCAGCATCCTGTTCAACGCTGTTGCATTTCATGCCCAGCCACAAAGTTTCAGAAGGCAAGGCTGATGCCAGAACACGGTGCAATTCAGCACGGTGAATGCCAACATTTGGTTCGCTAAATGTTCCGAGTTCCCCGGATTGCAAGACTTTCCCGGAAGGAGCGCGAAACTCTGCGCGTCGAAAGACGGAACCAGCCTCAATCACTGGATCTGCCAAACCAAGCTTGCGAAGCGCTCCAATCGCGTTTGCCCAAACCGATAGCCCTGCACCGACGCGCTCAAATGCCTCGGTTCGTTCATACACCCTGACATCGATTCCAATTTGCCGGAGCGCTATCGCGGTACACAGCCCCCCTATCCCGCCGCCGATAATGATCGCTTGTTGAATTGTTGTTGCCATTTGATCATCCTACTTTCAACACCTTCAGAGTTGCCATCCGCGCGGCGTTCGGTCCAAAAAATTGACTAAGCGTCTGGAATCCAGGTTAGGTTGGTTCAAGGCTGGACGTGTGGATGACTCTACTCATATGGCGCCATGAATAGCGTAACGGCCACAGAGACGGAGCCCTGAGTAGTCGTACCTGTTTGAAGATCGCCTTGAATGCCTCGCGCTTCTCCGTGACTCGGACCGTAGGTAAGCGTGACTCATGTCTTGCTACGGTGCAATGCGCTCAAGATCATCATTGCAGCTTACCTGACAGTGAAAATCCAGGTCATATCTGTGACAGAGTCTTCATTCCCTGGCTGTTTCTCATGGATGATATACTGCAATGTATGTTCGCCGGATGTTAGTCCTTCGATCATGATGTTCCATAGTCGCAAATGACCTTGGGGGATGTTGCTATCCACTGTGCCAAAGGCAGGCAGATTTACTGAGTAGCCATCCAGGATTAATTCCCAGGTCTGTGCCTGCCATTCTGATTCCTGTTGATCAGCCGAATCCGCGAGATTACCCCATCCAATCCCGAGGTTGGGCACTGGTGGGACAGCACATTCACTGACCTTAACATCAGCTCCTGGCATGGGATCACAAAAACTGAAGATATCGGCATTTCCCTGGCCTGTGGTCACAGTCATGCTGCCGACCTTATCACCTGGGTTGATCAGAGTTTCTCCGCTGGGGTTAATAGCTGTCTGAGAAGCGTTATGATCTGGAACGGCTGTGTCTTCCGCCTCGCAGATCACGCAATGAACGTTTTCGACGAGGTGGCTATTTGCCAGGTTCGCAACCCAATCGAGAAAACGAATACCATCCTCCTCCTGAGTGTAAAATGTGGCAACGGAAAGGATTTCATGCTGATTTCCGCTGGCAGTATAGGATCGAAAGTTTTGCGCTTGCGCGTGAATCGATTCGAGACTAGCCTCCAAATCCTTTTCGAATTCTCCTGCCTCTCCACCCAGGGCCATGTAAAAGCTAGCTTGTGAGGAATCGTGTAAGGTATTGTACTGGGCAAAAATATGATCGGGATAATAATTTGCGATTGCCGCATAGTAATCAGCCATGCGGAATTGCTCTGGCTGGATCTCGGCAAGCGCAGGAATCCAATCGGGGAAGTTGTCGTGTGCTCGAAACTCGGACTGCAGGTCAATTGGGCCAGGAAAGATCATTGCGTACGAATCACCAAGTTGAATTACCTTCGATTTTGAGTAATGCTCAATCAGATACGGCGCAAACGCCGCCGACCCGATGCTGCCTCCGCTGCCACCAGTGACAAAAACTGATTCCGGCGCAGTGATATTGGCATAGGCCCATTCCAGCGCAGCACTCCCATTTACAAAACCTTTGTGATAAATTGTGAATGCCTGACCGTCCACTCCCTGATGAGTCTTAACGTTATCACCCCAATGAACATCGCCGGTGCAGGCGGGAACAAATACCATACTGTAATCTTTGAACGGATTCTCAGCATTGGTCAGGTCAAAGATGCCGAAACGATAATTCATCGGGCTGTCTTCTGCTGTGACCGAGCTGTCGAAGTATCCACTACCCGGGGCGCAAGTGGCGGCATCCCAACACGCACCTCCACCCTGAAAGTAAACCAGCAATTTGTTGACCGTTCCAGGACGAACCCAAAAGGCATGCGGAGTGTCAAGCGCGCAATTTGTGTCGCCGCCTGGCTCTATCCTTGTCCAACTCATAGTGGGTTCGGGCCTCCCAAAGGAACAGCCTCCAACTAGAACGCCGAAACAGAGAACTATAATCATAAGGAACGTTTTCATCGTTTCTTCTTCCTTCTTATTTGCGCTCGCATCACGACCAGCTATTGCAGGATCAAGCCTATACTACCAAAAGCTGCCTCTTACCGAAACTGGATCTCGATCGCGTGTAGCTCCTCTTTCACCTCGACGATATGCAGGTGGAATTGGCGTCCATCCTCCAGCTGTCCATGCGCGTTCAACACCAATTTGGAGTTCTGATGCCCGCCGCCGCCAAACTCGGGCGGGAGTGGGTCTGGATGCAGGGTCTCGTGGAACTGATCCGCATACCCAACCAGCAATCCCTCCACGCCCGCCAGTTCACCGATTGTTAAGACGCCGTCTTGCAGAGCTTGGTTCACACCTTCCACCGGCACGAACCAGACAGGCACTGCCCCAGAGCCCTTGAAGATGGCGATCTTCGGAGCACCGAGGAGCGCCCCACTCTCGTGCAGAGATGCGCCATGGACGGTAAGTGGACAGCCAAATGCTGCAGGCGGGTCGAAGAACAGCAGCAGGTTGAAGGATGCCGGTATGCAGCCGGGATCGCGATAGAAGGCAATAGCGGCCCATTCGCCATCACTGAAAACGTAGGGCAGAGTGGGCTCAATCCGCGCGTAGAACGGCGGGCCGGGATTGTCGGCCGAGGGCCAGGTTACGCGGATCAGGCCGTCATCCGCCACTGCTACCTGAGTCCAGGCCAATGTAACAACAAGGGTGAGCGCAAGTGCGACACCGACAATCAAGGAAATTCGTTTCATTTCATACTCCTTGTGTTTCAGCCGCTTCACGAACACTCCACATGAACAGCTAAAACTACCTATATACTGATACTATGCAAAAAGCCCATCACTGTCATGAGAGCAGTTCCCTATTTATGCTCTGATTTTGTTGGGGCCTCCATTCCCTATTCATATAGGAGAAAATCCTAGCTTTTAGAGGGTTTTTTATGAGACCCCCAAACAACATACGAAAGCTTGTCCCGGTTGAGCTGGGAACGTATCCAACCATTGCAATTCATTTTCGCTACTCGTGGGAGGTAGTGATTGCAGATAGAGTCAAGTTCACATTGATTAAGAAAATCTGATTGTGACTATGGAGATATGTGGGCTTCGCGAAGTTGGCTTACAATGTCTTCAGTGATTCTGTCAACTTCTCTTATGTTGGTATTGAATATCGCAGTGACTTCATTGAATTCCTGAATCGTTTTATTGCGTGCCTCGTCAGCACCGCTTTTACCTTGACTAATTGCAGTTTCCAGCAGTTTGAGTTGCTTGTCCTGTAAATCTCGATTAGCTGTCACAAGTTCATATAGTTTCTGGAATTGTTCCTGAAACCGTTGAATGCTAAGCCTTTGTCCAAGGTCTTCTAGCAAAGGTCGCGTGGTATCAATCTCATTTCTGGCTGCTTTTAGACCTTCTTCTGCTGCATCATAATCTCGACTATTAATGGCATCACCGACTAGGTTGATTTGGTCTGTAACGTTGTTCATTATTTTGGTTGTGCGATTAATATTGGTGAGAACTGGTTCTACCTCAATTACATTCCTAAGCGCTTCCTCTAATTCCTCTTGGGAATTTACAAAGAACAGTTGATCCTCCACCTGCTCTTCTGCGAGACCACCTGTCAATTCGGCAATTTCACTGAGCTGTTCTCGTTGCTCCGGCTTGAGAGCTATGCCGATGAATCGAAAATTTACTTTGATATCTGCTTCAGAACCCAACGGCTCCAGTCGATTGCGGATATACGTGGCCGGATCATCATCGTGCAGGCAAGAGTCGCTGCCACCCGTAATGACAATAATCCTCTTGTTAATATCTGGGCCGCCAAAACGCTTTGGATCATTAAAATCACCAATCGCCTCTATCAGTGCGCTTGTTAAGGTTGTTTCTCCACCAGGCTGCAAAGTTTGTACTGCCTCCTGAACCCGGCCTTCATTATGCTGGCGAAAATGCACAACCATTTGAGAGTTTTCACCATCGCAGGAGCCACCCAACAGACGTAATGCCAAATTGTCCTCAGCTGCTACTTGGGTCTGTAAAACATTCTTAAGAGCACCTACAGCTGCATCTAGTTTTGTGCTTCGTTCAAATGGTTCGTTCATCGCAGTCGAGCGATCAAACACGATTATGGTGTTTTGAGGAATTTTGGCTGGTTCAAGTCGTTGAACAAGGGCGATGAGCCCAGAAACCGAAGCAACCAACGCGCCGACGAATGCAAGGATGGCCATTGTATTTTTGTACCATGGTTTTGACGGTATATCAGGCTGCGCTGATTCGCTGTCCTTTATTTTGTTTCTGCGCTTCTTCATAGCAAGCCTCCTCAGGTATGCTTTACATTGCCATGTGGCCCGCAAACGTTGACATCAGCAACTTACCAAACCGCTAACAAACATATCAGACCAATGCTGAGTCTTATTTGGTTCATCCAAGATTTCCTTTCAACCTAGGATGTACTTCAGGTGCCGGGCCTATCTACGATCGCCTTCAATGCCAAGCCCCGCATCCCGTGCGCGGATAATGGCTTGTGCCCGGTCTGCCACTTGCAGTTTGCTGAAGATGTTCGTGATGTGATTGCTCACCGTATTCGCGCCAGTGCGTCACGCACAGCCTCCACAAAATAATCTGGTTGGTCGATTTGCGCCAGATGACTGGATTCGGGTAACCATATGATGGGTGCATTATGCAGGATTCGCGCCAAGTTTTCCCCAGCCTTCTTCATCGGTAAGCGAGATTGCTTGCCCATCAGCAATGTAGCAGGCACTCTCACCTGAGTGCTGAGTAAGTCTGGCTTGGGCTCATTCTTGAGTGCATCTCGCGTCAAGCCTGCAAGCTCGGCGAGGATCGTGTCGGTATTAGCAGCCACCTGAGCCCGGAGTTCCTGGCCTAGGTGGTCATAGGAGTTTCGACCATCATCATAGACCAGCACCGAACGAAGAAAGGTCTCAACGACAGCCTGCTTCCTACCCATGACCTTGAGCACATTTAACTTAATCAATGTCTGGAATCCAGAGAACTCCACGTATCGAAGTAAGTACAAGGGTGGCTCGTAAAGAAGGAGGTGCTTGGTACAGTTGGGGTGTATCAACGTAGCATACAGAGCGTAGATGCATCCCGCACTCCAGCCTAGGAGATTCGCTGGAATGGCATCAACAGCTTGAAGCAGTGCAGCGATATCTTTGCCTTGTTGGCGGGTATAGTCTGCGGTGGGAAGTGGACTCCCCTGACTGCGCTGGTAAGCGCGCCGGTCGTATGCGATGGTCCGGTAATCACGGGCAAGGGCATCAAAAACCTTATCCCACACATCGGCGGTGAAGCCCGTACCGTGGATGAGGAGGAGCGGTTCACCTGAGCCCTCTTCGCGGTAATACAGGCTTGTGCCATTGACATTTACGGTTGCCATGTCTTTCTCTCCAGTAGTTGTAATCTGTAAACTGCGTGATCGATTCGATGTGCTGCCCAACACAGGCGTCAGGCACACGCGCCTACCCCAACCCCGCATTCCGCGCGCGGATGATAGCCTGCGCCCGGTCCGCCACTTGCAGTTTGCTGAAGATGTTCGTAATGTGATTGCTCACCGTTTTCATACTGATGAATAGTTTCTCGGCGATCTCTTTGTTCGAGACACCTTTAGCGATCAAGGTAAGCACTTCACGTTCGCGCTCGGTCAATTCCGGGAAGGCTTGAGCGGCATGTCCAGTTTGAGCGCCAGCATTAAGACCTTGAAAGAAATTCATCATCCGTGTTGCAATTGCCGGGCCAAATACGGCTTGCCCGGCGGCCACTGCCCGGATAGCTTGCAGGATTTCTTCGTGATGAGCGCCTTTCAGTACATAGCCGCGCGCGCCGGCACGCATGGCAGAAAATACGGAAGCATCATCTTCGAGCATTGTCACCATGATGATGCCCAGATTTGGATGAGTGCTCAGGATACGTCGCGTCGCTTCAATACCATTGACGCCAGGCATGTTGATATCCATGAGGACGACATCGGGCTGAGTCGCTTCCACCTGTTTGATCGCTGCCTCGCCATCTGCGGCTTCGCCCACTATCTCAATATCGGGTAGTGCGCCGAATAAAGCGCGCAGCCCTTCTCGAAATAAAGCATGGTCATCAGCAATGAGGGTACGAATCGCGTCCATAGAAAAGTCCTTTATTGTATTTAGTTTCAGGGATGGAAAATCACAGGGTAGATCTGGAATCATCAGTTGAAAAATATGTTCGGGGCGACTCAAATTCTTGAGTCGCCATTTCCCCAGATCACTTAACTCGACACCTTTTGGTAGATCATCATAGACGAGCTCTTGCGTAGCGAATGAGATCAATACTTGTTCTCCACACCCGGCCGACATCAGCCGTTGCGCGCGGCTAAGCGTGATATATCCACTATAAAGCCCATCCGCTGCTTGGAATTCGGCTTTCCCGGTATGAATGCCCATCCGCACCTTAATGGCCGTACCTTCCCATTTTTCAGCATGTAGGTCCGTTTGAGACTTTACCGCGGCACGGATTGCATCTCCAGCGGTATGGAATGCCGCACAAAAGGCATCTCCAATTACCTGAAAAATGTAACCGCGGTTGGACTCAATGGCTTCGCGCAAAATCTGGTTATGTCGCGCATGGGCGACCAGCATTTCTTGCGGATGTTGTTCCCATAGTCTTGTGCTGTCCTCAATATCCGTAAACAGAAAGGTGACGGTGCCAGAAGGAAAGTTAGAACTCATGACTACTCCTTTCGAAGCAATGTTGATTACACCATAATTAAAGGCACTCGCGCGCAAACACGCGTGCCACTGCCCATTACAGACTCAATGTCGCAAGTGCCACCTAGTTCTTCTGCACGTTCGCGCATGGAGCGCGTACCCACGCCTGCTCGACGCGTACTCGGCAAGCCAATCCCATCATCTTGAATTTCGACTTGAAGGGTATAGTTGGAATCCTTTTGATCGAGTGAAAATCGAATCACGCAACGATGTGCTTGCGCATGACGAATCACATTTGTGAGTGCCTCAAGCACAATTCGATAGGCTGCCACCTCGATTGCAGCTGTTAGAGGAGGTAAGCCTTCCTGTGGTTCGGTAATCTCAATTTGCAAAGTGGATTTTCCATCCATCCCAGCTACATGATCGCGAATGGCTGCAACTAATCCCAATTCATCGAGCGCAGGCGGCCGCAGACCATACACCAAGCGGCGAACTTCATCGACGGTGGATTGGTTCTGTGCCATGACTTGATCCAATAGTGGCGCGGCTGCAGCCGGATCTTTCTCAATCAATTGCCTGACCGCCGCGAGTTTGAGTCCCTGGCTGGCGAGGTTGGGGCCCAATCCATCATGTAGATCGCGACGCAAGCGGCGACGTTCCTCCTCCCGTGCAGTAACTAAGCGTTGACGCGAGCGCTGTAGATCAGCCGTCAGGCTCACGGCATGGACAGCCATGCCCGCTTGATGAGCAATGTTTTTCAAAAGATGATGGTCGGCTGGACTGAACTCCTCTCCGGGCGCACCTGGTGAGACAACTAAGTGACCAATCGTTTCTCCCCGATAAGTCAATGGTAGGCGGATGAGTTCTCCAGCAGGCCGGCCATGAGCTGCGGCAACTTCGCCGTCATGAGCTGCTCCCCATGTGATTGCAGCGTAGGGCAACTTGAGAGTTTGCGCAACTGTTTCAGTCAGTACGGGTAGCACGGCATCCGGAGCGATGGTTGCTTCCAAGCGCTGACCCAATTGGGACAGCACAGTAACCGGATTGTCTCGTTCCCCATACATCATCCGGTTGATACCGCGTTGCAAGCGGTCGCGCAAGGGTTGAACGAGAATCGCGACCAACCCAGTTGCGAGAATCGAGATAAGCAGATTGTCACTTCCTTGAATGATCGTTCCAGCTATTCCCACGATGAGGACATAGATGATAATCACGATGACAGTCAATCCTCCATAGACCAGTGTGCGATTGATGATGATGTCAATATCGTACAGACGATACTTGAGGATGGCGAGACCGGTGGCGATAGGGAGCCCGGCGCTGACAATCGAAAAAAGAAGGGAGTAAGCTATCCCGAGAGGTGACGTAGACTCCGTAGGCGTAAAGGTCACGACGGTGAAAAGGCCTGTTGCTCCGAGTAGCATGGCTAACAGCGTGGCCACATAGACGAACCACTTGATTTGCTGGCGCTCATCAGCGGTGGCCCGGCGCAGACGCAAGATCAGCGAGCCCATGGAGGCGAGCATTAGCAGAAGAATAGCTAGAATCCACATCATCTTCATCCGCTCCGACACCAAGCCCAGTGCTGTGATTCCCAGTGGGTTATTGATAGTGGCCTGGGAACCAATGAAGTAGTTGCCGAGCGGGCCGGGCATGAACGCGGTTCCAAGAGTCAGCGATGCAATCGCTACGATAGTGAGCCAACCCACTAGCTTCCAACGCTCCGACAGCAGCCGTCCGTTCGGGTACAGGAGCGGCAGGAGTAGGAAAGGCAGGCCTATTTGCAAAGGCCACATCCAATTTTGAATCCAGCCGATCATCAGGGCTGCTGGGAGCGAACCGGGCACGAGCAACAGTCCGTAGACGGCATATTCTCCGGTAAAATTTTCGATTGCCATCACAAGCCCAATCGCGCAGAAGAGCCAGCCAATACGATTCTTCCGCTGGCGGGAAATGATGACTGCTCCTAGTATCGAGTAGGCTAGGTAATGTGCCAGATAGAGGAAAGTTTGAATAACGCCAAATAGATCTAGCTTCAAATGCTCAACATAGTCTGCAGGCAACATCGTATTCGAGCCGACAGCAATAGTATGCTCCAGGTAGCGCAGTGGGATAAACCCAATAGTAAGCACCACGGTGAGCCCAAAGAGGAGCCAGGCGATCCACATGAAAGTATGCTTTGAATGAAAGCTCTCATTAGAGATCAACGGAGCTTCTGAATTCTCTTCTTGCGCTTGATGTGGTCGAATCGAAGATTGTTCCAATACCTGTGGGAATTCGCTAAGTTTGCTCGGGTCAAAACGCAGAAGTCGGTTAACAACATTCTGCAAACCATTACGTAAAGGTTGAATAAACAGCCCCACAATGAGTAGGGCAAAGAGTGAAGCGGCAAGGTCATTTTGATTTTGTAATAGGCTACTTAGCGATCCAACCACAAACACATACAATACGATAATCGAGGTTGTGAGTCCACTGTAGACTAATGTGCGGTTGATGATGATGTCTATATCCCATAGCCGATAGCGGAAAATGGATAAGACAATCGAAACGGGTAGGAGAATGTTCCAAATCGTATTCAATAGATTCACAGCCAAACTGTATACTGCAACCACCCAGCCAGGCTGATGAAAAGCAGGTACAAGGATAGGCGGCAAAGTCCCTCCCAGGAAAATAAAGAAACCGACGATCATGAACAGAGCAAAGAGCTTAACTGGTTGGCGTTGCTCCGGACCTGATACATAGCGATACCGATAGATCTGAGCATACCCAAAGCAAAAGAAAAAGCCGAGCGCGAGCGGGATGGTGATCGTAAACGGCCAATGATTGTTGTTCAGAATGGTGTCTGGAAAGAAGATCTCGCCAACACCCAGGCCCATCCACACGATAGCCAGCGGGATCGTCCAACGGGGAACGAAGCGCCCATCCGGAAAGAGAAAACAGTAAAGCCATGTAAAGAAGAACCCGTACAGCAGCAACACCGAAGCTGTGAACTGCCAGACAGGATGAACACTCTGCCAGTTTGGATTGAATCCCAGGTTATATGTAATGAAGGTAAAAGCGATGAACAGAGCGATCCTGTTCTTGGGTTTTAACCAGATGATGAAAGCCGATGCCAGATAGAAAACGGCCATCACCATGATGTTTTGGACGATTACTATAGAGGCGTAGAATGCACTCGAAATTCCCGCTTGCGCCAGGCTGGCCCGGAGAACATCTGGATCAAGTACACCAAGTCCCTTCGGGGCCGCGATTATCTGGGCATACTGAGATGGAAAACTGGAGATTCTGAGAACCAGAACGAAAACAGCAACGAACACCCAGGTCAGGCGAACGATAAGTAACCAGATTCCGCTTAATTGGGATTCTGTTTTGACACCCATAGTAATACTCAACTTGTATATCCTTTGAATGAACATGCTATAGAAAGGATCGCGTGGCAGGCTCGTTTATCATTCATTTGCATATAGGGTGTGAAAGTTATTGGTCCAGCGGGATTACGGATGGTTGCTGGACGCTTTGCGACGATTGGACACCTGGTCTTCTCTCCGGAGGCTGCGCGATTGACGGATGCAGTCTGATAGCACCGTAGCGCCAGCGTATCCAGAGTGCCAGCGGCACAAAACCGAGGAGGAAGGCTCCTGTGCCCAGCAGTCCGCCCTCCGGCCCGTAAGCCCCACCGGTCCACAACTCAGGCCCGCGCTGGGCGAAAGCAATAACCGACGTGCCAAACATGGGATCACCGCCCGGAAAACCAAACACAAGAACTTGAGCAAAGTTCCAAGCGGCGTGGAACCCGATGCTTAGAGCGAGTTCACCGGTTAGCACGTATCCGGCTGCCAGCACCAATACGGCAGCCAGAATCGTATTATAGGGAGTGAGGGTCGTCGCATGAGGAATGTTCCCGTGACCCCAACCGAACAAGACTGACGAGACCAGCATGGCGATGAGCGTTGCCCGGGCTGGGCCGATATGTTTCCAGTTGAGACCTTCAGCCAGGTTCTGAGTCAGATAGCCGCGCCATGTGATTTCCTCCTGCATTGCTCCGCACAGGAAGCCGATCAAACCAAGCAGGATTACAAGTCCAAAAGGATAGCCTCCATAGGGCTGACCGGCAGCTGCGGACACGAAGATTCCTGTGATTTCGATCCAGCCCAGAGCCAGTTCTACGAGGAAAATGCTGAGCAGAAGAAAGGCAGCCAGCGCCATTCCAAAGCCTACGTCGAGCCACCAGGCTTTACTCAGGTGGAAGCCGTAGTCTGCGACGGGGCGTCGATCCAGTAGCCGGCTGCCCACCAATCCCATGAACACCAGGCCCACAAGTAGTAAGTGAATGACCAAGGTCGCCTCATCACGATAAAGATCGGGAAGAGTCTCAGACAACATCCTATTACGCAGGCCAAGTACGAGGAATAGAAGGACAAACCACACGAAAATCGCCACGATCAGCCGCCAGCCAGCGCGGAGGCGTGTTTCTTCTCTATTCCAAAATAGGTTCTTAATAGCACCCATAAGTTACTCCTTTAAGAAGCCCTAGAAAGTACAAAAGCACACTGCATCTGCCGCATGCTAGACGAACTCCGACTTATTGATCAGCGGCAATTGCGCGCGAACCCGTGTGCCACTGCTTTCTAGTAGATGAACGACACAAGTGCCGCCTACCTCTTCTGCACGTTCGCGCATCGAGCGCAATCCAACGCCGGCGCGGAGATCATGCGGTAAACCAATTCCGTCATCAACAATTTCAATTTGAAGAATTGCGTTTGAGCCATGTTGAGCAAGTGAGAATCGAATGGCGCAATGCCTCGCCTGTGCATGGCGTATCACATTGGTGAGGGCTTCCAATACAACTCGGTAAGCTGCTACTTCTGCTGCTGCGGAAAAGGGAGGTAAACCTCCCACTGGTTCCGTGATCTCGATCTGCAACGTGGACTTTCCATCCATTCCAGCCACATAATCTCGAATGGCTGCGACCAAACCCAATTCATCGAGCGCAGGTGGCCGTAGTCCATACACCAGGTGGCGGACATCTTCTACTGTAGACTTGTTCTGTGCCATGACTTGATCTAGCAATGGGATAGCAGAAGCCGGATCTTTCTCCAGGAGTTGTTTGACAGCCGCTAGTTTGAGTCCCTGGCTGGCGAGGTTGGGGCCTAATCCATCATGGAGATCGCGGCGCAGGCGTCGGCGTTCTTCTTCCCGAGTGGCAACTAAACGTTGGCGCGAACGTTGCAAGTCAGCGGTAAGGCTCACAGCGTGGACCGCCATACCAGCCTGGTGCGCGATATTTTCCAAGAGATGACGATCCATGGGGCTCAATGCTTCTCCAGGTGCGCGCGGCGCTACCAGCAGTTGACCTATCGTTTCGGATTGATAAATGAGAGGAAAGCCAACGGCGTCTGGTTGAGGAATACCGTATGCAACTGTCGGAGAGGAGACGCTTGTGGATGAGGAATCAGTTGTCGGCTGTGATGCGAGGCGGTTGTTTGTTGTCTCAATCGCTACATAGGGAAGTTTCAACGTCTGTGCAACGGTTTCCACCAGCGAGGGGAGCACCGCGTCCGGCGCGAGCGTCCCCTCCAGACGCTGTCCCAGTTGAGAGAGCACGGTGACAGGATCGTCGCGTTCACCGTACATCATGCGGTTGACGCCGCGCTGCAGGCGGTCTCGTAAGGGTTGGACGAGCACGGCAACTAAACCCGTTGCCAGGATTGAGACAAGCAAGTTGCTACGTCCTTGGATGGTCGTGCCCAGAGTACCCACAACGACTACATAAATTCCAATGACACTCATGGTAAGGGCAACATACACCAGTGTGCGGTTGATAATGATGTCAATATCCCAGAGGTGATAGCGAAGGATGGCGATCGCAATCGTGATCGGCAAAAGAAGTTTGAATAGTTGAGTTGTGGGATAACCAGCAAGATCAAACAGCACAGTTGGGAGACCATCTGGTATAGACCAGAACCCTGTAGCTGCCTGCCCAAGCACGCCCAGTGTCGCCGCAATGGCGCCAAAGGTAACCCACTTGGTCTGTTGCTTCTGAATTGGGCTGGAATGACGATAATGGTAGATCTGCACAACCATGCCTATACCCAGCCAACCTGCAACGAACAAAAAGTTATTGGGTCTGGGAATCCTGGTAAGCAGGAGATTTGGATCTAGCATACTGACCAAGGTCCAAACCGCTCCAGCAATGAGAAGAGCCATTGTCCAGCGTGGCACGTTTCGGCCAACAGGGAAAAGGCAGGCAAAGAGAAGAAGGGAGAACAAGATCACACCAAACCATAGTCCGATAGCAGGTCGCCAGAGTGGGTTGTTATCATAAAAGGCTATCACATTTCCGGAAAAACCCAATAACGCTAGCATAAAGGTAAGCGAAGCAAGTAATGCCAGCCAATCGTTTGACTTACGCAAAAAAATCAAGATCGCAATACCAATGCATACCAGTGCAAAGATCAGTTCAACTGCGATTGCATATGTGGTGATGAAGTCTGGCGAAAGACCGAGCTGCGCTAATGCAATCGGATTTTCACCACCAAGGAAAACGGTATGCTCACGCGGCGTATGATTCCCTGTACGCACTCGTAGAGTAACGGGAGTTCCTGCAGGTCCGATCCGAATTAGTTCTTTCAGCACACCCTCCTGAGCACTATTGATCTGCTCTATCGGCTTGCCATTCACTGCAAGCAGAACGTCACCCGAAAGGATGCCTGCCTGTGCGGCAGGATAATCCCTCCATGGAAAAATTAAAGTTTCGCCAGATGGATTCGAAAAAAAGAAGGCACCAATCTTGGGCTGATATTGCTCGCGCAAATCTTTTGCGCGAGGCGAGATTCCTGCAATAAAGAGTCCCAGGGCAATGAGAACAAACACCAGCCACAGCAGACGTCCAAGCAACAGCCAGCCGCCGCGTAATGTCGTGGAGCTTGATGACCTCGTTGGGATCGGAAGAGATTGCGTATTCATGGCATGATCCTACCTTTGTGTGCAATCCGGCTGATGGAGAAGCCACTCTTGCGCGGTAAGTATGACCGGGTCGCGGTCGGATCCGAAGATGGTCCAGTCTGTTGACGCAGGCTCGTCAGGAGCGATCGGACCGTCGTAAATACGACCCGTTCGATCCATCGCATACGCACCGCTTACGCCAAGGAACGATCCATCACTTAAGCCGGTATGGAAAACCAAAAATGGAGAGCCACCCGTGGGTTCGCCGAAAATACGGATGTTCGGCAATCCTTGAAATGTCACAACGGCGAGTTCTCCGGCCGCCATGGTCGCCGGGCTTGTCAACAGAGCCACCGGAGGCGCGGGATTCTTGAGTCTATAGATCGCACCCTCCACGAGGCTTTCTTCCCGTTCATCCCCACCCCAGAACACTTTGCCACCCTGATACTTCCACACTTCACGCGTGCCATCCAGATAGACAAATCCGCCAACTTCGCCTTCACCAAGAATGGGTCCGACGGCTGCGATATAAGACCAGATATCCCCCCCATGATTGCGCCGCAAATCGATGATCCAACCACAAGCCCCATGTTGATCTGCTTCCCGAATAACTTCCTGGGCAAGAGTTGGATACAACTCTCCGGCTCCTGATTCGACGGGTAATTCAATGTAGCCAATATTGCCTTGATCTGTACTGATAAGTCGCCCGATAGGGGTTGATTGTTGAGGAGATAACACTACTTTTGTGAGTGTCACTTTGATTGGTTGAGCCTGGTCAACTCTACGGACTGTTATTTGAAGGGCGATTTCATCACCATACCAATCCAGGAACCGCGTACCTTGCCATTGCTTGGGAGGCACTCCATTAATGGATTCAATGACATCGCCAATTTGAACGCCAACCTGTTCGGCAGGTCCACCCGGAGCAACCCATACAATCATCGCTTCCGGATAGAAAGCGATAAGTCCAACATCATCTGGAATATCCTTTGTATTGTCAGGTGGGGTGAAAAAGGTGGCTGAATCGCCTAATTGTTTCACGACATATAGAATGGCTGGATATGCATCGGATGGTGTCTGCGGGTTGGGGGCAAGAGCAAGAGCCTGCTCGCGGATTGCTGGCCAGTCCCCTGTATTGATTTTGACTGAGTGCGTTTCGATCCAGTCGAGCGCGTTCAATAGATATTCATCCGGCGGCTGAGGGGGCTGGGTTGGGATTGGACCCGCGCCAGCACAAGCGGTCAGAATGGAGAGCAAGCACAAGAAGGCAATCGAATTAGCAAATCGATGGTCCATCATGCATTCTTCCTGTTCCAGGAGTGAAAACCTGGTACCCGATGCAGCCATATCCAGCTGAGCAACACAATGAACATCAGGCTGATGGCAATGACTTCTTGACTATTTACAATCTGTACAGCCAATCTAGTGGATGATTCAGGCATTTGAGGTTCTGTAGACGCAGTCGTAATCTGCACGGCTGATACAGGCGGTGTGGGAACCAGGATCGGCTGAGGTATTGAGCCACTGGCTAATGATGAAGAAGATGTCTCTGAAACAGGCGGATCGTTGATTGCCAATGGCTCTGGGGGTACAGGGACGGGGATGGGCCTAATATCCAATTTCTCTGGCCCTATTGGGTTGCCTACGATCTGTGAAATTCCTTTTGCCAGCAGAGGAATCGTCAACACGATAACTACCAAGGCCAGCGTCAGGCACAATAAAGCTATGCGTATCCAGTTGGTTGAGCGATTTAGTTTCATGGGAACACTCCTTTCGAATCGTTGCAACTTCCATACTCATCTTACGCAAGAAACGGTTGGCTGTCATGAGAGTTGTTCCCTATTTTGAACCTGATCTTTCATCTCCCGGAACGTGGGAGAATCTCCTATCCGATATGAGTGCATTATTGAGTAGCCTGGATGATATGCTCATGTTTATTCGGTTAATCCCCGCTCCTCCAACCTGTACTATACAACATCCGAACATCAAATTCAAGACCAATTTTATTCGTTTCTACTTCTAGAATTCTGCAAATGATTATTGCCCCGCATGGCAGACCAATGGCGTGCTACCCCATCACTGCTAGGTTCTGCTTATACCCTTTTGCCTACGGTACTGTTATGCTGCTTCATTAACTCTCTTAGTCCTTCATGGGGCAATGCCTTGATGCTGACTTCGTTATGCCCCGTCATATCTTTCGCGGCGATCATGGAATTGATAATCGCCTCTTCTGTGGCGTACGCGGATGCAAAGAGCAGCGGGTCGAGATGGTCGTTGCGGACGTAATTCACTGAGCAGGTCATTTCATCGGATAATCCTGAAGGTGCGGTAGAGAACGCCAGGAATATATCGCCGCTGCCATTGCCGCCGAGTGACCCGGTACGCGCCATTCCTAGCGAAGCGCGCTTCGCCAATCGCTTGATCTGATGCGGGAGTAGGGGCGCGTCCGTTGCGATGACCACGATCAGCGAACCACCATCCTGTGCAAAAGGATTCTCTCCATTTGTGAATGGTGCATCATCTTTGAGATGTTTACCCGCTGGCACACCTGCGACTGTGAGTTGATATCGCCTGCCAAAGTTGGATTGCACCAGCGCGCCCACAGTCCAGCCGCCTAATTTCGCGGGTAGTTTACGCGAGGATGTTCCTGTGCCACCTTTGAATTCATAACAGATCATACCTGTTCCACCACCGACGTTGCCTTCTGCAATTGGGCCCGATTGTGCAGAGTTCAATGCCTGCATTACATGTTCAGGCTTTATGAAGAATCCGTTCATATCATTGAGCCAGCCATCCGCTGTCTCAGTGACCAGTGGGCAGGACCACTTTTGAAAAATCGCGTCGCGTTCCACCTGCCATTGGATGATCGTATCGCGCACAATTCCAACACTGTGAGTGTTTGTGATTCCAATAGGGCCTTCCAACATGCCACCTTCTTCGAGCCAGGCGGAACCTGTCATTTCACCGTTGCCGTTGAAGGGGAACCAGGCGCCGAAGACGGGCTCGTGATTCTCCTGTCCGCGCGGGTGGATGATGGTGACGCCCGTCCGCGCTGAGCCGCCTTCGATAACGGTAGCATACCCAACGGTCACGCCTGAGACGTCTGTGATGGCGTTGTGTGCGCCAGTGTTGCCGTCAAATGGAATCTCCAGATCACGCGCGCGAGTCATGAGTCTATCCTTTTGCAATCTTTACCAGTTGTTCTGCGATGCTTTGCATCACTTCGTCGGGCACGCCATCCACAGCTTTGGATTGGATACGAGTATCAATGCCATCGTTGACGTAATCGACGACGATGAATTCTTCAAGCGTCAGCGCAATCTCAGTGGAGAACCAATCCAGTTTGCAAATCGATGCAATGCGTTGAGTGATTTCGTGCAGAGGGGAGAGTTCGTATTTATGTTCATCTTGTTGGGTGACGGTTGAAAAGACATGGGTGAGTGGGTGCCACCAGCAGGGATAGGTTTTGCCAACTGCGTAAAACACGCGGAACCACGCTGGCTGGCCATGAATGGTGCGGGGCGTGACGGTGGCCTGGATGAGATATTTTTGCGCTGGGAATTCCATTCGAGCGCGCAGGATTTGGTCAAGGGAGGAGGCGCCCAGGATCACGCCTTCGCTGCCGCCTTCGTTCGATGGCTTGATCACAAATTGATTTCCGATTGGGTTTAAGTCCATATGTGGCAGGACGGGTTGTTCGATGAATGGGGATAGGAGAATAGTGTAAGGTGTATGCAGGCCAGCATTGATGAGTTCAAGATGCATCGTGGCTTTATCTTCAGACCAGGCGGAGACTTCTGCCGGGTTAATTCGCCGCGCGTTGTGCTGCCGCGCCCAGCGATGGATCGGCCCAAAACGGGGATCGTACTGTGAACGATCCAGAATGGTGCGAAATGTTTTTTCACCTTTATAAAGCTCTGTGATCGATTCGAGCAGATCGTTGGGCGTGATCTGCCATAAGGTCAATCCCTGTTCATGGCAGGCATGCTCCACAAATTGGACGAAATCAATATCATATTCCCAGTACCAGGGCAGGCAGAGGTCGTAGTGCATAATCTAATTATACGGTATGGTTTGCAACAAAAAAGATGGACACCATTGGATGTCCATCTTTTTTGAAACCGATTTATCTTGAATATTTATGGCTGGTACGTGACATTGACCGCGATGTAATCCAAGAAGAAGTCGCGGTTCGCATTGCTCGACACATCAGTTACGCGGATGCGGAAGTTGGTGTTCGAGAAATCACCTGCAGCCCAGGTGCGTCCCCACGTATCCGCCGCGCCGCCCAGAATGTAAGTGGCTTCTGAGGTGGTGAGGTTCGAGGTGTTCTTGAATGTGGTCCAGGATACGCCACCGTTCCAGGAAATTTCGACGCAGAGCCTGGGCGCTCCACCGTTGGCGTCTGCGCGCGCGTCGAGACGCACTTCGATGCCTTGGATTGCACTCGCGGCGAAGGAGAAGTTGTAGTCATAAAACAGATGTTTATCCTTGCCGGTATTCGTGCAGGACGTATTCTTGTTCGTGCCGCTGTTAAGATCCGTCGCAACTGCTCCGTCATTGGCAAATGCGTTGGTGGGGCTGGTTTGATAACCGTTGTTATCACCTGCGCTGGAAGTCTGCGCGGCTTGCGCGGATGGCGAAAGATAGCCTGTGCTTGTGGAAGGAGCAGGCGTATTGGTTGCCGTAGGTGGTATTCCAGTGTTCGTTGGCGTTGGCGGAACTGTTGTGTTGGTTGGGGTTGGTGTCGGGCCGCCCGTACCAAGCGTGCCGCCGTCCACTACCAGTGCAAACTTTTGCGGACCATTCGGAATGTTGAACCCGCTAACTGTCACGGTATACGTGCCGGAAGGTGATTGAATGTAGACGTTCTCAACATTGTTGCGGCGATCTGCAGAACCACCAGTCGTGCTCCAACCGCCGGAGAAGACGTTCCCGCGATAGGTGTTGACCCCGCCGGTGACTGTGACGTCGAGATCGTTGACGAGATTCACCGATGCGGTATCCGTTGATGGATAATCTGACCAGACGACGGTCACTTTGAGCGGACCGCCTGTGCTGGTAACGTTAAAAGCTTGTGAACCGCCGGTGCTTAAGCCAGTGCCTTCATCCACAAAAGCGATGGTTCCATCGGTCGCGCCGTCGAGGCTGACCAAGCCCCAGCCTTCATGGACATTCGGGATGGGGAAGTCATTATCATTTAGGCCGTCATTGTTCTCGTCAGCCATATCCACAGCGGAATTGATGACAGTAGCTTTGACAAGAGCTGCAGTGGCGTTAATACTTTGAGCCTTGTTGTAATAATCTTTTACAACAGTCACACCGCCTGCCGCGATTGGATTCGACATTGATGTGCCACCCATATATTTATATTCGCTGTTGATTGGCATACCCCAACCATCCCATTGGTGAATTCCATTCTGCGGATTCACCGGGTCGCCGTAGCCTTGCTGATACAAACTGGAGAATGCTGACAAAATCCAGGTGCCCGGCGCAACCACATCCGGTTTGATGCGGGTGTCGTCTGTAGGACCGCGACTGGAGAAGGATGCCATCTGCCCGCTGTTTCCGGCGCTCACATCACTAAAGAGGGGATTGGCAGGGAAATCGGCTCCCCAGCGTTGCCCATACGTGCCCAGGAAGTTCGCCTGGTTGCCGCCCATGCTGTTGCAGGTTTGCCCACTTTGATAAGCATCCTGCGATGTATAAGTGAGGCTCGTATCACATGGATAGTTATCTGCACGTGCATTCTCACTTGCACCCACAGTGAGCACATTCTTTGCTGTTGCGGGTGAGCCAATTGAATCATTATCTACAACACCGTTGCTGTTCGCGTCCGTGCCTTCATTCCCGGCTGAGAAGGTGATCACCATATCGCGGTTATTCCAAATGAAGGAATCTGTGTTGGCGCTGTCCACAGTGTAATCGCCAGCCAAAGCCGCGCCCCAGGAGTTGGAATGGATTCTTGCGCCCGCAGTGTATGCCTGTTGGTACATGGTTCCCAAATTGCTTGGCAAGCCTGTAAGGAAGTAGCCATTCGCCGGGTAACCGCCGAAAATCTGACAAAAGCTTGTGATGGTCGCCCAGTTTTCAGTGGATTGGAAAACCAAACTTGCAGCAGGGGCAACACCCTGACCAAGCCCACTTGCTTCGCCGTCGCTCAGAACGGAACCAGATGTATGTGTGCCATGACCTGAGTCCACGTCAATCGAACCGTCGTTCACAATGGTCTGGAAACATCCGCCAGCCGCGCCGGGCCAGTTAAAAATTGAAGCCACGCGGCTTGCTGGAATATCAACATGTGCAGTGGATGTCGTCCCGCCACCGATGCCGGTATCGGATACAGCCGCAATCTGTGTTGAGCCGTTATAACCACGGTTGTTGGCAACCGTCGCGCCGATGATGTCCCTCGCTGTGTCGTTGAAGGCAGGTCCGCTCGAGTTGCTCAATTTTTCATTGAGATAGAAGTTGTTGATGGACGCAACATCGTCCACTTGAGCGATCGCATCCACTAGCGAGCCGTTCGCCGCGACGATCAGAATGTCCTCTTCAAAGCTAAGGATTTCTGCACCAGTGCGCGCGACCAGTGAACGGACTTGTCCGAAATTTGTCCCCTTCTCGATTCGGACCTGATAGACGTTCAATTCGCCGTCCCGCTTCAAATCGGAACCAAACTTGAATTGTGCCTGGAAAGGAATGACGGCGCTGACAAAGTTATTTTGTCCAATACGATTCGCAATACTTGGATTCATGCGCACTTTGAACGCAAAGTCCGGGATGTAGTCCAGCACCTCTGCGCCTTCCGCGCTCATCGCATCCTTCCAGGACTGCTGAATGGGCCCTACAAGCTGGACGACATAGTACTTCTGACTCCCCTGCGCGGCGAACTCACTCTGCGAGGGAACGAAAACACCGCTATTCAGATGAATCGATGCATCTGAACGCGCGGCGGGCGCCATTGCCATGGATCCTAACAATAGGGTCAGAACGACAACGGCGGACAAAATATACCTGACAAATTTGCTCATAAGTACTCTCCTCTGTGGTTGATATTAGAAACCGTTGATCTCTACGCAAGTCAACGCTCAGTACAAGGTTTGGTAGGTGAAGGTATTTCTTTCTTAGGTAATTGAATTACAGGATTTTACTCCTGTTTTATTTTCCTCAATGATGAGTCTGATTTTCTTACCGCGCGTCTCATTATTCGCTAAACTTTTGAAAAAGTTTTTCAGCCTAAGATTCAAAGTTCAAGTTCAGATATGTATGTCTACTCTACATGCGTGCGGCACTCTGTTAAACAAGACGGGATGTAAGCCACTTTGTTTCATCCACTCAAAATGGAGTTGGTTACAAAACGATTACAATGGACGAATCTGCTGGCGAAATAAACTCAGGCTGGTAGTTTGAAAGGATAAATAAATGAGCAAAGATACGGTAGAAGATGGTGTGGTTGTTTCCATGGAGTACACGCTTCATGTAGATGGTGAACTGTTGGACTCTTCAGATGGGCAGGGACCGTTACAGTTTCTGGCTGGGTATGGCAACATTATCCCTGGGTTGGAGGAGGAGATGCGCGGTATGAAGATCGGCGATAGCAAGGACGTGGTCGTCGAGCCTAAAAATGGTTATGGAGAATTCGATGATGAGGCTTTCATGAAGGTGCCGCGCACCGATTTCCCGAAAGAGATGCCCATGGAAGTAGATACAGAATTAACTGTGCGCGATGAAGAGGGCAATTCGCGTTATGCACGGGTTGAGAGCATTGAGGACGACAATGTCACATTGAACTTCAACCATCCATTGGCTGGCGATGAACTACACTTCCACGTGAAGGTGGTTGCCCTGCGTGAACCCACAGAGGAGGAGTTGGAGCATGGGCATGTGCATGAAGAAGGGCATCACCATTAATTCTAACGATAAATAGTTCTTGAATCAAATCGTCCCGCCTTTTTTTGGCGGGACGATTATTTAATCCGTCGGGGCTGGCAGCGGCAATGCGTCTTCTTTGGTGGGAGCAAATTCCTGTCGGTTGCCGAGGCGCAGATGAAGGAAGTAGTAAGCCAGTACCGAGAGTCCGCATAATATTCCGCCGATGTACCAGAGAAGATTCGGATTGTAATTATCCAGAATATAGCCTGCTGCAGCGGGACCAACCGTCGAAGGGATTGCCCAAGAGAGTCCTGAGACAGCCATGTAACGACCGCGCATTTCTTCAGGAGCGAAGCCCGCCACCAAAGCCTGACTGGTGGGGACAACGATCATCTCGCCAATGGTAATGATGACAATGTTGAGTGCGAACAAAACGAAAGTTGTGACCAGGCCAAAAAGTGTGAAGCCAATCACATAAAAAATTGTGCCGAAAGCCATCATCAGAAAAGGTGGCTGGTATTTGATGGTGCGTGTCAGCCAGAATTGAAAAAGTATGACTGTGATGGCGCTAGTAGTCATTAGAAAGCCATATCCCTGCGGGTTGATACCATGGTTATCGCGCAGATAAACCGAGAGCGAGCCATACATTTGTTGATAGACGATCAACATAATGATGTTGGCAACGATGAAAGATACGAAGGCAGTATCGCGTAACACAAAACGATACCCGCCCACGGTTTGCAGGAAGGACTCGCTTTTTTCGTGAGCGTGAGGTTCGGGTTTGGTCTCCGGGATGGTGCGATAAATAATGACCGCAGCAATACAACTGATGATTGCATCGATCACGAACAGGTAGAAGAAGTTAATGTTTGCCAGAAAGCCGCCAATCGTCGGGCCAATGATCCAGGAGAAGTTGGCAACCACGCGCAGGATACCGAAGCCTTCCTGTCGCTTCTCTTCGGGCAGGATATCCGCAATCATGGCTTCATGCGCTGGTTGAGACACGCTGGAAAGCAGACCTACCACAATCACGAGCGGATAAAGTATGTTTAAATCATTGACGAGACCAAAGCCGAGCGTGCTAATGGCGCTGAAGACCAATCCGAAAAGGATTAGTTGTTTGCGCCCAAATTTATCGGTCAGAGCGCCGCCGAACATGCTCCCGACCAGACCGAAAAGCGATGATATCCCAAGCAGGATGCCAGCCTGTGTCATGCCAACATTGAATTTTTGTGTGATGTAAAGCGCAAAGAATGGGAAAAGAAGTGTGCCTCCAATTCCATCAATGAAACGCACAGCCACCACGATCCAATATAGGCGTGGAAACTCATGGTAAATTTTATTAAGACGAGTGAACATTCATGTCCTTTCGTGTGGGGAGAATTGAATTATAGCACATTTGTTCTTATTTTGGATTAATGATTCTGGAACCCCTTGCCCATGATGCCGTCCTCGGCAGTGATTGCCAACAAACCCCAGCGCCGAGGACAGCGCTGGAAGCTAATTAGTGCTGACCCAGCGTTCCGAGAGTTCTGACGCGTCGTTCGACTCTGTAAAATACCCAGGCACCCAACCAAAGCGTCACGAACATGAAAACAATCAGAAGCGCAACTTCCGTTCGCAGGGGCAGAAGCGTACTCGTTTGTAACAGCCAGCCGCGCACAGCGTCAAAGCCGTAGGTGAGTGGCAGCATCAGAGAAATCGGGATCAGCCAATAGGGCAGGGATCGAACCGGGAAGTTCGCTCCAGAGAGTCCCTGCACAAGGAAACTGCTCACGTCTATCATTGTGTTGGCATCCCGCATGATAAGTACGATGGCGGCAAAAGCGAATCCGAAGCCATATAACCCCAACAGCATCGGGATGGTCGTAAGGAACGCCGCGACAGTATTTCCGGTGGGCCGAAAGCCAAATAATGCTGCCGCAATTGCAAGCATGACCAGCGATGTAATGGCCGTGGTCAATAAACTCGTTAGGGTTCTCCCTACAAGGATCAGCAAACGCGAGACGGGTGTCAGCCAGTTTGATTCGAGTACACCTGCGTCCATATCCTCTTTGAGGGCGTTTCCCATGCCCCAAAACACAGTCAGGATAAAGTTGCTTAACACGGTGCCGATCAAAATGAAGGACATGTAATCGCCTGTGCCGCTATAGGCCGCGAAGCCTGTTGCCTGTCCGTTTGTGCTGAAGGCTTTGCCCATGAAGTAGATGGGCGTGACCCAAATGATCGGTTGAAAGACGTTCGATACAGCGTTCAATGGATAGCGCCAGAAGACTTTCCAATCTTTACGCGCGATCACGAATAATGCCCGCAACTGAGTTGCTAAAGTGGGTCGGGAGAGGAGTTGTGTTTGCATGTCCGGCATCCTAATATTGTCCGATGGCGCCGGTCTGGCGTGCGCGGCGTTCCATCCATGTAAAGAGCAGATAGCCAACGATCAGCCAGAATGCCCCGAACAGGATCAAGGCCCGAAGATCAGGCCACAGATCCGTCAAGCTGGCGTTTGCAAAAGCGGCTGAGCGCATACCGTGGATCATGTAAGTTTGTGGCAACCACGCCGCCACGGATTGCATCCAGCCTGGCAAAAGACTGATGGGGAAGGTAATGCCGCAGAAAATCATCACCAAGCCGCGCACCAGGAATACAAATGCATGCGCCTCTTTTAAAGTGATGACCAAGCTGGCGAATGCAAAGCCAAGCCCATACACCGCAGGGATTGAAGCGAGCATAACCAGTGCTGCCAGCCAGATGCTTCCGTGTAGTTTCACACCGAATATCAAACCAAACTCAACGGCGGTGATCAGCACGAACATGGCCATTGAAATGATCTGTGGTCCCGTGTGCCCCAGCAAATAAGAGAATCGCCAGGTGGGTGAAAGCCAGTTCGATTCAAGTGTGCCGCGCATTTGCTCATTGCGTAATGAAAAGCCCACATCCCACAGCACAATATTCTGCCACATCCACACGGTTGTGCCTATCACGATATAGCCGATAAAATCCGTTGCTCCTGTTGTTTTGGTGAACACAGCCAGCCCGCTGCCATCTGGGCCAGATAGCGCGCGGCCCGTAAGTATGTACATCATCGGAAAGATAAGCGGCCAGATCAATAATGCAATGATCCAGGATGGATAACGACGGAAGATGGTCCACTCACGGCGTGTGATGGCGATAAAGGCCTGGACCTCCGATAAAATTCCAGGTTTCCCCAGCGACGAAAAAATGCTCATTTCGGACCTCATGCCTGCCTCCGTTTAATCACGTAATGCCTTGCCTGTAAGATGGATGAACACGTCCTCGAGCGATGGCTTGACGATATTCATGTTGACCAAACGCGTACCGTTGCCGCTGATATGTTCCACGATGCGCGGCAGGGCGGCGCGGCTATTGTGTGCCTGCATGTTCACCTCCCACACATCAGCTTCAGCTTGTTGGCGCGAGATGACATTCTCGATCCCAGCAATGCTTTTGAGTTTATCTGCGATCTCTTCGTGCCAGCCCGCCACCTCAAGACGGATCACTTCCTTTTGCTCGATGCGTTGTTTGAGTCCCTCAGGTGTATCCAGCGCAATGATGCGGCCTGTATCAATGATCCCGATGCGGTCGGAGAGTTGGTCTGCTTCCTCCATGTAATGCGTCGTCAGCAGAATGGTGTGGCCCTCCTGCTTCAGTTCGGCGATCAGCTCCCTTAAACGGCGCGCGGCTTGAGGGTCCAACCCGAGCGTAGGTTCATCCAAAAGGAGAATGGGTGGGCGGGCAAGCAAAGCTTTTGCAATTGCGACTCGCTGGCGCATCCCAGTTGAATATTTTTCGACGAGTTCATTGGCGCGATCCTTGAGCTCCATGCGTTCGATCAATTCTTCGACTCGTTGCCGGGCGACTGTTGCAGGGATGTGATACAACGCTGCGAAATATTCCAGATTTTCGCGGCCGGTCAGCTTCCAGTAGATACTTCGCTCGCCTGCCAGCAATGTGCCGAGACTGCGGCGCACATCGTTGGCTTCCGCAACGAGGTCAAAGCCGTTGATGCGGGCGGTGCCGCTGGTGGGCTCGAGCAATGTGCATAACATTCGAATGGTGGTGGATTTGCCAGCCCCGTTCGGCCCCAGTAACCCGAAGATCTCGCCGCGTTTGATCTGCAAATCAACGCCATTGACCGCGGTGAACATGGCTTTTGGTTCGCGCTTGCCAAACGGCCAACGCCGGCGCCGCGGTGCAGAGGCGGATTCAGTTTTGTTGCCTGTGCCTGAGCGGGCAGGGAATTTTTTGACAAGCTGGGTTGCGTCAATTGCAAAGTCAGACATCTCTATCTCCTTTTATTGATTTTGGGATGAATAATTACAAGAGTTGAATTGAAAATATTTACTTTTACTTGCTATTTGCTTGTATATTACAACTTAATTTTCAATATGTCAATATCTACTTTTGGATATTTAAACAAAAACCCCACGTTTAGCGGGATTCTTAAGTTCTTTTTGCCACAAAGATCACAGAGTTTCAAGGGTCTTTTCAAAAGGCTCCATGACTTAGTTGTCCTAGAGTTGATTTTAACGTTTTACGGATCTGGCCACGGGATTTCTACAGGGCCTCCGTAGCCATGCTTTTCCTGTACCCATACAAATCCGTGCGAGGGGATGCTGCATCCCGCCTCGTCATTTTCAACAGTGATAAATGGGAAATTCGTGCCGAGTGTTTCAAATATGATCTCGCCGTTTTCACAGCGCCAAACTTCGATAATGTATTGATGCATAAACTCATCCGCATATTTTCCCGGGCTGATTGGCACCGCCTCCCATGTGATCTCCACACTGTTGCCCTCGCGCGTCGCTTTTGCCCAATCCGGCCCCGGATAATAAGGCGAAACAGGAAGTTTTGCCAGGCCGGGATAGACAATGGGTAGACTCTTCGGATCGCCAGCGATTTCGATGAACTTTGCATTGACCCAGCATTTGTTGGTGCCATCCACCCAAAGCCAGTTATTTGCATCGGTGCGCCCTATTAATTTTATGTTTGCAGTTTGATTCAATGCGTACAGATAGAGATATTCTGCGCCGGGACCATAACGGCAACTCAACTTCTCAGCGGTCACTTTGGCTTTCAAACTTGCCACAGTTGGAACGAGTGTTTCCGTTGGCGCGGGTGTATCTGTAGAGAGAGTTATGGCGGCTGATGTTAGTGTGGGGGAAAGGGTCTCAGCGGGAGTGACAGTTGGGGTATCCGCAAGTACCGGTGAGGGAGAGGCGGCTGGAAGTCCAGTGCTGGAATTACAGGCGAGAGTCATCGCAATAAATAAAATGAGAAAATACAGGCTATTGTTTTTCATATTTTCATTGTACTAAAAATCGACACGGGAATTAATCGCCTTAAAGTAGTAATGCCCAGCCTGAGGGGGGCAGGCTGGGCATTACTAGACTTAGTTTAACATACTCACTAAATTTATGCAAATATTCTTTATTAGAACCTATTAATCAGAGATGGAAATTCTGCGATGTGAATCCAAATATTTTGGATCAAACGGCTTTTGATCTTTTCAACATTCTATATATTTGACGAACGACACATTTCGATGCGTAAAAAGTTTTCGAAATAACCCAGGGCCTGGAAGGCAGGCAGATGTACATCATCTTTATGAATGTTCTCTGCATAGGTATCATGATGAGGGTAATGGCTATGAAGGTGTAATAAAAGTTGGGCGCCAATCTCATTTGGATCCCCTTGCTCAGTGTGTATGATCAAGTGGCTGAGGGTTGACCTGAGCGTAAACTTTGTGTTGCGATACACCAGCCAGCCACTGCTGCCATCTGGTAATCTCAGGTGCAGGCCTTCGACATCGCGGGCGTTTCGCATGGACTCCGGGGCATTGATCCACGTTAGATGATGCGGGTATGATTGCATGGCTTCCAATGCTTTGCCTGTATCCAGCCAATCGACATTTCCGTGCAACGACTCGGATAAAAGATGGGGCGCGCGGCGCATGACCAGATATTCACCTGTCTCAGTAAAGTGCTTGCCCAAAAACAAGTTGTAGGCGGGCACGTTATTCTTAATCACTTCCAGTTGAGTCTCTACTGCACCCAGATCCCTGGCATTTTCCAGCATGAAGTCCATCAATGCCAGGCCGACCCCGCTTCGTCGCGTGGCAGGCAGGACTCCCAGGCGGGTGATCCATGTCTGATGATGGCGCACACCCAACATACACAAGCCAAGAGCGTCGCCATCTTCTGAGCGTGCTACACAGGACCTGGCAAGGTCAATATCAAAGTCATGCACATAATCCCCGAGGCGACTGGCATTCATTGGCATGGGCACCATGTAATCCACCCGGGTCTGGTTATAAAGGTCAGTTAATTCCTGCAAGCTGAACCGTTCAGCTGGAATGAGTTCGATGGTCATGAGGGTTTTTTGTTCAGTACATTGTCGATCGTTTTCACCAATTGGGCCAGGGTGAATGGCTTGCATAAATACCCGTCCAGGTTGTAGGCCTCAACTGTGTGTCGGACCACTTCCTCAGGCCAGGCGGTGAGCACAATGATGGGAATGGATTCCAAAGTTGGGTCATTTCGCAGCCACACGGATAGGGTTTGCCCATCTGCATCCGGTAGGCCTAGATCCAGCAGGATCAGATCGGGCCGAACGTCGAAGGCCATTTCCAATCCCGTTTCAGCATTATCTGCAGACAGGAATTCATGTCCGCGCGAAGTTACGATCCTTTCGACCAGGGTGATATTATCCTGATTGTCTTCGATGTATAGGATTTTCGCCATAACCTCCTCCTTCTGTGATGTGTGGGGTCCGTTCTAAATTGTAATCCAAATGGATCGCACGCGATCAGCCCGGGAATTGGATGGATTATCGAGGCAAAGAAAGACCCCGCCATCAGGCGGGGCCTCAAAACTAGGATGTCGTCATATTTCTGGTCTCGCCCGGAGACCCGAATTGGGCCGCTGCGCCTTGCATAATGAGGCTTCCCCCGTACATGACCATATAATATTCCATATCTCCGGTGACCACCGCTAGGTGGAGAGTCCAGACTATGGTTGCTGCACCTAAGGCCACCAGAGATAAACTGCCCAGTGCCATGAGACCGGGCCGAACATTCCCGATGGTTCCGAACCACATGAGCGCGCCAATCACAATGACTGAGAGCCCAGCCAGAACCTTGGTCAATGACCACCATACAGCAGCCTGACGGATCTCACTGCCAGACAAGCTGTATGCGATCAACAAACCGGCCAGCAGTGAGTTGACCAATGCAAGAAAGATCGATATTGTTTTCATCACAGTACCTCCTTTAGGAACTTGCCTAAAGAATACGCCTGCGATGCTATCAGAGTCTACAGAGAAACTATCAATTTCTATAAAGTCAATCTAATTTATTGTGTTTCCTCGTATTTATTTTTCCTTCATCGATTCGAGCGCGGCGTGTTTCATGTGAGCCAGAACCCCCATAAAGCCGTTGATGCGTTGATGCGAGATGGCCTCGTCCAATTTCATGGGCAGGAAGAAATCTGAGGGAACCGTGAGGATCTCTTCGGCCTGCAAGCCGTTGAGTCCATTGGCCAGGATGGCGGCGAGTCCGCGCACGGTCGGAGATTGAGGTGGGATGTCGAAGTGAAATATGATCCCGTTATCAGGCTGTTTTTCTGCGAAGAGACGGACAGGCGTCATGCATTCGGGTACGGCCTCCATTTTGTCGCGTGCTTCCGTAAGCCAATCAGGTAAAGGCGGGAAGGACTCGGCGTAGGCGATCAATGTTTCGAGCTTTTCTTCGCGTGTCATGCTGGCGAAGTCATCTACGATTTCTTGAAGTTTGGGAGGCAGGTTTGTCATGAGTCTTAGCCACGGAGTCCACAGAGGATCTGAGAAAAATCTCAAGAAACTGTGTGGTCTCCCCTGGCACCGCACGCCAGGGCAGGTGTGTGACAGAAAATTTATTTTTCGATCGGCGCGTCGACGAGGTTACCCCATTCGGTCCATGAACCATCGTAGTTCTTTACGTTTGGATACCCCAGCAGGTATTTCAGGACGAACCAGGTTAACGATGAACGTTCACCAATACGGCAGTAGGCGATGACCTCTTCATCAGGCTTGACGCCTTTGCCCTCATAAAGCGCACGCAGTTCATCGGGAGTCTTGAACGTGCTATCCGCCTCATTGACTGCCTGTGACCACGGAATGCTTACAGCACCAGGGATGTGCCCGCCGCGCTGCGCGCCTTCCTGCGGGTAGTTTGGCATGGAGATCAGTTCACCGGAATATTCCTTCGGAGAACGGACATCCACCAGCGGCTTCTTGGAACTGCTTTGCTTTTGCACTTCATCGCGGAATGCGCGGATTGACTTATCAGCATCTTTCGCCTTATAAGTTGTTTTTTCATAAGAGGGAATATCTTTTACCAATTCGCGTTTCTCCTGTTCCCACTTGGCGCGTCCACCGTTCAGAATCTTCACATTCTTGTGTCCGTAATATTGGAACAACCACAGGGCGTAGCAGGCGAACCAATTGGACTTGTCTCCATAAAATACAACGGTCGTATCGTTGGTGATCCCAAGGTTGGATGCCACTTCTTTGAACTTTTCCTTGGTGAGAAAATCGCGGCGTAATGGATGCTGTAATGTGCTGAACCAATCCACTTGTACTGCGCCAGGGATGTGGCCGATCGGGTAAAGCAGCGGATCTTCATCCGATTCGATGATGCGGACATCTGCATCGTTCAGATGTGCAGCGAGCCATTCAGTATCTACCAAATATTCAGGGTGTACGTATGACATGAGTTATTTTCCTTTTTCAAAATGTGGTGATATCTTTTAAAGCAAAAGCAGTCAACATGGAAATAAAAGGACAGCAAACGGTCCTGCGCAGGCATATATATGGATGCGCGGGGGTCATTTCACTGTCCTGAGTCGTTGACTGCTTAATGGGGATGTGTCTCAGGCAGTGGCTATGAGCCCCGCCATGGACAGGAGCAATAGTTAAAGTTGACCATGGGATATGAGCATTGACGCCGTTATTTTACAATTCTTACTTGTTTTGTCAAGTTAAAAATTATTTTATGATTGGAAGTGCCGTCCACATTGGACTCATTGTGCAACAATGACTCGGTTCTTGCCACTCATCTTTGCCAATTCCAGGGCGCGCTCTGCGGCTTCGAGAAGCTTATTGGCTGTATGACCATGTTTTGGATAGTATGCAATGCCAATGGAGATCGTGGTGTAATACAGCCATCCCTGGGACGCAGATTCAATGGAGGCGCACAGTCTTTCTGCAACCGTACTGGCCTGTTCAACACTTGTGGATGGCAATATGATAATGAATTCATCGCCCATACGCCAGCGGCCGAGAAAGTCGTTGGGGCGCAGTGCCGCGCTCAGCGTACTTGTTATTTTACGTATTACATCATCTCCCGCCGCATAGCCATGTTTATTGTACTGTTTGAGATTATCCCCATCGATCAGGCACAGGCTGAGATGCCTATGTTCGAGTATGGCTTCGCTGAGGGCCAGATCAAGCCTGCGCTGAATAGCAAGCATGTTCGGCGCATTGCTGACCGGGTCTGTGTAAGCGAGCTTGAAGGTGTATTGGAGTGTGCCGCCGAGCGTTTCGATCCTCTTGGCCATCAGGTCAATGGCACGCAGGGTGGCTACATCTGATTCAGAGGTATCGGCATGAAAGACCTGGAAGGGCTCTTCGGCACTGGTCAGTTCCAGTTTTTCGTTGAGGTTCTTCCACACTACAGATGGGTTGAGCGCGGCGCTATCGGGGAAATGGATGAGTGCCATGCGCACCACCGGCGTATCCACTTCCAGTTGTTTAGCTTCCTTGTTCAAACGGTCAAACAGTTTGCGGGCCGTGGCTTCATGCGTTTTGTGTTTCCCTCCGATGAGCATAGCCACAAAATTTCCTCCGGAAATTCGATAGACAGTGGTTTCGGATTCATCCTTGATGGCGATGCCCAGCCAGCGCAGTAGTCTATCCCCATGGTCAAAGCCTTTTGTGCGATTAATGTCGCGCAATTGATGCAGGTCGACTATGATGAGCGAGCAGCGCTCAAAAATTGTATTACCAAAATTATCCTCAAGCGACTTGGAAAAACTGACCAGATTATTGCAACCAGTCAGCATGTCCACGCGCAGGAATGGGTTGTGCGAATCGAAGTCTTTCATAAGGCCCTCTATATTTCATGAACCAGTACTAATCAAATAAATTATAGGGCAAAATCTCCGATTTAAAGTGAGGATTTGATTGCAGGAATTTCGGCCCTACAGCGGCACCCTCCAAAAGCTGAGTCCCGAACGTTGAATGATTTGATTATAGCATGCGGATAATGTGAAAACCCCTCGCCCCATTTAGAGCGAGGGGATTCAACAGAACTTATTCGCTCCAGGCCAATATGGGCATTTCTGCATTTTGCCCAAACAGTCGCGTGTGCACCAATTCGCCATCTTTTGCGTTCAACATTAGGATCCCATTTGCCTCGCTGCGTGCGCGGATCTGATAACTATTTTGAAGTGACTCGTTGAAAACATCCATAATGGATTCGGAGTCATCGTCCGCCGCGATGCGATTGATCGATAGGGATCCACATTCTGTGCATTCGTGGATGAGCATCAACTCGCTTCTTGTCTCAGGCCGGTATTTGTTCCTGCCCTTTTTCATTGTCAACCCTGTTGGCTTCATCTGTCCCCTGCATGCAGACAGACGATCACCCGCGGAAAATAGATCCAGGTGACACG